>NZ_JBFRFC010000001.1:0-512497 GCF_052114625.1 Stenotrophomonas sp. 2YAF26 | reverse complement strand
ACCACGACCTGCGCCAGCACCTTCGCCAGGAGCTGGAAGCCGTGCTGGATGAAACCGGTATTCCACTGCTGCTGATCAGCCACGACCCGCAGGTAGTGCCGGCCGCTGGCCGGCAGCGTCGTAGCGCCAACAGCAGCCGGCCAGCGGCCGGCTCTACCCGAGGGACGGTTCAATACAGCTCGCAGTGGGTGCGACCCTCACTGCGCAGGGCATCCCAATGGCCTTCGCCGCCGATCGCGTCGATGGCTTCGCGCATCGCACCTTCCAGGTGGCTCTTGTTGCCACACAGGTAGATGTGGCCGCCACGGGCCAGCACATCCCGCATCTGCGTGGCCTGCTGCTTCAGCACATGCTGCACATAGACCTTCTGCGCAGCATCGCGCGAGAACGCTGTGTGCAGGCTGGCCAGTACGCCACGCGCCTGCCAGTCCTGCAGCTGCTCGCGGTACAGGAAGTCGTGCTCGCGATGCTTCTCGCCGAACACCAGATGGACCTGCCGTGCGTCGCCGGTGGCCTGCAGTTCCTGCATCAGGCCCATCAGCGGCGCGATGCCGGTACCGGTGCCCACCAGCAGCAGGGGCGCGTCGCCGCCTTCGGGCAGGTGGAAGCCCGGATTGGAGCGGCAGTACACACGCGCCGTGTCGCCGCCGTGCAGCAGGCTGCCAGTGGCGGTGCCGAAGCGTTCGCGGCCACGCAGGGTGTAGCGCACTTCGCGCACGCACAGGCTCAGCTGGTCGTCGCGCGGATGCGAGGCAATCGAGTAGGCGCGCGGCAGGCAGGGTGAGAGCAGCTCGCGCAGCCGCGCCAGCGGAACCGACTGCGGGGTGGCGTGGTCCTGCAGCACGTCCAGCAGGTCCAGGCCATGCAGGTAGGCGTCCAGTTCGCGTTTCTGGCTGATCTTCAGCAGGCTTTTCAGTACGTCGCTACCCCCCAGCCTGGCCAGTTCGCGCAGTACGCCCTTGCTGAGCAGGCGCAGTTCGCGGTCGCGCAGCGCGTCGACGGCGCTGGAATCGCCATACCAGCTGGCCAGGGCCTGCAGCAGCGCAGGATCGTTTTCCGGAACCAGATGCAGGGTGTCGCCGGCCCGGTAGGCCATGCCGCTGCCCGCGATGTCCAGCTGCAGGTGCCAGGCGGCGGGGGTGCTGTGATTCAGTCGGCGCCGTTCGACAATGCCGGCGGCGAACGCGTTGTCTTCGCCGTAGGCCGTCACTTGTAGGCGCAGGTCCTGGCCGGCGGTCGCATCACCGTCCAGTACCTGGCCCAGCACCGGCCGCCACTGCTGGAAGAACTGTTCGTAGCCGAGGTCGGCGTCGACACGGTGCAGCAGTGGCTGCGCCTGACGATCACTCAACGCTGCATCCAGCGCCTTGGTGAAACCGCAGAAGCTGGGGTAGCCGGTATCCCCCAGGCCGAACACCGCGTAGCGCAGTCCGGGCAGGGCGGGCGCCTGTCGCAGCGACTCGAAGAAGCGCTCGCCATTGGCCGGTGGCTCGCCGTCGCCGAACGAGCTGGAGATGGCCAGCAGCACATCGCCGTGGCCGAGGCTGGCCACATCGATGTCATTGAACGGCAGGACCTGCGGTCCATGCGGCTGCAGGTCCGGATCCGCACCCAGGCGCTGGGCCAGGGCGCGGGCGTTGCCCGACTCGGAGGCGAAACCCACCAGCAGCCGGCTGATGGGCCTGCGTGTGGGGATGGCGTTCACGCAGCCTCGTAGAAGTCGTCGAACTTTTCCTTGCTGAACTCGACCAGGTCGTAGTTCTGCATCAGGTCGTTCACCACGCGGCGGATGCTGATGTAAGAGGTGATGTTGCCGTCGGCGTCGAACAGCGGCTGCACGGTGGTGTCGACCACGTAGAGCACGCCGCCCTTGCCAAGGTTGGGCACGATGCCGGTCCAGGTCTTGCCGGCCTTGATGGTGTCCCACATGTCCTTGTAGACGGCCTTGGGTACGTCCGGATGGCGGACGATGCTGTGCGGCTGTCCGATCAGTTCCTCGCGCGCGAACCCGGTGAGCGTGCAGAACAGGTCGTTGGCATAGGTGATGTTGCCCTGCAGGTCGGTGGTGGAGATCACCATCACGTTCTGCATGGCGTTGAGCAGCTGGGCGTTGTCGGGGGTGTAGCTCATCGCAGGTCCTTTGGATGCCGGTGACGCCGGCGTATTGGGTTCCTGCATAGAGATACGCGCCCGTGGCGTGGGGCGGATTGATATAGGTCAAGCGTGTGCCCGGAGGGGGCTGCGACCGGCTGTCGCAGGGAGGGGCGGCGTTAGTGGGCGATGGCGGGGAATCCGATGGTGTGGTGGCAGTGTCGTAGCAGTGCGCGCCCTTCTTCGTCATCGCGTTGGATACGATCCCCGCTGAAGAATGCCTGCAACAACTGGCCCATCGCGTTGCCGGCATTTCCAGACCGCCGTGCTGCCGCCGGCAGCAGGCTGTCAGCGCGGGGATCATGGCGGCCGGGTAGCTGCTCGCGCCGAAGCTCACCTTCAATCGCCAGCAGCGCGCATGCCCCGGCGAGGTATGCCTCCGGTTCCCGGTGCGCTCCCCATCGGCGCTGGCCTGCCATCGCGGTGGCGATATGGTGGAACTCGTGTGCGGTGGTGGAGATTACGCGCGCACGCAGTGCAGCAGCGTCGTCGCCGGCGGGAAACCAGAGCGCCACCACCAGTTCTGGTCGGACTGGCCTGGCAGGTTGTTGCCAGATGCCGCCGCCGTCGCTGACGATCGTGACCTGGTAGCGGACCGGTGTATCGTTCAGGCCTGCGGCTTGGAGTGGCTGTCTCGCCGCGTGCGCGGCTGCAGTGCATAGATTCACTGCCTGGTCAGTGGACAGGCTGGGTTCGACCCAGCGCACCATCACTTCGGTTGATTCCCGTTGGCAAGTGTGCGAGCGCGTCGTCTGCTCCGAACTCTCCTGGCCGGGCAGTACCGATGCGGTGCCAACGCTCAGCTGCGAGGGCGCTCCGCGCAGGCTCGTGGCAAACGCTCCGTCCGCGCCGACACTATCGCGCGGGGGAATGTCGAGGGTATTGCACGCACTGGCGCAGAGCAGCAGCGCTGCTGTGCCCGTGGCGTGCCGCAACCAGGATTCCATCTGCAGGAGATCACCCTTCCAAGGCCGTGGATGCATCCTTGCAGGCGCCCCGGCGCACGCACAATCAGACGTGTTGCATATGGAAGCCGACGGTCGGCGCCGGTTGTCCTCTGGCGCTCACCCCATCACATACCGCAGCACACCCGCCGATACCACACCGATCAGCACCGTCGGCAGCATCGACAGCCGTGTGGCCGCAAGCAACGTGATCGCCAGTGCGGCCAGATCGGCCGGCTTGTCGGCCACGAAATCCGGAGCGATCACCGAGATCAGCACGCAGCCCGGGGCGGCTTCCATCACCGTCACCGCGCGCTTGCTCAGGGTGCGGTTGCGCAGCGCGAGAAAACCGATGATGCGGGTGAGATAGGTGGCGGCGGCCATCAGGATGATGGTCAGCACCGAGGTCCAGTGGATCAGGCCGTTGAAGATCATGCGGCGTCCTCGGCCAGCAGCCACGCAGCGGCCAGACCGGCCAGCGCGCCGCTGGCGACGTACCAGGCGCCGGGCACCAGCAGGTATGTGCCCGCAGCCACCACCAGGCTGACCAGCCATGGCCGGGCGGCGCGCATGCCTTGCCACATGCCGCGCAGCAGCACCAGGAACACGGCGGGGAAGGCCATGTCGAAGCCATAGGCGTGGATGTCACCGAGCAGTGGGCCGACGATCGCGCCCAGCGCGGTGCACAGCACCCACACGGTGTACAGGCCGGCCGACACGCCTAGGTAGTAGGACAGGCTGAAGCCCAGTGCGCGACGGCGCGCATCGGCCACGCCCAGTGCCCAGCTTTCATCGCACATGAAGAACAGCGCCGGCAGCACGCGACGGCGCGGCAGGTGCTGCAGCAACGGCGCCAGGCTGGCGCCCATCAGCAGGTGGCGGCTGTTGACCAGTGCGGTGATCGCTACGATCAGCGCGATGTGTGGCGGCGAAGTCCACAGTTCGACCGCGGCGAATTCAGACCCACCGGCAAAGTTGAGGCCGGTCATCAGTGGCACTTCCAGCGCCGACAGGCCCTTCTGGGCGGCCTGGGCACCGAGCACCAGGGCGAAAGGAATGAAGCCGATCATCACCGGCACGGCGGCGCGCAGGCCGCGCAGGAATTCGGCGCGCGGTGCGGTGTCGCACACGGGATCAGACAGGGGCAGGGTGGTTCGGGCGTCCATGGATCAACAACGGGTGGGGGTGGCCCATGCTAACGGTCCGATCACGAAATCGGGTTGCGTTGATGCCATTGAGCCGACGGAATGTGGAATATCATGCGGCCATCAGCCTGATGGGTGAAATTTCATGCAGTACCAGCTCGACAACCTGGATCGCCGCATCCTCGACGCCCTGCAGCGCGATGGTCGCCTGCAGAACCTGGAGCTTTCGCGACAGGTGGGGCTGTCGCCGTCCGCCTGCCTGCGCCGGGTCCGCCTGCTGGAAGAGGGCGGCTACATCGATCGCTACGTGGCCCTGCTCAACGCGGCGAGGATCGGGCGTGGGTTCACGGTGTTCGTCCGCGTGTGGCTGCGTGGCCAGGACGAAGACACCACCAACCACTTCATCAACAGCATCAAGTCCTTCCCGGAAGTGCTTGAATGCCATCTGATGGCGGGCGACTGCGACTTCCTGCTGCGGGTGGCCGTGGCCGACCTTGATGCGTACCGGCAGTTCCAGATACAGCACCTCAACCGGATCGCCGGGGTGCAGAACACCAAGACCGAAATCCCCATGCAGCGGATCAAGCAGACCACTGAACTGCCTGTCTGAACGGCCCGGCGCGTCCCCTGCGCGCCGCCGTCATCGCAATGACACGTGACGCCGCTACGGTTTGACCCGCTTGCCGGCCGTGCGCAGGTCGACCCGCCTGGTCGCACCGCGCTTCGCCGCTGCAGCTGATGTCGCTGCCGAGGGTCATGTGTTCTACGTCAGGGGGCTGAATGGACAGCATGCGATCAGACGTTGGAGGGTGGCGGCCGCCGCCGGGTTGCTGTTCGCCTTCGCTGCCGCCGCACAGGACGACATCCGCGCCTATGACATTCCCGCGCAGCCGCTGGAACAGGCGGTCGAGCGCTTCAGTGTCGTCAGCGGGTGGTCGGTGATGTATCCCGGCGACCTCGGCACGGGCCGCAGCAGCCATCCGCTGCAGGCCAGCCTGCCGCCACTGCAGGCGCTGCAGGTGGTGCTGCAGGATACGGGTGTCGAGGCCGAGCTGATCGGTGCGCAGCGCGTGGTACTGCGCCGCGGCGCACACGCGGGCACCGATGCCTCCCCGACCGATGTGACCACCGACCTCGGGCAGCGTCGCCGCTTCGGCGACCTGCAGCAGCGGCTGCGCACTGCATTCTGTGGCGACCCTGACCTTGCACCGGGCGCCTATGCGGCGACGCTGCGCTTCCGCATTGCCAACGACGGCCAGGTGCAGGAACCCGAACTGCTTGCCGGCAGCGGCAGCCCCCGCCGCGATGCGCGTCTTCTGCAGGCGATGCAGGTGCTGCGGCTGGACGCCGATGCTGCCGCGCTGCCGCAGCCGGTGACCCTGCAGATCCGTCCTTCCAGCGCGGGCCACGACTGTGGCCGGCGCCCGCCCCAACCATGACGTCAAGGAATCGAACATGAGCAACAGCACGGCTGGGGCGGTAGACCTGATGGACCATCTGCTGGGCGCGTACGACGAACTGAAGCGCCGCCTGGTGCGCAAGCTGGGCTCGGAAGAGCTGGCCGGCGACGCGCTGCAGGACACCTGGATGCGCCTGAGCACGCGTCGCGATCGCCTGGACCCGGTACAGAACCCAGCGGCGTACCTGCTGCGCATGGCGATGAACACCGTGATCGACCGCCAGCGCGCCGACCATCGCCTGCTGAGCCTGGAAGAAGTGGATACGTTGATGGACATGGCCGATCCCGGCCCGGGGCCGGCACAGGCGGCCGAGCAGGAGATGGCGCTGGAAGACATGGTCGGCCTGCTGCAGCGGATGCCCGAGCGCCGCCGCCGGATACTGCTGGCGATCCGCGTGGACGGCCTGCAGCAGCGCGATGTGGCCGAGCACCTGGGCGTGTCGTTGCGGCTGGTGCAGCGTGAGCTGAAAGCCGCACAGGATTACCTGGCCGAACGCAGCGGGCAGGGACGGCAGGTGCGGTTCTGAGGCACGGCATCCGTCTACACTTTGACGCCGAGCAGAACCCCGCAGCGTGCGGGGACGGCAAGAGCCCTCATGGACGCTGACGATCAACCGCACCGCCCGCTCGACGCCGTGGAGCGCCAGGCCCACGCGTGGGTGGTACGGTTGACCTCGGGCGAAGCCACTGCGGCCGATGCCAGGAAATTCCGCCAATGGTGCGAGGCCGATCCCGGCCATCGGCACGCCTTTGCGCGCGCGAAACGGCAATGGGAACAGGTACGCCTGGCCGGTGAGCAGCTGTCTGCCGCTGCGCGCCAGCCGCAGCCTGCAACCCCGGCACAACGCTGGAGCCGGCGCGCATTCCTGGGTGCGGCCGTGGCGGCACCTGCGAGCCTGGCCGTGGTGGCTGCGCTGCACCCGCCACTGGGCCTGTGGCCTTCGGTGACGGCGATGACCGCCGATTTCCATACCGGTACCGGCGAGCGGCTGCAGATTGCGCCGACGCCGCACCTAAAGATCGAACTGGATACGCAGAGCAGCCTGCGCCGGCGCAGTGATGCCCAGGGTGAAGGCTTCGAGCTGGTGCAGGGACAGGCGGCGATCGAGGCCGCTGCGGGAGCGCGCCTGGCGCTGTTCGCCGGGCCGGGTTGCCTGGTGGCCGACGAGGGCGCAGCACGCCTGGATGTGCGCAATACCGATGGCCAGGTGCGCGTGACCTGCCTGCGCGGCAGCGTGCGCATCGAGCATCCGCAAGGTCGCCTGCAGCTGCAGGCCGGCCAGCAGACGGTGTATGACGAGCGCCTCAGTGGTGTGGTGGCCGAAGCCGTGGCGGCCGAAGTCAGCGCCTGGACCGAAGGCATGCTGGTGTTCCGCCGCGCGCCACTGCGTGAGGTGGTGGCCGAGATCAACCGCTACCGGCGCGGCAAGGTGCTGCTGGGCGAATCCGCATTGGCGCGGGCGCCGGTCAGTGGTCGCTTCCGCATTGATGATCCGGATGCCGCACTGGAGCAGCTCGGGCAGACGCTGTCACTCGGCCTGCGTCGCTTTCCCGGTGGAATTGCCGTCTTGGGGTAAGACCCTGGCTGCGCGCGACGCGCACGCCCGCTGCATGCATGGAGAGGCCAAGGATGCGCAACGAGACCATCGGTGTGTTGGATCTGCGCCGCAATCTGTCGGCGCTGCTGGAAACCACCCAGCGGCGGCCGCTGATGGTGCACCGCTATGGCGCGCCGTGGGTATGCGTGGTGTCCGACCCGCAGTGGCGGCAGCAGGCGGTGCTGCTGGAGTTCGAGCCACAGGACCATCCGTTGGCGATGCTGCTGCGGTTGCAGCGGCAGGCGCTGCCACTTTCGGAATCGGGAACGCTGCCTGCCGCTGCACTGGCACGTGCCTTGTTGCTGATGGCCATGCACGGCATCGAGGGTCTGGCGGCACTTCACGATCACGTGCGCTACCACCGGTTGTGGCACTGGTTCGTGGCCGCCAGCGATGCACAGATGGAGGGATGGCAGCTGCCACTGCTGCAGGCGACGACGGCGGCGCTGCTGGATGACGCGGACGCGATGCACGCGTTGGCGGCATTCGCGCAGCGCAGCGACGTTGCCGTGCTGGCCCGGCGGTGTGGCGGAGAGGCGCCGCGCCTGGACCTGCAAGCCTGCAGGCGGATGACGTTGCGGTGACATTCCCGCGATGCTGCCACGCACTGCTCAACATCGCATTCGTGCTGTCGCTTCGGTTGCCTTGCTGACGTCTTCTGCAGAGTACGACGCTCCCGCGTCGCGGAGCGCAGGCGACGCCGATGAACGACAGTCGCAGGATCAGCATGCTGGAGCTGGACCGCCACCTGAGCCAGTCGCTGGAGCAGGCACGGCATGCGCCAGTGAATGTGCAGCGCTATGGGCAGCCGTGGGTGTGGATGATGTCCAGCGATGCCTGGGCCGATGCGGCAAGGTGGTCAGCGCTGGATGTCAGCGGCCATCCATTGATGCTGCTGCGGCAGGCGCTGGACGCATGCCTGCAGCCGTGGCCTGAAGCGGCCTTGGCCACGCTTGCGCAGGAGAGCGCGGAGGTGCGCATGGTGCAGCGTGCGGTACTGCTGATCGCGCTGTGCGCCCCTGGCAGCGTGCAGCGCCTGCACGACGATCTGCGCTATCACCAGGTGTACCGGCAATTCATCGGCTTCGACCATGGCATGGCCTGGTCGCCCCCGCAGTGCATGCGCCTCCTGCAGGCGTGTGCCGCGCCACTGCTGCAGCACTGCGTGGAGGAAACGCTGGCGCGCGTTCCGTCTTCGCTGCTGGACGCTGCCTCCGTAGCGAACGCGCGCCGTGTGGGTGATCGGCTGCAGGAACGGCCGATTTCCGCAGGATGTTTATCGTACTGACACATGCGCCGCTGACCATGGGGCGGCGGTCTCTTCCAGGATGATGAGGGCGGAACAATGGCAACGCAGATGGGTGGTCGCAGGGCTCGGCAGCAAGGCTTCAGCCTGATCGAGATCATGGTGGTGGTGGTCATCATCGGCATTCTGGCTGCACTGATCGTGCCGCGGCTGATGGATCGCCCCGACCAGGCCCGCGTGGTGGCGGCACGCCAGGACATCGCCGCGCTGATGCAGGCCATGAAGCTGTACCGGTTGGACAATGGCCGTTATCCCAGCGCCGAGCAGGGCTTGCAGGGGTTGGTGAAGCCGCCGCAGGGCAGCGGCGCGATGCCGGTCACACCATACCTCGACCGCCTGCCGGATGACCCGTGGGGGCATCCCTACCAGTACCAGAACCCCGGCACGCACGGTGATATCGACGTGTTCTCGCTGGGGGCCGACAGCAAGCCCGGCGGTGAGGCTGGCAATGCGGACATCGGCTCCTGGCAGTTGTGAGGCCGAACAATGGCACGCCGGAAAAATCCAGGTACGTTTGCCCGCCAGCAGGGCATGGCGGTGATCGTGGCGATGCTGGTGGTGGCACTGGTGGCGGTGATCGCCACTGCACTGCTGACCCGTCAGGCAGCACAGTTGCGTGCGGTACGCAGCGATCAGCTGCGCATGCAGGTGCGCATGGCGGTAGATGCAACGCTGGAGCGCGCGGCGCAGCAGTTGCGTGACGACGCACGCGAGCAGTTGACCACCGTCGGCAACGGGCGCTGGGCACGGCCACTGCAGCTGCAGGCGCCACTGCCGGTGCACCTGCAGCTGGTGGACGCGCAGTCGAGGTTCAACCTGCGCACGCTGCTGGCTGACGGCCAACCTGCCGCAGAGGCACTGCGTGCGTTCACTTCGCTGTGTGTGGGGCAGGGGCTGCCCCGCGCGGCCTGTGCCAGCGCCGCAACGCAGGTCCAGTCGCGCCTGCGCGATGGCGATCGGCAGGCGCGTGCACCGTTGCCGCGTGAGTCGCTGATCGAGCAGGTGCTGGCAGGCGCCGATCCGGTGGCGATACAGGCACTGGCGCGGCGTACGGTGGTGCTGCCAGCGCAGACCCTGGTCAACGCCAATACAGGTGACATCGCCGTACTGCAGGCGGTTGCACCGGGGGTGGATGCCGGGCGCCTGCAGGCGCTGCTGGGCGAGCGCGATCGTGGCCACTGGCTGCTCAACCGCGGTGACATCGCCAACCGGCTGCAGCTGAGCAACGAACAGATGGCGCTGATGCCGCTGGGTATCCACAGCGAGTGGTTCCTGGCGGTAGGGCAGGTACAGGCAGACGGCGCATCCGTGGATTTCCGCGCATTGATCTGGCGCGAGTACCGTGACGACAGCGTGCGTGTGCAACGGGTATGGACAAGGATCGGTGCATGAGCCTGCAGCTGAGAGTGCGCCTGCCGGCGCTGGAACGATTGGATGGGGACAGCGCGGTTGAGTGGGCGCAGCTGCACAAGGACCGCGTGCTGGCCGCGGGCAGCGACCCTCTGTCGACGCTGGGCCAGCGCTTTCCGCAGGCGAGGGTGCATGCGAGCCTTGATCCGCAGGACCTGATCCTGCTTGAGCTGCAGCTGCCGCCGCTGCCCGGGCGACGCCTGCAGGCGGCCCTGCAGGGTGAAGTGGAAGCGATGCTGCTGGATGATCTGCAGGAGGTGGCGCTGAGCCATGGCACCCAGGCGGCCGATGGCACGGTGGCGGTGGCGTGGCTTGGCCTGCAGGCGATTGCGCGCGTACAGCAGCAGTTGCAGGAGTGCGGGCTGCAGTTGCAGGCGTTGCACCCGACGCCCTTGCTGCTGCCGTGGGCGGTCGGGCAGGCCACCCTGCAGCTGTGTGGTGAGCAGGTGCTGGTCCGCTGTGGCCGTGATCGTGGCTTCGTGCAGTGGTGCGGTGGGCGTGACCTGGCCTCGGTGATGCAGGTGCTGGCCGTGCGCTTGCAGCAGGCCGGGGTGCAGGCAGTGCAGTGGATCGATGCCGTGCCGCCCGCTTGGGCCGAGCGTCTGCCGGCGAGCGTGCTGACGCAGGCGGTGCAGTGCAGCGGTCCGCTGCCTGGCTGGTCACTGCCGTTGCCGGCCTCGCGTGCGGGTGCGCCACGCGTGGCCATCGGTCTTGCGCTGGCGGCGGCAGTGCTGGCTGCGCTGGGCCTGCAACTGCAGGTGTCGCGCTGGCACAGCGAGGGTGAAGCCCTGCAGCATGACATGGCGCGGCAGTTCAGCACGCACTTCCCCGAGATCGACGATGTGGTCGATCCGGTGGTGCAGGCGCGGCGGGCACTGGCGGTGCCGGCAGTGCCACGGGCACTTCCCGCCGTGCAGCAGCAGGTTGCCAGCGTGCTGCAGGCCATCCCCGAGTTGGCTGGCCAGGTCCGCAGCCTGCGTTATCAGCCGGGCCAGCTGGAGATGGAGCTTGATGCCGACGCGCAGGCCTTGGCCGAGGACGCGCAACGGCTGGAGCGCTGGCAGCAGGCGATGCAGGCACAGGGGTTGCAGCTTGCGCACGAAGCCGGTGGCCGCTTGCGGATCAGCAGCGGGACTGCTCCGTGACCACAGCGGAACTACGGCCGGCGGGCTTCGTGCGCGGACTGTCGCAGCGTTGGCAGCGGCTGGCGGCGCGCGAGCGCGCGATGCTGCTGTTGATGTCTGCAGCGATAGCGGCGGCCGCACTGTGGCTGGGCTGGCTGCAGCCGCTGCTGAAACAGCGCAGCCATTGGCAGGCTGAGCTTCCACGGCTGCAGGCGCAGGCGGCAGCACTTGCACCGCTGCTGCGCGCCCGTGAACAACAGCAGCAGGCGCAAGGCCGGCGGCCGACACTTGCAGGCCTGCGCCAACAGATCACCGCTGCCGGCCTGGCGGGCGGCCTGCATATCGAAACGCGCGACGGGCGCTGGCACCTGCAGGTACGCAGTGTGCCCGCCGATGCGCTCTGGAACTGGCTGCTGCCTCTGCTGGCCGACCCGGCCATCGAACTGCAGCAACTGCAACTGCAACGGACAGGGGACGCGAACATGCCGGCGGCACGGATTTCCGGAAACATCGTGATGGCCGCCCAGGGCGGTGGCCATCCATGAAGGCGATGCGCAGCCTGGGCTGCAGCGCGGCATTGGCACTGGTGGTGGGCCTGGCCCATCTTCCGGCGCCGGCGCAGGCGCAGGACGCCAATGGCGAACCGGTGCAGCTGAACCTGGTGGACACCGATATCGGTGGGGTGCTGCGCATGGCGGCACGCTTCACCGGCCGCCAGTTCCTGGTCGACCCCCGGGTGAGCGGCAAGATGACCGTGGTCTCCGATGGGCCGGTCAGCCGCGTGCAGGCTTACCAGCTGCTGCTGGGTGCATTGCGCATGCGCGGTTTTGCCGTGGTTGAAAGCGGGGGCGTCAGCCGGGTGGTGCCGCAGGCCGATGCCAAGCTGCTGGGCGGCCGCGTTGGTGCCGGTGGCGCGGGCGGCGAAATAGCCACGCGCACGTTTTCCCTGCGCTACGAGAGTGCCGCGGCGCTGGTGGCGGTGCTGCGGCCGATGATCACCGCGGACAATCCGATCACCGCGAACCCCGGCAACAACACGCTGGTCATCACCGACTACGCCGACAACCTGGAGCGCATCGCGCGGGTCATCGCCAGCGTGGATACACCGGCCGGCATGGACACCGACGTGGTGAAGCTGCAGCAGGGCATTGCCGTGGACGTGGCGGCGATGGTGGCACCGCTGCTGGATGCGCAGGGCGCGGAGCCGGCGCAGAAGGTGGTGGTGATGGCCGACCCGCGCAGCAACAGCGTGCTGCTGCGTTCCAGCAGCCCGGGCCGCACGCGCCTGGCGCGGCAGCTGGTGGAGAAGCTGGACAAGGCCCAGGATGAGTCCGGCAACCTGCATGTGGTGTACCTGCGCAATGCGCAGGCCACTCAGCTGGCCGGGGTGCTGCGTGGCGTGGTGGCAGGGCAGAGCGATGCGCCGGCAATGGGCAGCAGCGCCGGCATCACTGCATTGCCGGGCGAGACCAGCCGCAATGCCAGCCCGCCGGCGCAGCCTGCACAGGGCAAGAACAAAGGGAATGCGCTGGAATCGCCGCGGCTTGATCCCGGCCGTCGCGAACCGACCGATGCCGGCAGCACCGGCTTCAGCCAGAACGGCATTTCGGTGCAGGCCGACATCGCCACCAACACCTTGCTGATCTCTGCCCCGGAGCCGGTGTACCGCAACCTGCGGCGGGTGATCGACCAGCTGGACCAGCGTCGGGCGCAGGTGCTGGTGGAGAGCCTGATCGTGGAGGTCAACCAGACCGACGCCGCCGAGCTGGGCGTGCAATGGATGCTGGGCAACGGCCGCACCTTCGGTGGCACCCATTTCGGCGGCACCACCGGTGGTAGTGGGCTGAACACCACCGCGCGCACCACGCTCGACGTGCTGCCGAAGGACGGGCTGAACATCGGCGTGATCGACGGCACGATCAACCTGCCGGGCGTGGGCCAGATCCTCAACATGAAGGCACTGGCCAACGCACTGCAGAGCAAAGGCGGCGCCAACATCCTCTCCACGCCGAACCTGATGACGCTGGACAACGAGGCGGCCAGCATCATGGTCGGGCAGACCGTGCCCTTCGTCAGTGGCCGCTATGTGACCGATGGTGGTGGTGGCAGCAACAACCCGTTCCAGACCATCGAACGCGAGGACGTGGGCCTGAAGCTGCGGGTGCGCCCGCAGATTTCCGAGGGCGGCACGGTGAAGCTGGACATCTACCAGGAAGTCAGCAGCATCGATGCGCAGAGCACGGGCAGCGCCGGCATCATCACCAACAAGCGGGCGCTGGACACCAGCGTGCTGCTTGATGACGGCCAGATCATGGTGCTGGGCGGCCTGCTGGAAGACAGCGTCAGCCATGGCCGCGATGCCGTGCCGGGGCTGGGGAAGATCCCGGTGCTGGGCGCGCTGTTCCGCAGCGATACGCGCAAGCGGGCCAAGACCAACCTGATGGTGTTCCTGCGCCCGCACGTGGTGCGTGACCCGGCTGCCGGCCAGCGCCTGACCCGCGACCGCTACGACTACATGCGCAATGCACAGGCAGGCGCGCAGCCGGTGCAGAGCTGGGCATTGCCGGCGCTGTCGGCGCCGCAGCTGCCACCGCAGGACCTGTCGGTGCTGGGCCAGGGCAATGCACGCGATGGCCAGGGCCAGCCGCCGCAGAACGGCAGCCTTGCGGCGTTGTATCCGGCCAGCGAGGGCACTGTGCAGGTGGTGCAGTTCGCGCAGGGGCTGGATGCAGCGCGTGCCACGCAGGCCGTGGCACAGGTGCGCGCGCTTGGCCTGCAGGCCTATGCCGAAACCACGCCGGGCGAAACCGGACAGCGACTGCGGGTGCGGGTGGCACGCGACCCGGCCACGCTCGACCCGGCGCTGCAGCAGCTGCGCGGGCTGGGCTACACCCCGGAACTGGTCATCGGCCCATGAGCATGGCCACGCCGCCGCCAGCGCTGCCGTATGCCTGGGTGCGCAGCCACGGCGTGATGCTGGCCGAAGCAGGCGGCGCGCCGGTCCTGCTGGGAACTGCCGAGACCGCCGCCTGGGCGGTGGCCGAGCTGCGCCGCCGGCACGGGCCGCTGCCGTTCCACGTGCTGGATGCGGCGGCCTGGCAGCAGCGGTTGGGCGAGCAGTATCGTGACGGTGGCGATGCCGCTGCGGTGGTGGGCGCGGCCGAAAGTGAAGTCGATCTTGACCGGCTGATGCAGGACATGCCCGAGGTGACCGATCTGCTGGATGCACAGGACGACGCGCCGGTGATCCGCATGATCAACGCCCTGCTGGCACAGGCCGCGCGTGACGGTGCAAGCGATCTGCACATCGAACCTTTCGAAACCCATTCGGTGGTGCGCTACCGCGTCGATGGCACCCTGCGTGACATGGTGCAGCCACGACGTGCGTTGCACGCGGCGCTGGTCTCGCGCATCAAGATCATGGCCCACCTGGATATCGCCGAGAAGCGCCTGCCGCAGGATGGGCGCATTGCGATCCGCGTGGGGGGCCGGCCGCTGGATATCCGCGTCTCCACCGTGCCCACCGGGCACGGCGAACGGGCGGTGCTGCGCCTGCTGGAAAAGGATGCCGGGCGGTTGCAGCTGCAACGCCTCGGCATGGCCGACGATACGCTGGCCACCTTCACCGGATTGATCCGCCAGCCGCATGGCATCGTGCTGGTGACCGGGCCGACCGGCAGCGGCAAGACCACATCGCTGTATGCGGCACTGGGGCAGCTCGACAGCAGCACCAGCAACATCCTCACGGTGGAAGACCCGGTGGAGTACGACTTCGCCGGCATCGGCCAGATCCAGGTCAACGCGCGCATCGGCATGAGTTTCGGCACGGCGTTGCGCGCGATCCTGCGCCAGGATCCGGACACCATCATGATCGGTGAGATCCGTGACCTGGAAACGGCGCAGATCGCGGTGCAGTCGTCGCTGACCGGCCACGGCGTGCTGGCATCGCTGCATACCAATGATGCGATTTCGGCGGTGACCCGACTGGCGGACATGGGCGTGGAACCTTTCCTGCTGGCCTCATCGTTGCGTGGCGTGCTGGCGCAGCGGCTGGTGCGCAGGCTGTGCCTGCAGTGCCGGTGTGCCGAAGTGGATGCCGAGGGCCGCACCGTGTGGCGGGCCGTAGGCTGCCCCGCCTGTGCGAACAGCGGCTACCGCGGGCGCACCGGTATCCACGAACTGTTCGTGGTGGATGAGCGCGTGCGGGCACTGATCCATGAAGGGCAGGGCGAACCCGCGCTGCGCGAGGCCGCGCGGCGCGCCGGCATGCGCACCCTGCGCCAGGACGGGCAGCGCTGGGTCGACAGCGGGGTGACCACGCTGGAGGAGATCCTGCGCGTGACCGGCGACGATTGAGGCGCGCATGGCACTGTTCGACTACCAGGCCGCCAACGCACAGGGGCGCATCGAGAAGGGGCAGCTGGACGCGGACAGCGCGCGCGGCGTGCGCCAGCAACTGCGCGGGCGTGGGCTGACACCGGTACAGGTATCAGCCGCACGCAATGCCGGCAGTGGCTGGGGCACGCGCAGGCTGTCGGCCAGCGAACTGGCCTGGGCCACACGGCAACTGGCCAGTCTGCTGGCCGCCAGCCTGCCGCTGGAAAGCGCGCTGAGCGCGGTGATCGAGCAGGCCGAACGCCCGCACGTTGCGCAGGCGCTCACCGCAGTGCGTGCCGACGTGCGCGCCGGTCAGCGGCTGACCGTGGCGCTGTCGGCGCGGCCGCGCGATTTCCCTGGGATCTATCGTGCCCTGGTGGGCGCCGGTGAGGATTCCGGCGATCTGGCACGGGTGATGGAGCGCCTGGCCGACTACATCGAAGAGCGCAACGCGCTGCAGGCGAAGGTGCTGACGGCGTTCATCTACCCGGCAGCGATCAGCCTGGTATCAGTGGCGATCGTGATCTTCCTGCTCAGCTACGTGGTGCCCCAGGTGGTGACTGCATTCGTGCAGGCGCGGCAGACGCTGCCGATGCTGACCCAGGTGATGCTGGCGGCCAGTGCTTTCGTACGCGCGTGGGGCGTATGGACGGGGATAGGCGTCGGCGCACTCGTGGTGGGCTGGCGGCTGGCCCTGCGGCGGCCGAATCTTCGCCTGCGCTGGGACACCCTGCTGCTGCGCGTACCGATGGTGGGTCGCTTCGTGCTGGGCGTGAACAGCGCACGCTTCGCATCGACACTGGCGATCCTGCTTGATGCCGGTGTGCCCTTGCTGCGCGCACTGGACGCCGCACGGCAGACACTGGGCAATGCGCTGCTGGCGCGCTGTGCCGCTGATGTGGCCGCACGCGTGCGCGAAGGTACTTCGCTTGGCGCTGCGCTGAAGGTGCAGAAAGTGTATCCGCCGATCCTGGTGCATCTGGTGGCCAGTGGCGAGAAGACCGGTTCATTGGCGCCGTTGCTCGACCGCGCTGCACAGACCATCTCGCGCGAGATCGAACGCCGCGCGATGGCACTCACTGCATTGCTGGAGCCCACGATGATCCTGGTGATGGGGGGCGTGGTGCTGACCATCGTGCTGGCCGTGCTGATGCCGATCATGGAAATGAACCAGCTGGTGCAGTGACGTGCATCCACGCATGGCGTGGATCTACTGAAACCCGGTTTCTCCACACAATCCTCCACACCTTTTTCCGATCTTCCACAGGTTTCTTAAGCGGCCTGTCATCGGCGACGACCAGCATGTCCCTGTCGCCGCAGAGTGGGCTGGGAGGCCCTCGGCGGCAGCAGGCGTGTAGTGACCGTTCCTCCCTTGGTGTTTCACCTTCGCAGTAAACCCTTCAGGAGAAGATCATGAACAAGTACAAGACCCTGGCCGCGCTGGTTGCTACCGCGCTGCTCGCCACTGCCGGTGCCGCGTCGGCGCAGACCGTTACCGGTGGCGGCGCTTCGTTGCCGGCCGACCTCTACAAGGGTCAGGCCGACAGCATCCTGCCGAGCAACTTCAGCTACGCCGTGACCGGTTCGGGCACCGGCAAGAAGGCCTTCCTGCAGAATGATTCGCAGCTGTTCTCGACCACCGGCACCGTGCACTTTGCCGGCAGCGACTCGGTGTTGAGCTCGACCGAACTGAGCACCTACACCACCACCTACAACCAGGCCAGCAATGCCAACCGCTATGGCAACCTGATCCAGGTGCCGTCGGTGGCTACCTCGGTGACCATTCCGTTCAACAAGGCCGGTTCGGCGGTTGACCTGAGCGTGGCACAGATCTGTGGCGTGTTCTCCGGTGCGATCACTGACTGGTCGACCATCGATGCCAACCGCAGTGGCCCGATCCAGGTGGTCTACCGTCCGGAAAGCAGCGGCACCAGCGAAATGTTCACCCGCTTCCTGACCGCCGCCTGTGCGCCGGAAGTGGCTGCCACTTCGAACCTGGTCGATGGCAAGTTCGCCATCAAGTCGACCTTTGCCGATCTGTACAAGCGTGATGCCAACAACAACCTGCCGGCTTTCCTTGTGGCCGCGCCGGCCACCGGTGGCACCTCGCTGTACAACGCCGTGTACGCGCAGGCCGGTCGCATCGGCTATGTGGGTCCGGACGTGATCCCGAGCCTGACCGATGCCACCAAGGTTGCAAAGGTCAAGGGCTTCTCGCCGGACCAGGTGAGCGTGCAGGCCACCCTGGAAACCGTCGCGCCGCCGACCGGCACCGCTGCCGAGAACCCGGCCAACTGGGTGCCGGTGTTCGGCAATCCGTCGGCTGGCTATCCGATCGCCGGCTACACCAACCTGGTCATCGGCCAGTGCTACAAGGATTCGACCGTCGCCAACAGCCTGCGTGGCTTCCTGATGCGCCACTACGCCACTGACTACACCGCCACCCCGGCGCTGGTGGCCCATGCCAAGGCGATCACTGACCACGGTTTCATCCCGCTGACCAAGGCTTGGCGCGATGCGATCCGCAACCGCTTCGTGCTCGCCGGCAACGCCGCTGGCCTGAACAACCCGAGCACCTGCGCTGGCATCGGCCGTCCGCTGTAATCGCGCCCGTTGGTTGCAATCTGTGTTGACCGACGCCGGCCCCTTGGGCCGGCGTCTCCTTTTCGGCGACGGTGCGGGCCGGTGCAGCGCATTGCTGTCGGCTTCATGTCACGTGAACCGTCTATCAGTGGCAGGGCATGCGTTGCGCGTGCCTCCCGATCGCTGCCGCAGCTGCGGCCCACCAGGTTGATGAGGTTCCGATGTCGCTCCCGCACACGTCCGCTGTTCATTCGGCCGCGCCGATGCGCCGCAACCACCCGATGGCCTGGGCCATCGCGGTGGCATTGGGAACCCTGGCTGCCCCCGCCAGCCATGCGCAACAGGCATTCAGCCCGGGCTGGTTCGCCGACCGCGGCGCGGCGCAGGGTGCGGCCGCACAGAGCGGGCGCATGCCCAATGGCGTGCCCATCCAGTTCCAGTTGCCCGCGCAGCAGCAGGACGCCGCGCGGCAGAAGCTGCAGCAGTCGATCGACAACCTGGGCACCGCGGCGCAGGCGATCGCCCTGCAGCAACGCATGCAGGAACAGGCCCGGCAGGCGCGTCGCGAGGCCGGCTTCGTGGTGGCCGATGGATTGGGCAAGGATGGACTGAAGGTCGATGAGAACCCCCTGACGCGCGGCTGGGTGAATGCGCGCGAGGCGATCCAGTCGCAGGGCAGCGATGGCCGCGTACAGGTCAGCATCGAGCAGACTGCGGACCAGGCGATCCTGAACTGGGAAACCTTCAACATCGGTGGCAACACCACCCTGAACTTCCTGCAGAACCCCGACTGGGCGGTGTTGAACCGGGTCAACGACCCCAACGCGCGGCCCAGCCAGATCCTGGGCCAGCTGAAGGCCAACGGCACGGTGTTCGTTGCCAACCGCAACGGCGTGGTGTTCGGCAACAACAGCCAGGTCAACGTCCGCAACCTGGTTGCTGCTGCTGCACGCATCAGCGACGCGCAGTTCCGTGACAACGGCCTGTACAGCGCCGACACGAGCACCTCGGCCCTCACCGATGCAGTGGGCAAGGTCATGGTTGAACGTGGCGCGCGCATCACCACGCATGAACCAACCAGCGCAACGCGTGGCGGCGGCTATGTGTTGCTGGCCGGCCACAGTGTGGAGAACGCTGGCCAGATCGAGACGCGCAAGGGCCAGGTCCAGCTGGCGGCCGGCGACAGCTTCGTGATCCGCCGTGGCGTGGGTACTGCGGCCAATACCGCTTCGACCACACGCGGCAACGAAATCGCGCCGCGCCTGGTCAACGACAGTAGCGCCGGCAGCGTCCGCAATACTGGCCTGCTGCTGGCCCGCGAGGGCGACATCACCCTGGCCGGACGCAGCGTCGAGCAGGCAGGTGTGGCCGTGGCCAGCACCACGCTGGGCCAACGCGGCACCGTGCACCTGCTGGCCTCGGCCAGTGACACCCGGGCCAAGGTCACCTTGGCCGAAGGCTCGACCACAGCGGTGCTGATCGAAGACGATGGCAAGGCCAGCGCACTGGATACCCAGCGCGATGCACTGCTGAAGGAGTCGGCCGAACAGGATGCGCTTCGTGCAGCGTCGCGGACGACGACCTTCGACAATCTGTCCCTGCACAGCGATCGGCGCGACCAGTCGCGGGTGGAGATCGTTTCCGGGGGCGACATCCATTTCCAGGGCAACTCGCTGACGGTGGCTACCGGCGGCCAGGTGATCGCCGATGCCGGTCGCCGCAGCCAGCTGGACAACGGCGCGCGTGTGGATGTCTCCGGCGCGGTAGGTGTGCATGTGGCTATGGAAAGCAACAACGTACAGGTCAAGGTGCAGGGCAATGAACTGCGCGATTCGCCCGACAACCGCGACAGCGGCAAGCTGACCAGCAGCGAAGTATGGATCGACCGCCGGCAGCTGATCCACGTGCCGGCGGGCACCGGCGGCCACGAAGGCGATCGCTGGTATGCCGCCGGGGGCCTGCTGGAGGTGGGCGGCTATCTGGACAACCAGGGCCACTCCATCAGCGAATGGGCTGCGCAGGGCGGCACCGTGTTGCTGGGCGGCAGCGAGGTGGTCGCGGCCGCGGGCTCGCGGATCAATCTGGCAGGCGGCAGTCTGGATGTGCAGAGCGGGGCGATACAGCAGAGCTGGTTGCGCGGCATCGATGGGCAGGTATACCGGCTGGACGACGCGCCGGCGGAGATGCTGTTCGATGGTCTGTACAAGGGCTACGAGGTGAAGCAGGAGCGCTGGGGTGTCACCGAGGCGTTCCGCAATCCCATCGTTTTCGCTGCGCAGCGGACTGACAACGGCTACACCGTCGGCCGCGATGCCGGGCGCCTTGTAGTGTCCGCGCCGACTGCGGTGCTGGACGGCCAGGTGGAGACCACCACCTTCCAGGGCGCGCAGCAGGGGCGACGGCCGGATGCTGCGCTGGAAGGCTATGCGCAGGCGCAGACGGCGGTGGCTCGCAACGCGGGGCTGTATCTGGGGCGCTATGACGCCCAGGGTCGCAACGGCGTGTTCGATTCGGACGTGCATGTGCGCGGCGCGACGACAGGGACAGCGACAGCGGGTGTGTCGCTGCAGTCGCCGATCGTCAGTGAGCGGCGCAATACGGTCTGGCTGGATGCCGGACTGGTCAACGCGCAGCAGTGGGGCTCCATGGACCTCGCCAGCGCAGGCAGCGTCGCGGTCGATGCACCGCTGGCGCTGCAGGCGGGCGGCGCACTCAACCTGATCGGCAGCACGGTGAACGTGGCCGGTGACATCCGTATTGTCGGTGGCCAGCTGCAGGCGGGCAATCTGCTGGACGTGCTGGGGCGGCCGACAGCGCTGCTGCGCGATGGCCGCGCCAGCGTCGCCATCGCCGACGGTACCCGCATCGATCTTGCCGGTGGCTGGAGCAATGCGTCGTTCGGTGCCGGGCAGGACAGTGGCCGTGCATGGATCGACGGTGGCAGCCTGCGCCTGCAGAGCAGCCATGACGTCACTGTGGGCAGCCGGGTGGCCGTCGATGTCGACGCCGGTGCTGCGCTGGACATGCAGGGCAAGGGCCGCATCGGCAAGGGCGGAGGCGTGAGCCTGCAGGCCAACACCGCCGAGGTGGCTACCGACGGCAGTGGTCGCGTGCGATTGGGTGAAGGCAGCTATTTCAGCGGCCGTGGCGAGGGCGGCGGCACGTTCGCGTTGGGTACCGGAGGCAAGGCGGTCGTCGGCGCAGCGGAGCAGGACGTGACGGTGGTGCAGCTTGACACCGCGTTGTTCGGCAGTGGTTTCGCGCAGTACGACATCAACGCGCACCAGGGCCTGGACGTCGCCGACGGTACCCAGCTGGTCGCGCGCATGCCGGGTCTGCGCCTGGCTGAAGACGCACGCACGGCGCGGGATCGTGCCTCCGCGCTGCAGCCGTGGTCGGCACCGTTGTATGCCGCCGATCCGCAGAGTGGGCGCATCCGGCAGCGCAGCGGGGCCAGCATCACCCTGCGCTCGGACCGCAACAGCGTGGGCGGCGACCTTCGGGTGGGCCGCGATGCGCGGGTCGCCGTCGATCCGGGCCAGGCGATCACCCTGCTCGGTGCGGGCAACATCGACGTGGAGGGGACGCTGCAGGCACGAGGCGGCCGCATCAGCATCGACGATGTGCGCCCGGATACGGCGCTGTACGCCGGCCAGCGCAGCGAGCGCACCTGGCGGATCGATGACGGTGCGGTACTGGACGCCAGCGCCGATTCGGTGTCGATGGTCGATGCTGCTGGCCGCCTGCGCGGCCAGGTGCGGACGGGTGGGCGCATCGAGATCGGTGGCGCGCTCGACTGGGAGACGTCGGCTTTCGTCGACAACCGGCCGCCGGAAGCCTTCATCGTGGTCGAGCGGGGCGCGCGCCTGGACGCACGCGGCGCTTCGGCCGAGCTGGACATCGACGGCCAGGGCCGTACCCGGGTCGACAGCGACGGGGGCCAGATAGTGCTGCGTTCGGCCAATGCGCTGTACCTGCAAGGGGCGATGGATGCGGCGGCCGGTGGCAGTGGGGCGCGTGGTGGCACGCTGGGCCTCGCCTTCGGCGGCAGCGTGCATGCACGCGGAGCAACCGAGGAGGTGCTGCGCGAACGGGTGATCACGCTCAGCCAGCAGACTGCGGCCGAGACGTCGCTGCCAGCGCGGCTGGACTATGGGCACGCCGCACTGTCGGTGCAGCAGATCCAGGCCGGCGGATTCGACAACCTGTCGGTCTTCGGCGACATCCGCACGCTCGGCAATGTCGACCTGCGCATGGCCGAGTCCCTGCGCATCCATGGGCAGGGGCAGTCCAGCCTGGGCGTGGCGGCAGGCGCGAGCACCCCCAGCGCGATATCGCTGTCGGCGCCGTATGTGCGCCTTGCGCAGGCGCGCTGGAAGCAGCTGTCGGGCGAGAGCCTGCAGTTCACCCAGGGTGCGGTGTCAGCTACTGCGGGCGATCATGCGCTGGCGGTCAACGGCGATCTCATCGATCTTCGCGATGTCACCTGGCTGCCCAGTTTCGACCATCTCTCGTTGAACAGCCGCAGCGATGTGCGTCTTCTTTCCAGCATCGCCAGCAACGCGGCGGTCAGTTCGCTGCTGGCACCGGGCTCGATCGACCTGACCGCGGCGCGCCTGTATCCGACGTTCGGGGCCGTGGGCCGGGTGGTGGCGGGTGCATCGGCGCAGACCGTGGACACCGTCGACTACTGGGCGAACCCGGATGCGGTGCTGCGCATCCAGGGCAACGGCACGGCATCGGGTGTCCCTGCATCGGCGTTCGGTTCGCTTCGACTGGTGGCCGCTACCGTGCAGCAGGGCGGTGCGGTGTGGGCGCCGATGGGAACACTGCAACTGGGTGGTCTGGCCGTGGGCGGTACTGCCGGCGGACGGGTGGAACTGCTGCCCGGCAGCATCACCTCCACCAGCGGTGCCGGCCTGGCGCTGCCCTATGGCGGTACCGCCGATGGCGTCAACTGGCGGATCGGCAGCCGAAGCGTGGATTCCTTGACCGCTGGTGGCATCAGCTCGATGGGCGTCACCCTGAAAGCCAACCAAGTGAACGTGAGCCCGGACGCGCTGCTGGACATGTCCGGTGGCGGCGACCTGACCGGTGCAGCATTCATCTCCGGGCGGGGCGGTTCGGTGGACGTACTGCGCACCGCGTTGGCCGATGCCAATCCCCGCTATGCGTTCAGTGCCTCGGGCAACCCGGTGTATGCCATCGTGCCCGGCTATACGGGCGCGTTCGCGCCCACCAGCACCGACGGCTTCGCCGCGCCCGGCATCGGTCAGCAGATCACCGTGCCGGCGGGTGTTCCCGGATTGCCAGCGGGCACCTACACCCTGCTGCCGGCCAACTTCGCCCTGCAGCCCGGTGCGTTCCGTGTCGAGCTTGGCGCGACCGGTGCGTCCGGCATCTCCCGGCCGCTGCAGACCGGCACCGGCACCTGGCGTGTGTCCGGCCACCAGCGTGGCGATCTGGGCGGCGTGGAATCGCCACTTCTGACCGACCTGCTGTTGACACCGGCGGCGGTGGTGCGGCGGCATTCGGGTTACAACGAAACCAGCTACAACGCCTTCGTGCAGGCAACGGCCGACCGCCGCGGCGAATCGCGCGGCTGGCAGACCATCGATGCGCTGGGCCTGACCCTGGCGCTGGGCGAGGGCGCCGGACGCCAGGGCGCGGCGGCGATCGACTTCGCCGGTACCGCGCGGTTTGCCGCCGCCAACGACAAGGGACGGGGCGGCACCCTGGTTGCTTCGATGGCCAACCCGGCCATCGGCACGCTGGAGGTCATCGGTGCGGACGGCGTGGCGCAGGCGCGCGATCGCGGCGTGACCTTCACCGACCAGGCACTCAATGCGTTCCAGCCCGCGCGCATGGTGATCGGTGGTCAGATCAACCAGGCGGCGTCGCAGGTGGCAGTGACCGGCCAGGCCCGCAGCGTGGCGATCCGTTCCGGGGCCACGCTGCAGGCGCCGGAAGTCCTGGTGGCAGCAGCCTCCGGTGGCAGTGGCATCCTGGTCGAAGCCGGGGCGACCGTGGACACATTGCCCTACGCACGCGCTGGTGGCGACGCCGTCGACACGCTGCCCTACCAGGTCACGGGCGGCCTGCTGGCGGTGTCCAACCAGCGCCTGAACCTGATCACCGGCTCCACAGGCGTTGCCGCCGGCCCGGTGGCGATCGATATCGGCGGCTGCCAGGACGCGTGCGAGGGACAAGCGCGCCTGGTGTCCGACGGCAGCATCGCCGTCGCCACCGACGGCACCCTGCAACTGCGCGATTCGGCCAGCTACGGCACGCGCCAGCTGGGCGTCAGCATGGCTGCATTGAACCTGGGCAGCGCCGAAGCCATCGCACAGGCGGCAGCAGCGGGTGCACTGCCCGCCGGCATGACCATGAACCAGATGGTGCTGCAGCAACTGTTGCGTGGCAACGTGGCTACCGGCGCACCTGCGCTGGACACGCTGAGCCTGGTGGCGCGCGATTCGGTGAATGTGTTCGGCAGCGTCGACCTGGATGCGCGCGACAGCGCCACCGGCGTTGGCAGCCTGCGCACGCTGGTGCTGGGTGCGCAGGCGATCCACGGCTATGGGAACGCCAGCGACCGTGCGCGCATCCTGGTGGATACGCTGGTGTGGGATGGTGCGCTGGCGGCCACCCAGGCCACGGGCAGCAACGTGGCCGTGCCGCCGTCAGAGCCGATGGTGAATCGCTTGGGCGAGGGCCAGCTGGATATCGTCACGCGCACCCTGACGCTGGGGCGTGCGCCGTACAGCAGGCCCAGCTCCGAGGTCGCGGCCAACCGTCAGGTACTTGGCTTCAGCGCGTTGAACCTCGGGGCTTCGGAACAGATGGTGTTCTCGGCGAAGGGAACACTGGATGTGTACCAGCAGCGCGGCGAGTACCTGGCAGACAAGGGCTGGCAGTACAGCGGCGGCAGCGTGGCCATCAGCACGCCCCTGCTGACCGCCGACCCCGGCGCGCAGCTGGCCCTGCGCACCGGCGGCAGCTTCGCCCTGCATGGAGGCAACGGCAAGGCCGGTGGTGATGCGCTGGGCAGCGAACTCAGCATCGACGCCGATCGCATCCTGCTGGACAGCACAATTGCGCTGGCCTCCGGCCGCCTGTCGGCCAGTGCACGCCAGGGCATCGGCGTGGGTGCGCATGCGGCGCTGGATCTGGCGGGTCGTAAGGTCAGCCTGTTCGACGTGGACAAATACAGCTGGGGCGGCGATGTGCTGCTGTCCAGCGACAGTGGCGAGGTGACCACCGATGCCGCCTCGCGCATCGATGTGTCGGCGCGCAACAACCGCGGTGGACGATTGACGGTCAATGCCCTGGCCGGTCGCGCGGATCTGGCCGGACGTGTGGACGGCGCGGCCAGCGGCCGCTACGACGCTGGTGGCACCGTGGTGCCCTACGACGCGGGCGAACTGGTGGTGCGTGCACGCCAGCTGCTGGATTTCGCAGGGTTGAACCAGCGGCTGAACAGCGGCGGCGTGACCGGCGCGCGCACCTTCCAGATCGGCGAGGGTGACCTGCAGATCGGCGACGAGGTGAAGGCGCGCCGGGTCGACATCAGCGTGGACAAGGGTAGCCTGACCGTGGCCGGGCGCATCGACGCCAGCGGCGAGCAGGTCGGCAGCATCCGCCTGTACGCCCGTGATGCGCTGCAGGTGAACGGCACGCTCGACGCGCATGGCAGCGGCCTGCGCGTGGACAGCTACGGCAAGATCATCGACAGCGCCAACCGGGCGACGGTCGAACTGGGCAGCGCGGCGGGCCAGGTCAGCATCGGCGCTGGCGCCGCGATCGACCTGCGTGCCGGCAGCGGGGTCGCCGTGGGCAGCCAGCGTGGGCAGAACGATGGCGTTGCGCGCGGTACGCTGAAAATCGATGTGCCACGGATCGGCACCGATGACGCGGCCATTGCCGTTGCCGACGGTGTGCGCATCACCGGTGCGGCCGACATCCAGGTCAACGGCGTGCGCCGCTATGACGATGCACCGCTGGCCTCCAGCGTGGATGTGCACGGCAACCGGGCGCAGGTCGTGACCCAGCAGTGGCTGGACCAGATCGTCGATCCGGATAACCGCACGTGGATGGACGGGGCGCTGGCCAATGCCGATCTGCAGCAGCGCACCACAGCGCTTGGCAGCCACCGGCTACGTCCGGGCGTGCAGGTGGTTGCGCGCCGTAGTGCGGACAACCCCGGTGGCGACCTGACGGTTTCCGGTGACATCGACCTGTCCGGCTACCGCTACGGTCCCGATGCCGACCGTCTCGACCCGGCGCGGCGCGGGTTTGGCGAATCGGCCTCGCTGGTGCTTCGGGCCGAAGGCAACCTCAACATCCATGGCAGCATCAACGATGGCTTCGCGCCACCGCCCGCCAACCCGGATGAAGCCGGCTGGGAACTGATCGAGGGTCGCAGCAGTGGTGCCGCCAACACACCGTTCGGTGGCGGCCTGGTGGTGCCGGTGGACGGCGTACAGCTGCAGCCGGGTACCGAATTCCCGGCGGGCGCCACGCTGAACTATGCGGTACCGGTGGAATCGGCTGTGCTGCCGGCCGGTACCGTGCTGCCCGCAGCGATGACACTCGCCGACAGCTTGCGACTGCCTGCCGGCACCGTGCTCGGTGCGGCGGTGACCACCCGTGATGGGCAGACCTTCGCCGCCGGCACCCTGCTTGACCAGCCGTTGCAGCTGGAGGCAGGCGCGCGCCTGGGTGGCGGCTTCCGTCTGCGCAGCAGCGTGCAGATGGCTGCACAGGATTGGCCCGCCGGTGCTGTGCTGCCGATCGCGTTGCGTCTGGCACGGGCGGTGGACCTGAAAGTGGGCGCATACATTCCCTCCATGACCAAGGTGGAGCTGACCGCCGATGCGCCGGTGAAGCTGCGACCTGCCGATGCCAATGGCAACCAGGGCCGCAACTGGGCGCTGGCGCCGATGCTGGCGGAAGGCACGACGTCGTGGGACCTGACCGCTGTGGCCGGCGCGGACAGCGACGCTGCCGATCCGCGCACGCGTCGCTGGGGCAGTGACGGCAGCGTGGTGCTGGCCGATACCCATCAGGGATCGGTGGGCACGGTGAAGACCGAGATCATTTTCGTGGGCGACCGCGTGCTGACCGAGCAGGCCTCGCTGGACTGGATGGGGGACACCTCCTATGCCGGCCGCCCGATCGCCGAACTGGCCGATATCTTCGGTTACACCGAAGAGGAGTTCTGTGCGCTGGCAGACGGTTACTGCGGCCCCGCGCCGCGGCAGGTGGCCGCACAGGGCTCGCTGGATTTCTGGGGCGATGAATCCTACGTCGGCACGTCGGCCAAGGACTTCGCGGCGATCTTCGGCATGACCGAAGACGAGTTCTGCGGATCGGCACCCACCTATTGCTTCGGCGGAGGCACGCAGACCGAGGTGACCACCTACGGCAAGCGCCCCGGCACACCCGCGTGGAGCGTGCTGCGCACCGGCAAGGGAGATCTGGAACTGCTGGCGGCCGGCGACGTGGTGATGAAATCAGGATTCGGCGTCTACACCGCAGGGACACCCACCTCGCTCGGCAACGGTCGTGATGCGGACTTCAATTCGCCGCGTGCGCCGGCGCCCTGGAACAGCGCTCTGCTCGGCAAGGGCGTGGTGCCAGGCAGCTACGACGCTGCACTGGCGAGCTACCAGGCGTGGTATCCGGACCATGGTGGCAACCTGCGCGTGGAGGCCGGGCGAGACATCGTCGGCGACGTGTGGACCGCGCGCGCCGAGTCGGGCAGCACCGACCGGGACATGGCCCTGCATGGCAGTGCCGCAGTGGGCAACTGGCTCTGGCGGCAAGGCACCGGCAGCACCACCGGGGTGACGCCGGTACCGACCAGCTGGTGGGTGAACTTCGGCACCTACGCCAACGTCTCGGCCACCGCAGGCAGCACGCCGCGGATGGTGGGTTTCACCGGCTTCGGTACGCTCGGTGGCGGCAATCTCACGCTTGACGCCGGCCGCAACGCCGGTGTGCGCGAGGCGATGGGCGATGCTCTGGGGTTCATGACCGCACCGCACTCGGGTGCGATCGTTGCCGCGGTCGGTTCCACCGGACGGGTCAGTGATGGCCAGCTGTACCTGACCGGCGGTGGCGATCTGCGCTTGCGCACCGGGGGTGTGCTGAATCCGGAGCTGACGGCCACGTTCTCCAGCCTCAACACCGCCAGGGCAGCGCAGGACCTCGATCTCAACGGCACCTTCACCAACCTGCGGGGCAGCCTGCTGCTGGAGGCCGGTCGCATCGGTGGCATGGGCGTGACGCTGGAGAACTACGGCACACTCGGTCGCCAGCGTGCGGCCGATCTGTTCGCCGCCGACAGTGCACGTGCGATGGGCGGTCCGGTGCTGGTGCTGGGCGATGCCACGGCATCGCTGCAGGCGCGCGGTGACGTAGTGCTGGGTGGTGTTGGCGATGCTGGCCGGGTAGCGGTGGCGAACTACAGCGGTGTGACCCAAGACAACGGCAGCCGCGCCGCCGGCACCACGTGGTTCTCGCTGTGGACCGCATCCACCGCCGTGGACCTTTTCAGCGCTGGAGGCGATCTTTCGCCGGGCGTGGTCGGACCCCTGAATCTCAACGGCAGCAACCTCGGCGCCGAGCAGGTGCAGCTGCAAGCCGGCGGGCGCGATCTACTGCAGTACTGGCTCTATCCTTCGCGGTTCAGCGCGGTTGCCGCACAGGGCAACATCACCTTCGACCGCCTGAGCATGCAGGATAACACCCAGGACGTACTGCTGCTGGCACCCTCGGCCAGTGGTCGCCTGGATGTACTGGCCGGCGGCGGCATCTTCGCCCAGCCGGGCGCCACCCAGATGGCGCGTTCGGCCGCGGATACACGTATGCCGGGGCCGTTCGATCCAGCCTTCATGGCCCAGGTGGGCGATGGCAACGGCAACCTCACCCGGCCGCACCACAATCTGTCGGTGGATGGCCATTCGGCGACGCCGGAGGCGGCATTGCCGCTGTTCGCGTTCGGTCCCAATACACCGTTGTCGAATCTGCCGGGTGCACTATCGCCCAGCCGCTTCTATGCCGTGGGCGGCGACATCATCGGCCTGCAATCGGGTGCGCAGCGTACCTTGGATCGCTCCGGCAGCCAGCACACGCAGTTTGCTCTGTTCGAGGCGGCCGGTGCGGTGCAGATGCGCGCCGGGCGCGACATCCTGGGTGTTTCGCTGACCGCCCTGAACAGCACAGCCACCGATGTTTCGGTGGTGGACGCAGGGCGCGACGTCGTACACCTGGATGCCGTGGTGGCCGGTCCCGGCAATCTGGAGGTCAGTGCGGGTCGTCAGCTGCGGCAGGAGGACGTGGGCAGCATCGTGACGCTGGGCGGTATCGTGCAGGGCGATGCCCGCTCGGGGGCGAGTGTCGGCCTGACCGCCGGCAACCAGCAGATCGACTTCGCCGCACTGCGCGCGCGCTATCTCGACCCGGCCAACCTCGCCGATCCAGCGCAGTCGCTGGCGGCGCAGCCGGGCAAGGCGGTGAAGATCTATGACAAGGAACTGAAGCAGTGGCTGCAGCAGCGCTTCGGTACCTCCAGCGAAGGCTCGGATGCACTGGCCGCGTTCGACGCGTTGCCGAAGGAACAGCAGCGCATCTTCCTGCGCCAGGTCTACTACGCCGAGCTGCGCGAAGGTGGTCGTGAGTACACCCATGCGGAAGGGCCGCGTTTCGGTTCCTACCTGCGCGGTCGCGAAGCGATCTCCACGCTGATGCCGGACAAGGATGCGAATGGCGCAACCATCAACCGCGCTGGCGATATCGTGATGTACGGCGGTTCCGGTGTGCGCACCGAGGCCGGCGGCAACATCGAGTTGATGGCCCCGGGCGGGCAGATCGTGGTGGGCGTGCAGGGCGTGGTGCCTCCCGCAAGTGCGGGCCTGGTCACCCAGGGTCAGGGTGACATCCGTCTGTTCAGCCAGGACAGCGTGCTGCTGGGCCTGTCGCGGGTGATGACCACCTTTGGCGGCGACATCCTGGCATGGTCCGAGCAGGGCGACATCAATGCCGGACGTGGTTCGCAGACCACGCTGCTGTACACCCCGCCGCGTCGCGTCTATGACACCTGGGGCAACGTGATCCTGTCGCCGCAGGCACCGGCCAGCGGCGCCGGCATTGCAACGCTGAACCCGATCGCCGAAGTGGCACCCGGCGATATCGACCTGATCGCACCGTTGGGCACCATCGATGCAGGCGAGGCCGGTATCCGCGTGTCGGGCAACATCAACCTGGCGGCATTGCAGGTGCTCAACGCCGCCAACATCCAGGTGCAGGGCGACAGCAAGGGCCTGCCGGTGCTGGCCTCGGTGAACGTCAACGCGCTGGCTTCGGCAAGCGCTGCGGCCAACAGCGCCAGCCAGGCCGCACAGGACGTGATGCGCAAGAGCCAGGACGATGCGCGGCGCAACCAGCCGTCGGTGATCAGCGTGCAGATTCTCGGCTTCGGCAGTGCCAGCAGCAGCATCGACCCGCCAGCACGCGGAAACACGGCCGCCGCCAGCGGCTACGACGTCGACAGCGCCTTTCAGTTCCCGCAGGCGCGGGCAGACGCGGGCAAGCAGCAGGTGCAGTAGATCCATGCCATGCGTGGATGGAGGAACGGTGCGGACCAAGGACCGCACCCACCACGCGCAGAACAGAGGATCGGGCCAGCTGCCAGGGAACGGTGGCGGCCCCAGCCAGGACGGCACCGAGGGCAGGGAACAGCCATCAGCGGTGAGGACCACCGACACGGCGCCGCCGGGCGCGGGACAGCGCCCGGCGGCAGGAGGGCGGTAGATCCACGCCACGCGTGGACGCCTCTCCGTAGATCCACGCCACGCGTGGATGCCTCTCAGTAGATCCACGCCGCGCGTGGACGCCTCTCAGTAGATCCACGCCATGCGTGGATGGCTGGGTCAGCTTCAGTGCCGACCAACGGTCGGCACCCACCAGAGCAGGCTTGGCAGCAGAGGCAGGCCTGGCAGTAGATCCACGCCATGCGTGGATGCTCCTCTCAGAGCGCCAACACCCGCCGGTAGCTCAGCGGCCCGCGTGCATCGCGCAACCCCAACCGCAACTCCAGACCGGTCGCCGGCAGAATCTCCCCCTGGCTGGGCAGCATCGCCCAACCCACCCCTGGCTGCCACGCCCGCACCTCGAAGCGCTGCACATCACGGGCCACCAGCAACCCGCGCGTCGGCTCGGGCGCCGGCAGCGGATAGTGATCGGACGGCGTACCGCTGGCGCGCCACAACGTGCTGCCTTGCCGCCACCAGCGAACGCGCTGCCACTGCAGTCCATCACTACCGACGCTGCGGGTGATCTCCAGCGTAAAGCCGCCATCGGGGTGGCGCTCGCTGGCCAACGATGGGGGCAGCAGCCGTGACGGCTGATCGGCGGGGCGCACTGCGCCGTTCATCAGCGCATCATCGGCCCGCATCTCGATATCGCGCTGGAATTGCTGCAGCACCCGTATCGCGGTGCTGGTCTCGGCATCCGCCTGGCGCAGGCGCTGGTCCGTATTGGCAACGCTGTCCAGTGCGCGCCAGCAGATCACCGCAAGCACGCCCATGATGGTGATGGCGATCATCACCTCGATCAGGGTGAAACCGCCCGCCGCGCGTTTCATGGCGCCGCCGTCCACGGCAACTGCAGGCGCGTCAGCGATTGCTTCGGCGCATCTTCGGCCACCACGCTCAACTCCAGCTGCGGTTGCCCGTCCATACCACTGCCCAGGTGCTGCTGCACCAGGAAGCGGGTGCGCCCCTGCAGGCACAGCAGGCGCGCATCGCTGGGTGGCTGTGCGGACAGACGCAGCTCCTGCCAGCGGTCCTGCGCGCACAGCAGGGCCAGCCGGCGGTCCCGCAGGCGCGACTGGTCATCGGTCGCCACCGCCACCGAGCGCATCACCGCTGCCAGCGCGATGGCCACGATGGCCAACGCGATCAGCACCTCGATCAACGTGAATCCGTGTTGCTGCCGCTTCACTGCATGACCTGCAATTGTCCACTGCCATCATCACGAAGACGCAGTCGACGACCGTCCAGCGACAACGCCAGCTCCCACGGCACACCAATCCATTCGGGGCTCAGCTCGATGGCGGCCGTGGGTTGCACGGTGATGCCACGGGTCTGCCACTGCTGGGGGCGCAGCAGGTCATCGCGCCGCAGCTCGACCCAGCCCTGGCTGTCGCGGCGGCTGAAGCGGTAGCCCTCCGCAGTGGCCTGCCAGCGGATCGGCCGACCATCGATGCGAGCTTCGTCGCGAGCGACCTGCAGGCGCTGCGCCAGCCGCTCGGATTCCTGGCGCAGCTGCCGCGCGGGGTCGAGCAGGCTGCCCAGGCCGAGGCCGATACCCGCCGTGCAGATGCCGATGATGACCAGCACCACCATCAGTTCGATCAAGGTGAAACCGCGTGGCCTGCGTTGCATCGCACATCGCCTCCCGTCCTTGCCGATACCTGCCAGCGTAGGCGCGGATGATGAAACAAAAGCGTCAGCGTCAGCTGCTAGCGTGGCCGCACAGGAACCTGGCGAAGGTGCGGAACATGGACGGCAGGCGTTGGGATCGCAATCGCACGTTGACCCTGCTGGCGGCCATGCTGCTGCTGACCGTGGCGGGATACTGGGGCATGGCCCTGTTCATGGCGCCGGTTCGCATTGGCGCCGCCACAGTGCGGGTCGCCGTACCCGCTGCCCCGGCCTTCGACGACGCAGCGAGCGCGCCGCTGGTACGGCTGCTTTCGCCAGGTGCAGTACAGACCGAGGTGACCGTGCTGGGGGTGATGGCAGGGCGGCAGGCGCCACTGGCATTGCTGTCGGTGGATGGGGCACCTGCCCAGGCCTATGCGCCGGGCCAGCGGCTGGGTCCATCCACCGTACTGGCCTCAATCAGCGCCAACGTGGTGGAACTGCAGCAGGCAGGGCAGGCGCGTTCGCTGCCCGTGCCCGGACTGCCGCCGCTGCCCACCGATGGCATCGTTCCCGCCGCCGTGGGGCGGCACTGAACACGGCTCAGCGCGCTGGACGCTGCGGCACCACCGAACGCCCGAATGCATCACCCATGCGCTGCCGCGTGCCCTCCAGGTTGTACTGCAGCAACTGGTTGCCAGGCTTGCGCATCAGGCGTTCGGCTTCGGGAAGGTTGGGGCGGGCGGCCGTGCCTGCTGCCGGTGCCAGCTTGCGTTGCAGGCAGTCCCAGGCGGGGATGCGCTCGCCGTTGACCTGTACTTCGATGCATGGCGCTGCTTCTGCCTGTTTGGCAGCCTGCTCAGCCCGCGCCCAGGGCGCAGCCAGAGCCAGAACCAACGCCACACAGAGGGCAGGGCGGTTTGGTGTAGCCAGGGTGGCGTGCATCTTGAATCTCCCGAGGCAGCAGGCGCTTTGCAATGAAGACGTGTGCCAGGCGAAGTGTCCGCCTGCGCCTGTTTCAGCATCGTCAGCAGATGACAGTGCTGTCACAAAACTGTTGGCGGTTTTGACGCGGCCTGCACGTCCTGTTGATAGACCCACGCGCCGCTCCCTGGCGATTCCCTTCGATACGACGCGATGCCTTCGATGACTCCCGTTCCGTGCCGTGCCGTTCGCCTTCCGCTGCGCCTGCATCCCTTGCTGCTGGCCCTGGCGTCGCTGCCGTCTCCGGCGTTCGCGCAGGACGCCGCGCCAGCGCCCACGGTGAACATCAACGAGTACATCGTGCGCGGCAACACCGTGCTCGATGCGCGCCAGATCGAACGCGCGGTCGAACCGTTCCTCGGCCCCGGCAAAACGCTCGCCGATGTCGAGAAGGCGCGCGATGCAGTCAACGCGCTGTACCAGCAGGCCGGCTACCAATCGGTCTATGTGGAGCTGCCCGAGCAGCAGGTCAATGCGGGCGTGGTGCTGCTGAAGGTGCAGCAGACGCCCATTGGCCAGCTGCGCGTGGTCGGTGCCCGCCATGACTCACCCGAGCGCATCCGTGAGCGGGTGCCGTCGTTGGCTGAAGGGCGCGTGCCCGATTTCGACCAGGCACAGAAGGAACTGACGGCGCTGAACGAAGGGGGCCGCCGTCAGGTGATGCCATTGGTGCGCGAAGGCCAGGTGCCGGGCACCATGGATGTGGACCTGCAGGTGGAAGAAAAGTCACCCTGGCGTGCCAGTGCGGCGCTCAACAACGACCATAGCGCCGATACCGAGAAGCTGCGCCTGAGTGCATCGCTGGCCCACGACAACCTGTGGCGGCGCGGCCACAGTGCGAGCATCGGCGTGTTCATCGCGCCGGAAGACACCCACCAGGCAAAGGTGTTCTCCGCCTCCTACACCGTTCCCTTCGAGGGCACGCCGTGGAGTCTTGAGGCATCGGGCTACACGTCCGACAGCCGCGTACTCAATGCCGGCGGACAGGGCGGCGCAGGCACGGGCACCGGCACCAACGTGATCGGCAACGGTCATTCCATTGGTCTCAAGCTCAACTACCGCCTGCCGGGCAGCAGCGCTTGGTGGCGCCAGCTCAGCCTCGGCGTGGACTTCAAGGACACCGAAGAAGACACGCAGATGGGCAAGGACAGCCTGAAAACGCCGTTGAAGTACGCACCGGTCACGCTGGCCTTCGTCGGCGTGCGCCAGGGCGAGCACGATCAGCTGAGCATCAACACGCAGCTGGTGGCGGGAACCCGGCGTCTGTTCGGTTACGGCAGCAACGCCACCGATTTCGGTCAGAAGCGCTACTGGGCCGATCCGAGTTTCGTGGCGTTCAAGGCCGATGTCTCCAACACGCACACCTTCGGCAACGACTGGCAGTGGTATGCGCGCGGCTCGCTGCAGGCGACCGATGCACCGCTGGTCTCGGCCGAACAGTTCGCCGCCGGCGGCATGTACACCGTGCGCGGCTACCTGTCGGCCGAAGCGATCGGCGACTACGGTGGCCTGGCCAACCTGGAATGGCGCACCCCGGCGTGGTCGCTGTGGAGCGGTACCGACCTGCGGCTGTACAGCTTCGCCGACGCGGCCTACCTGCGCCTGCGTCAGCCGCTGCCGGAACAGCGCGACAAGTACAACCTGGCGTCGGTCGGGCTGGGCGCGCAGCTGCGCCTGGGCGAACACCTGCAGCTGCGCCTGGACTACGCCTGGCCCTACGCCGATGGCCCGGTCACGCGCAAGGACGACCCGCGCCTGCATTTCAACATCAGCACCAGCTACTGACCCTTCCCTTGAGATGCGTTCTCCGGAGACCTTTTGCATGGACCGTCTGCTTTCCCGAATGTTGCTGCTGTTGGCTGCGCTGATCGCGCTGCCCGCCGCCGCGGCCGATGCCAAATGGTGGCAGGCCGAATGGAAGTACCGCAAGCCGATCACCGTCGACGCAGGCCCACAGGGCGCGGGGTTGGCCGGCAACCCCGGGCGTACGCCGCTGCTGCTGCGCCTGCATACCGGCAACTTCGGTTTTGATGGCACCCAGGAGGGTGGCAACGACCTGCGTTTCGTTTCTGCCGACGGGCGTACGGTGCTGGCCCATCAGATCGAGCAGTTCGACCCTAACCTGGGCCTGGCCCTGGTCTGGGTGGACGTTCCGGTACTGACTGCCAGCGCGCCGCAGACGATCTGGATGTACTACGGCAACGCGAAGGCGCCGGCCAGCGGCAATGGCCAGCAGGTGTTCGATCCGGACTACACGCTGGTCTACCACTTTGCCGAAGCCAATGCGCCGGCGCGTGATACCACGGCCTACGGCAACACGGCCGGCGCGGCGGTGCCTGCGGCGGAAAGCACGGTGATCGGGCGTGGCGTGCAGCTGGGCGCCAGCCCGCTGGCGCTGCCGGCCAGCGCGTCGCTGGCACAGGAAGCGGGTGCGCCGCTTACCGTTTCTGCCTGGATCAAACCGGGCGCGCTGACCACCGCGCAGGCGATCTATGCGCGCCGCGACGGCAGCGCCGAGCTGGTGGTGGGTATCGACAACCGGGTGCCGTTCGTGCAGCTCAACGGTCAACGCAGCACGCCGGCGCAGCCGATTCCGGAAGGGCAGTGGGCGCATGTTGCGGTTACCGCCGAGAAGGGGTCGCTGCAGCTGTATCTGAACGGTCGCGTGGTGGCCCAGCTCAGTGGTGAGCTGCCGGCACTGACCACCGCAGCGGTGGTGGGTGCCGATGCGCCGGGCGCGGCGCAACCGCTGGCCAACTTCGATGGCGCGCTGGATGAACTGCGCATCTCACGCGTAGCACGCCCGGCGGCGCTGCTGCTGGCCGATGCCACCGCGCAGGGCGCCGATTCGCGCTTGATCAGCTACGGCGCCGACGAGCAGTCGGCCGGGCAGAGCCACTTCGCCTTCATCCTCAAGGCGATGCCGTTCGATGCCTGGGTGGTGGTCGCCATCCTCGGCCTGATGATGCTGTTGTCCTGGGCGATCATGATCGCCAAGAGCCGTCATTTCGGCCGCACCAGCAAGGCCAATGCGGTGTTCACCGAGAGCTTCAGCAAGCTCTCCGGCGTGCCGCTGCGCACGTTGTCCGAGATGGACCGGCAGGGCAAGGTACCGACGGCGATGCACGACGGCTCGCTGTGGCGCATCTACCAGGTGGCCATCGATGAGATGCAGCAGCGTCATCAGCGCGATGGCAACTCCGGCTACCTGAGCGCGGCCACCATCGCCGCAATCCGCGCGTCGATGGATGCGGTGATGGTGCGCGAACAGGAAGCGATGGCGAGGCGCATGAACTGGCTGTCGACCACCATCGAGGGCGCACCGTATGTCGGTCTGTTCGGCACCGTGATCGGCATCATGCTGGTGTTCGTGGTGGCGGCGATGGCCGGTGCGGTGGACATCAACTCGGTGGCCCCAGGCATGGCGGCAGCGCTGCTGTGTACCGCCGCCGGCCTGGGCGTCGCGATTCCTGCGCTGTTCGGCTACAACTGGCTGGGCGCACGCGCCGAAGCGATCGGCGCCGACATGGCGGTGTTCATCGACGAGTTCGCCGCCCGCCTGGCCGAAGAGCAGGACGGGCGCGGCCCGGCCGTGGTTCAGGGCTGAGGGGCCGGCCATGGCCTACAAGGCGAAGTTTGGCGTCAAAAAGCGCGAGAAGGGCATCAACGTGACGCCCTTCGTCGACGTGCTGCTGGTGGTGCTGGTGATCTTCATCCTGACCAGCAACGCCTCCATTCCCGGCATCGAGGTCAACCTGCCGAAGGCCAGCAACAGCGCGGCACTGGAGAAGCCCAAGACCAAGGCGATCACCATCGACCCCAGCGGCCAGGTGTTCCTGGATGCGTACCCGGTGACGATGGCCGAGCTCGAGGACCGCCTGCGTACCGAACGGGCAACCTCGCCGGATTTCCCGGTGATCGTGCGCGGCGATGCGCAGGTGCAGTACGCGCGCGTGGTCGAGGTGCTGGATCTGCTGCGCCGGCTGGAGCTGGCCCAGGTCGGCCTGGTCACCGGCAAGGCGCAGGGTTGAGGCATGGCCGGCCATCGACCACCCCTGCAGGAGCCCGGTACGCGCGGACGCCAGTTGCTGGTGACGATCGCGCTGGTGCTGGCGGCGCTGCTGGTACTGGGTGTTGCCGTGTGGTGGCTGCTGTTCAAGGACACCGCCAGCACCCGCCGGCCAGTGGTGCAGCCGCCGATGCTGGCGTTGCCACCACCGCCGCCGCCTCCACCACCACCACCGGAAAAGCCGCCTGAGCCGGAGACGCCGCCGGAAGAGACTGTGCCCGAGCCGGAGCCGCTGGAGCAGCCAACGCCGGCCGAAGAACCGACGCCGACGCCGGACAATGCCGACCCGGTGACCATGGACGCAGATGCGCAGGCCGGCGGTGACAACTTCGGCATCCAGTCGGGCAGCGGCGGTGGCTCGTCCGGCGTTGGCCGTGGCGGTGCCGGCAACGCCAGCTATGGCCGCTACCTGGGCTATCTGATGCAGCAGGCGATTTCGCGCGATGCGCGGGTCAAGCGCCTGGCGTTCCAGCTGCAGGTGAATGTCTGGCTGGCGCCCGATGGCCGGCTGGAGAAGGTCGAGCTGGTGCGTGGCAGCGGCAACGAAGAGGCCGACGTGGCCGTGCTTGAAGCACTGCGACAGATCGGCAAGGTCGACCAGATGCCACCGGCGTCGCTGGATTTCCCCGCGCGCGTGCTGATCCAGGGGCGCCGTCCCGGCGCGTGACCGATGAATTCCGTGATTTCCCTTCTTTCGATGAGAACCGTGATGAACGACCACGACCGCGCTCGAACCGCATCCCGCCGCCCACGGCCGGCCCGACGGGCGCTGCTGTGCTGCGCCGTACTGCTCAGCCTGACCGTTCCGGCCAGTGCGATGGCGGCCGAAACCACCATGGTCAAGTTGATCAAGGGGCTGATCGCCAGTGGCGCGCTCAAGCCCGAAGACGGCCAGGCCCTGCTGGTGCAGGCCGAAGCAGAAGCGGCGGCTGCGCAACGCGGCACCGCCGGCAGCACAGCCAGCAGCGGCGGGGTGGCGCTGGAGGCCGGTGATGTGCGCGTGCCGTACGTGCCGCAGAGCGTGCGCGATGGCATCCGTGATGAGGTACGCCAGGACGTGATGGCGCAGGCCAAAGCCGAGGGCTGGGCCGCGCCGAACGAGGTGGCCGAGTGGACCAAGCGCATCAAGGTCAGCGGTGACATGCGCGTGCGCAGCGAATCGCGCTTCTACTCCGAGCGCAACAGCGACATCGAGACCAACTGGGCCTCGGTGAACGCCGGCAACGGCTTCGATACCAACAACAACACCAACCTGCAGCTGCCGCCGCTGCTCAACACCCGCCAGGACCGCCGCAATCTGTGGCGCATCCGCGCACGGCTGGGCATCGAAGCGACGATCGGCCAGCACACCACCGCAGGCGTGCGCCTGGCCAGCGGCAGCAGCAACGGGCCGGTGTCCACCACCGAACAGCTTGGCGGTGGCCTGGGCAAGAAGGACGTGTGGCTGGACCAGGCATGGCTGGCCTACAGCCCGGCCGACTGGGTGACGGTGCGCGGCGGACGCTTCGGCAATCCGTTCTGGACCAGCGACACGCTGTTCTCCAACGATCTGAACTTCGACGGCCTGGCGGCCAATCTCAGCTACGACCTCGCCGAGGACGTCGGCCTGTTCGGCAACCTGGCGGTGGTGCCGTTGGAGTACACCTCCGACAGCGCGCCCAGCCAGAGCCGGGTGAAGACGCCCAACGAGAACAAGTGGCTGTCCGGTGCGCAGGTGGGGGTGAACTGGCGCTTCAACGATGACAACAGCCTGCGTGCGGCGCTGGGCTACTACGATTTCAAGAACATCAGTGGTCGCCTGTCGTCTCCCTGCGCGCTGTACGCCGGCGCGGTCGGTTGCGATACCGACTGGTCGCGGCCGGCGTTCATGCAGAAGGGCAACACCCTGATGCTGATCCGCGACATCGCCCGCAACCCGTTGGATCCGGCCAACACGCCCACGCCGCAGTACGTGGGCCTGGCTTCTGCCTTCCGCCTTGCGACCTTCAACCTGCGCTGGGATACACAGCTTGCGCAGGACATCGGCATGCGCCTGGATGCGGACTACATCCGCAACCTGGCCTATGACAAGCAGGCCATGTTCGCGCGGGCCAACAACGGCATCGTCAACAACTACGGTGCCGGTGGCAGTGCCAGCATCGACACCTTCCGCAGCGGCGACACCGCCTGGATGCTGCAGGCCACCTTCGGCGCAACCGAGCTGAAGGAGAAGGGCCAGTGGCAGGCCCTGCTGGGCTACAAGCGGATCGAGGCCGACGCACTGCCCGATGCCTACAACGATCCGAACTTCCACCTGGGCGGCACCAATGCGCGCGGCTACTACGTGGGCGGCGCCTATGCGCTGGACGCGCGCAGCTGGATCAGCGGCAAGTGGATGGCGGCCAAGGAAGTGTCGGGCCCGCCGTTGTCGATCGACGTGTTCCAGTTGGAGTTCAATACCGGTTTCTGATCGGACAGCGTGATCGCAGTCACGACACGTGTGGCGGGGGCGCGGCGACGCGCCCGTCTAAGGAAGGAAGACCACGCGTTGCACAAAGGAGGAGTGGATGAGCCGTCGCAAGCTGTTCGAGAGTTCCGAGCCCACCGCACAGGCATTGGGCATCGGGCCGGCCTATGTCTCGGTGGAGGGGTTGCGCCAGCACCTGGCCGAATTCCTGCTGTATGCAGGGCGCCCGGTCGTCATCATGCGCGGGCGCAGCGAGGTCGGCTATTTCCTGCCGGCGCGCTGCTGGCGCCAGCGCGAGGATGATCCGCTGGCTGCCGCCGCGGCCGATCAGCTGCTCGATGCCGCCGGCTTCCAGGTCGAAGACATCCAGCAGGTCGAACAGGAGTTCAACGCCATGCGCCAGCGAACCGTGCTGCATTCGCGGCGTTGAAACCAGGGCCGCCGGGCATGGCCCGGCGTTACCTGATGGCGCCAGGCTCCTCCGGTAGCGCCGGGCCATGCCCGGCGATCAGGCAGCAGCCCCGCGCTCGCTGGTGATCCGTGCACCCTCGCGCATCACCAGCGTCACCGGGGTCTTCTCCACCACCTCCAGCAGGCGCTGCCACTGCGCATCACTCAGCTCGGCGGTGGCATGCAGCACGCGGTGCACATGGAAGCGTCCATCCGCATCACGTTCGGAACGCAGCTCGGCGTGGAACTCGCCCAGCTCCCAGCCCTTGCGCTGGGCGTACATGCGCAGGGTGATGGCGGTACACGCGGCCAGCGAGGCCAGGTACAGGTCGAACGGGGCGAAGCCCTTGCCCTGGCCGCCGAGTGAAGCGGGTTCATCGGCAGCGACATCGAAATGGCCGTTGCTGATGTGGTGCAGGTAGTTGTCGGCGGTCGAAACAATGCGTGCGTAGGCCATGGGAATCCCCGGTTGTAGGGCCGAGCCATGCTCGGTTGCAGGAAAAGGCGGCGCCAGCCGGAGCCGGAGCCGCCAAGGAATCACTCGCTACGATCGTACGAGAACTGGATGCCGGCCGTGCCACCGGTTTCGATGAAGAGATTCATGAAGGCCGGCACGGTCTCCGCCCGCATCCAGTCGCGCTGCAGTTCGCAGAACAGCTGCGTCACGCTGATCAACTGGCCGCCGGCCTGTTCGATGCGGCGCAGCGCGGCATCATGCGCGGCCAGCGACGTGCCGCCCACCGCATCGACCACCACGTAGACCTCATAGCCTTCCTTCAGTGCATCCAGCGCGGGGAAGGTCAGGCAGGCTTCGGTCCACAGCGCGGTCATGATCAGTTTCCTGCGGCCGGTGGCCTTCACCGCCTTGCGGAACTCGACATCTTCCCAGGAGTTGATGGTGGTGCGGTCGTAGGTCGGGTAGTCGCCCAGCACCTTGCGCAGCTGCGCGATCGGCGGCTTGTTCAGGCCGGTCTGCACGTTCACGGTCGAATGCACGATCGGCAGGCCGTAGGCGACCGCCGCCTTGGCACTGCCGACGATGTTGTTGACCAGCAGCTGGCGGTCCATCGAGGCAATGGAGTTCACCTGTACCGGCTGGTAGTCGATGATGATGAAGGCGGAATTCTGCGGGGTCAGCAGGTGGTCGCTGACGGGGTCACGGATCGGTTCACTGGCCATGGGGATGTCCTGGTCTGGGTTGGCTTGCGGTGGAGCCGGCGGCGTGCCGGCAGGCGGAAATCGTCGTGGATGCAGCGGGCTCAGCTACGCTGCGAATCCAGCTGCTCGTGGTTCTTCTGCACGTCCTGCGCTTTCTGGTAGCTCTCGATCAGCAGCTGGTAGTTGGGGAAGATCTGCGTGTAGATCGCGGCCCACTGCTGGGCGTCCTCGCGGTTCCAGGTGCGCTGGATTTCCGAGGCGACCGCAGCGGTATCCATCGGCACCACACCGGCCTGCACCACGCGCGCCAGGGTGATTTCCTCGGCCATCTTCGAATAGGTGCCGGAGGCGTCGACCACCGCGAACACCTGGTAGCCGTCGGCGACGGCGGCAATCGAGGGGAAGGCCATGCAGACGCTGGTGATGGTGCCGGCGATGATCAGCTGCCTGCGGCCGGTGGCCTTCACCGCGGCGACGAACTCGGCGTTGTCCCACGCGTTGATCTCGCCGCGGCGCGCCACGTACTGCGCATGTGGTGCGGCGTCATGGATCTCCGGGATCAGCGGGCCGTTCGGCCCCTGCGGCACCGACGCGGTGGTGATCACCGGCATCTTCGCCAACGTGGCCATCTTCGCCAGGGCGGTGGCGTGCGCGCGTACCGAAGTGAACGGCATGTCGCCGATGGTCTGGAACAGGCCACTCTGGTGGTCGATCAGCAACATCGCGGCGTTGTCCGGGTCGATCACCGGGCGGGCGCCGTTGAAGTTGGCGGGGGTACTCATGGTCAGTCTCCTGGGGAGGGGCGAAGGCCCGGAAAGCGGCGGGCGGTTGCCCGCCGCAATGCAGTGGATCAGTGCGCAATCTGGCCGAAGCGGCCGCCGTTGAAATCGTTGACGGCCTGGCTGATCTCGGCCTGGGTGTTCATCACGAACGGGCCATAGCCCACCACCGGCTCATCGATCGGTTCGCCGCTGAGCAGCAGCACGGTGGCGTCGCTGTCGGCGTCGATGAACACGTCTTCGCCACTGCGGTCGAAGGTCACCAGCTGTGCTTCGCCGACTGCCTGGCCACCGTTGATCCGCACCGTGCCCTTCAACACCACCAGCGCCAGGGTGCGGCCGTCGGCCACCGGCAGCTCGGCGTGCTGGCCCTGCAGCAGGCGGATGTCCCACACGTCCATCGGGGTATGCGTGCGGGCCGGGCCGGCATGGCCATCGAATGTCCCGGCGATGACGCGTACGCGGCCGGCACCGTCGGGCAAGGCCACTGAAGGAATCTGCGCATCGAGCAGGGTCTGGTAGCCCGGTGCGCCCATCTTGTCCTTGGCCGGCAGGTTCACCCACAGCTGCACCATGTCCAGGGTGCCGCCGCGCTTGCTGAATTCCGGCGTGTGGAATTCCTCATGGAGGATGCCGGACGCAGCGGTCATCCACTGCACGTCACCCGGGCCGATGGTGCCGCCGGCACCAGTCGAGTCGCGATGGGCGACTTCGCCTTCGTAGACGATGGTGACCGTCTCGAAGCCGCGATGCGGATGCTGGCCGACCCCCCGCGGGGTTTCGCTGGGCGGGAAGCTGTACGGCCCGGCGTAGTCCAGCAGCAGGAACGGGCTCAGGTGCTGGCCATGGGTGTTGTAGGAGAACATCGAACGGGCGGGGAAGCCGTCGCCCACCCAGTGCGGGCGGGGGGCGCTGTAGGTACCGGTGACACGCTTCATGGCGATCTCCTGACCGGGGCAACCGGTCGCTGTTTTTCGTTGCGGAGACGATATCGACGTGACAATGGGCCCGGTAGTCGGCAGAATTTGCCGTCATAGTCCTATTTCGTGAACGATGGAGGCCCAGCAAGGGCCGCAGGAGATCGTCCCGTGTTCATCGCCGACATCCGCCGCTGCGATCTGAACGACCTGTTCTACTTCGCCATGGTGGTCGAGCATGGCGGCTTCTCGCAGGCAGGGCGCGCACTGGCCATGCCCAAGTCCAAGCTCAGCCGCCGCATCGCCCTGCTGGAGGAACGGCTGGGTGTCCGCCTGATCCAACGTTCCACCCGCCGCTTCTCGGTCACCGAGATCGGCCAGGACTACTACCGGCACTGCAAGGCGATGCTGGTGGAGGCCGAAGCGGCCGAGGAGGCCATCGCCCTGTCACGCGCAGAGCCACGCGGCACCCTGCGGCTGGCCTGTCCGATCGCACTGCTGCACGCGCGCATTGGCGACATGCTGGCCGACTTCCTGGCCCTGCATCCGCAGGTGACCCTGCAGCTGGATGCCACCAACCGTCGCGTGGACGTGGTGGGCGAGGGCGTGGACGTGGCCATCCGTGTGCGCCCGCCACCCTTGGAAGACAGTGATCTGGTGGTGCGCGTGCTGGCCCGTCGCGTCTGGTGCACCGCTGCCAGTCCGACCCTGCTCAAGCGCCTGGGTACGCCGAAGGTGCCGGCCGATCTGGCGATGATGCCGACCGTGGACCTGGCATCGCCAGCACAGGTGCATGCCTGGGAATACGCCGGGCCAGAGGAGGTGACGGCCAGCGTGCACCACCGCCCGCGGCTGGTCAGCGATGACATGATCGCCCTGCGCAGTGCGGCAGTGGCCGGTGTCGGCGTGCTGATGCTGCCGCGGATGATGATCACCGACGAACTGGCCAGCGGCGCGCTGGTGCCGATCCTGCCGCAGTGGCAGCCCAGGCATGGCATCGTGCATGCCGTGTTCCCCTCGCGGCGCGGCCTGCTGCCGGCGGTGCGCGCGTTGATCGATTACCTGGCCGAGCGTTTCGATGCGCTGCAGGAACCGTAGGCAACACATCCACGCAATGCATGGATGAGGTTCGGGGATTCGCTTGCCGCGCATCGCCGCGCGGCCCACAATCCACGTCCGGACCGTCGCCATCACGCCCATCATTCCCCGGTCCGGCCTTGGCACTTATGTCTCCCAATGCCCTGGCGCTGATCGAGCTGTTGATCCGCGAGCGCCGTGCGTTGTCCCGCTTCATTGCCCGCTACCTCGACCCGGCCAGTACCGAGGACACGCTGCAGAACCTTTATCTGAAGGCCAGCAGCGTGCCCGGCGACCCGCCGATCCTGGAACCGCGTGGCTATCTGTACCGCATGGCCTACCACCACGCGCTCAACCGCAGCCAGGCCGACGCGCGCGAACGGCGGGCGATGGCGGAGTACGCCAGCAACCTGGCAGATGCCAGCACTGATGGCCAGGCGCAGGCGCTGGACCAGGCCCAGCTGCGCGAGATCAGCCAGACCATCCTGGCGCTGCCGCCGCAGGTGCGCGAGTGCTTCGTGCTCAACCGCTACCTGGGGCTGAGCGAACGCGAGATCGCCGAGCGCCTGGGTATTTCCAAGAGCGTGGTGGGCAAGTACGTGCTGCGCGCGGCCCTGCTCATCCAGCAGCACCAGCGGGGAAGCCGGGCATGACCGGCATGTGCTGTGGGCAGATGCCGCTCGCCGTTGTCTCAACTGTAAGGCGCACCCGTTGGTGGTGCCGCGGGCCACAATCATGACTACGTCCATACCCTCGCCGCGTCAGGCCAGGCAGGCGTTGCGCTGGGTGATACGGTGCAATGCGGGCCGGTTGCCGGAGCGCCAGCAACGCGCCCTGCAACGCTGGCTGCAGGCCGATCCCCGGCATGCCGATGCCTGGCGCCAGCAGCAGGCCTTCTGGCAGGGCCTGGATGCCGCCGGCCCGGATGTCCTGGCTGCGCTTCCGGAGCTGACCGCCGAACCCGCGCTGCGGCCGCTGCAGCCGCGGCGTCGACTGCCTTGGCTGCTGGCCAGTGCGGCGGTGCTGCTGCTTTCGGTGACGGTGGCGCCGCACGCATGGCTGCTGGTCCGCAGCGATGTGCGCAGCGACAACGCGCCGCGCACGGTGCAGCTGCAGGATGGCAGTACTGCCATATTGGATGCAGGAAGTGCGCTGGCGCTTGATTTCAGCGCCGGCCAGCGCCGCCTGCAGCTGCTGCGTGGCAGGGCCTGGTTCCAGGTGGCGCACGAAGCACGACCGTTCCGGGTGGAGGCCGGCGGTGGCGAGATCCGTGACATCGGCACGGCGTTCAGCGTTGCACTGCAGGATGCCGTGGTGACCACCGAGGTCAGCCAGGGCGAAGTGGAGATCAGGCCGGGTCATGTCGCCGCGCAGCGACTGCAGGCCGGGCAGGCACGCGCGTTCCGCGATGGCCGCTGGCTGCAGCCGCTGCAGCTGGCCGATGTGGAGGCCATCGCACCGTGGCGACGCGGCGAGGTCGTCATTGGTGATCTGCCTGCGCAACAGGCGATCGAGCGCCTTGCCCGCTATCGACGTGCGCCGGTCTGGGTTCTGCGCGGTCAGGGCGCGCAGGTGGCGGTGAGCGGGTTGTTCCACCTGCAGCAGCCGGATGCAGCCATCGCCGCGGTGGCCCAGCAGGCCGGTCTGCGCAGCCAGCGCTTGCCTGGCGGCGCGTTGTTGGTGTGGTGATGCCACGGGAGTAGCGGGTGGGTTCATCCACGCATGGCGTGGATCTACTGGGGCGCATGGTAGATCCACGCCATGCGTGGATGATCTGACGATCAACAAAAAACCGTGGGCAGTTCCGGCTCCACGTTGTCTCTAATGGTATAGCCAGAGCGAAACCGCGTTTCTTCTCAAGCCAACCGAACCGCGTGCACCCGACGTGCGCACGGTCCCGCCACCTTGAGGAGTCACCGTTCATGCCGTTCCCGGCATCCGCCCGTCATCGCCGCGCCACCGTCCTCGCCCTGGCCATCGCCACGGCACTGGTTCCCTTCGCTTGGGCGCCGACCGCCCGCGCCCAGGCCGCTACTGCGTCCGTGCGCGCGTATGCCATTCCCGAACAAGCCTTGGCCGACGCAGTGCGCAGCTTCGGTCGCCAGTCGCAGGTGCAGGTGGTGTTCCGCAGCGATCTGGTGGAAGGGCGGCGCTCGCGCGCAGTGCAGGGCCAATACAGCCCCACCGAGGCACTGGATCAGTTGCTGCAGGGCAGTGGCCTGCGCGCGCAGCAGGAGCCGGGCGGCACCTGGACCCTGCAGGCCGCCGCCGATGACGGCGGGGTGGTGGTCACCGACACGCTGAAGGTGGGCGGGCGCCTGCAGGCCGACGGCGGCGAAACACGTGATCGTTGGGGATACGACGACGTGTTCGCGCTCGACCTGAGCACGGCCTATTCCGGTCGCGACCGGGTGGAGCGCTATCGCGGCGCCAACCCGGCCGATGTGGTCAAGGATCTGGTCGGTGTGTTCAGCGGCGATGCCCGCAACAGCGGCGCGCTGGACCTCAACATCCGCGGCATCCAGGGGCCGGGACGGGTGCCGGTCAGCATCGACGGCGGCGAGCAGGCGCTGACCGTCTGGCGGGGCTACAACGGCGTCAGCAACCGCAACTACATCGATCCCAACCTGATTGGTGGCATCCAGGTCATCAAGGGGCCAGCGTTGGTGCGCGATGTACACAGCGGTATCGGCGGAGCGATGGTCATCAAGACCCTTGACGTCGACGACATCGTGCCGACCGGCGAGCGCTTCGGCGGGGAGCTGAAGATCGAAGGCAGCAGCAATGCGGTCTCACCGCGCCTGCCACGGCTGCACACCGGCGAGGATTACCGCACGGTGGAGGGGTTCCCGCAGTCGTCGCCGGCCTCGCCCTATGCTGACCGCACCCTGGTGGTGCCAGTGAAATCGCGCAGTGGTGACAACCCGTTCGATGGCGATGACCAGGCCTGGCGCCTGGCGCTGGGCTGGCGCGGTGAGCGGGTGGACGTGATGGCGGCCTACGCGTGGCGCAAGCGCGGCAACTATTTCTCCGGCAGCAAGGGCAGTGCGTACTACGACCAGGACCCGCGCGAGCAGTACGAATACCAGGGCATCGACTACATCACTACGCTGGCGCGCTACTTCAAGCCGGGTGATGAAGTCCCCAATACGTCCAGCGAACAGGAGTCGTGGCTGCTGAAGGCCACCTGGCAGATCACCGACGACCAGCAGCTCAAGGCCACCTGGCGGCACACGCTTTCGCACTATGGCGAGATCATGCCCTCGCGCATCCTGTCCGCACCGGATTACGGGCGCATCCAGTGGCCGCTCAGCCGGGTCGATTCCGATGCCTGGAACCTGGAATACCGCTGGCAGCCGGCCGGCAGTCGTTGGCTCGACCTGCGCGCCAACCTGTGGCGAACGGAAACCAACAGCGGTACCTACACCGCCGGTGGCTTCCCCAACTTCGCCTCGGGCAACCCCGATTGGGATCCCAGCCGCAGCCCGATCCTGCGCAACACCGCGCTGGCCAATGCCCGTAACGACCGTACCGGCCTGACCCTGAGCAACCGCTTCGGCCTGCACTCCACGCTTGACCTGACCGTAGGTGGCAACTGGCAGTACGAAACGCTGCGTTCGGGCGATCCGTACTTCGGCGTTACCGACGGCTGGCGCATGTACCCGCGCGCCGGCCGGCGCCAGGAAGGCGAAGGCTACCTGAGCCTGGAATGGCGGCCGGTCGAGTTCCTTACCCTCAACGCCGGTGTGCGCTACAGCCGCTACTGGGCGTTCGACGATTTCCTGCAGGCGCATCCGGAGCTGCTGACCCGCAGTGTCGGCAGCAAGGAGGCGCGATACCGGGTCAATGAGCTGCCGCCTCGCCCTGCGAGCCTGCAGGGAGAGATCGATGCGATCGAATCGGAGCGTGAGTTCTGGGAAAGCATCGGCATGGGCTCGCTGGTCGACGACCTGCTGAAGAACCTGCTGAGCAAGTACGAAACGCCGGTGCCGGTGGAGCACAGCATCGCCTGGGCAGCGGATGCCGATGGCAATTACACGCGAGCCAGCAACCCCTGCCTCAACGGCCAGGTGGCCGCCATCCCCGGGCTGCTGCCGATGGTGCTCGGTACCGACCAGACCTGCCGCGTGCAGAACGCCGTGCAGGGGCAGGCGGTGCAGGCGCACAACAGCCGCCGCCGCGACCATGCCTGGCTGCCCACGTTCTCGGCCACCGTGCATTTCTCACCTACTGCGCGCCTGTATGCCCGCTACACCGAGGCCAAGCGCTTCCCCAGCATGTTCGAAAGCACCATCGCGTTTTCCAGCAGCCTCAATCCGCTGTATCCGCTCAAGCCCGAACACGCTTACAACTACGAGCTGGGTTATGTGCACAACCTCTCTGCGCTGTTCGGCGGCACCGCCGATGCGGACGTAAAGCTCAGCTACTACGTGCAGAAAACCCGCGATGTGATCGAGCGCGATGCGTATTTCCTGTTCGACAACATCGACAAGCAGACCCTGCGCGGCATTGAGCTGCAGGCGCGCTTCGACAACCGACGTTTCTTCAGCGACCTGGGCATCGCCCGCACCCTTGAAAACGAAGTGTGCGACGAAAGCACCGCAGTACAGCTGGATGCCAACCGCGGCCTGGTGCCCAACTGCGTGCAGGACGGTTTCGTCGGTGGCTATCTGCTGACCCAGGCCGTGCCGAAGCTGTCGGTGAACCTGTCGCTGGGCACCCGCCTGTTCGACGAGCGGCTGGAACTGGGCAGCCGCATCGTGCACTACCGGCGTCACCACAACCCGGACCTGCAGGCTTACCGCGACCGCTTGCTGGCCGGCGGCAGCAGCCTGCTGTGGCAGAACGTGCCGTTCACCTGGGGAAACATCACCACGGTGGATGCCTATGCGCGCTGGCGCTTCAACGACCACGCCAGCGTCGAACTGGTCGGCAGCAATCTCGGCAACCGCTATTACGTCGACCCGGCCACGCGCTCCACGCTGCCGGCGCCCGGTCGCACCCTCAAGCTCGCAGTCACCGCGCGCTTCTGACGCCTCACCGATTCAAGCGTTGTACCTGTAGTTCCCTCAATCCAAGGAGTTTTTCCATGAAAATGTTCTCCCGCTCCCTGCTCACCGTGGCCGCCAGCCTGGCCCTGGCCGGTGCCGCCCACGCTGCCGATATCGTCGGCGCCGCCAGCGCCGTCACCGATCCGCAGTTGAACGTCAACGTCGGCGAATCGCAGGTCAATGGTGGCCCGCACGTCGCTGGCAAGGCCGGCATCGGCGTCGGCACCGTATCCGGTGGCACCCGCGTGGACTTCCAGGGCCTGAGCGCCTATTCGGCACCCACCACCGTCAACGGCACCACCGTGCGCACCCTGGCCATGCCGATCACCGGCACCCCGGGCAACCACGCCGGCATGGGTCACTTCAACTTCGTCAAGGTGGGCAGCGGCGATGTCTGGTTTGGTGAATGGTCCAAGGATGGCGCCGCCGGTGGCTTCAACAACCGCCAGGTCTATTTCGCTGGTGACCGTGCGGGCACCACGTTGCCGGCAGGCGTGGCCACCTACAGCGTGGCGGGCCTGAACAAGTTCAACGGCAGCAACCTGCTGACCGGTGCGTTCCGCGCCGACTTCGGTGCCGGCACCCTGCGCGGCCAGATCGCCGGTGGCGGCCTGACCGTGGGCGTCAACGCTGCCATCAGCAGCGCCAATGCGTCCTTCGCAGGCACGGCCGTGGCCAACGGCTCGGTGTCGGGCAGCACCCAGGGCCAGTTCTTCGGTGCCAACGCCGCCGCCCTGGCCGGCATCGCCACCTTCGCCGGCAACAGCCAGTACGACACCGCCTTCGGCGGCAGCAAGAACTGATCGCCACGCCCCTGACGGGGCAGGGCAGGGACAAGCCGCGATCCGCCAGTCCCTGCTTCGGCCCGCGATAGTGCTTCAACCGGATCGAACATGCGCCACCTTCTCTTTCTTGTTCTTGTCGTCCTGCTGCTGGCATGGTCGCTCAACGTGGCCCACGCCCAGCAGGATGACCTGCGCCGTGTGCTCGAACAGGGCAGCGAGCTGCGTCATCAGCAGCAGGACCAGCAGCGCCTGCGCCAGGCCGAACACGAGCGACCGACCATCACCCTCGACGGCCAGCAGTACCGCGTGGAGCGCACTGTCGACGATCTCGGCCAGGCGCTCTATCTCGCGCTGCAGCACCAGCAATGGCAGGCCGCGGCCGCCTTCCTTGCCGAGTACATCGAACTGCCTGGCCACGATCCGCTGCTGCGCCACTACGCGCAGGGTGCGCTGGCGCGCGTGGGTGGCCAGCACGGCAAGGCCGCGGCCGAATACGAGGCCGTGCTCACCGCGCAGCCGGACTTCCTGCCGGCGCGGCTGGAACTGGCGCGTGTGTATGCAGAGGACCAGCGCGACCGCGATGCCATCACCCTGTTCGAGGCGATCGCAGCCGGCATCGATGGCGGCGACCCTGCAACGGCGGGCGTGCGTACGCGGGTGGACGGCTACCTGCAGGCCCTGCATGCACGCCAGCGCTGGAAGGGTGGCATCGCCGCCGGCCCCGCCTGGAGCGACAACGTCAACCGCAGTTCGGCCAGCCGCACCTGCCTGTTTGGTGACGGCACCACCTGCTTCATCGAACGCCGGTTGCCCGATGCACAGGCAGCGTTCGGCCTGGACTACGACGCCAGTCTGGAACGGCGCCTGCCGTTGGCCGGCCACCATGGGCTGTACCTGCGCGGGCTGGCGTTCGGCCAGGCGTGGCGTGGGCACAGCGACTACAACGAGCTCAATGCCACCGTGCAGGCCGGCTACAGCTGGCGCAGCGCACGGCATACCTTGCTGCTGGCGCCCAGCTACGATTACCAGGGGCTCGGCAACCACGCGCTGCAGGGCGGTGCCGGCATGCATGGCGAATGGCAGTTCGCCGCAGATGCGCGCAGCCTGCTGAAACTGGAAGCCGACTGGAAACGCCAGCGCTATCGACAGCAGGGCGTGGCCAGCAACTACGACGGTGAACTGGCGGCGATCTATGCCACCTGGTTCCGCGCGCTCAACCCGCGCTGGACGGTGTTTGCCGGGGCCGATCTGAGTGACAGCAGCGCCGCCGATCCCGCCAATGGCTACCGGCAACGCGGCCTGCGCCTGGGCGCAGCGCGCCAGTGGAGCGGCACCACGGCCACGGTGTTCGTGTCGCTGCGTGAGCGTGAATACGATGCCTGGAGCCCGTTGCTGGAGGCGCGTCGGCAGGACAGCGAGCAGAACCTGATCGCCATCGTGCGCAGCGAGCGCCTGGCCGTAGCTGGGCTGGTCCCCAGCCTGAGCCTGCGTTACGCACGCATCGACAGCAACGTAGACTGGCTGTACAGCCACGACCGCAGTCTGCTGAGCCTGAAATGGGAACGGGCGTTCTGAGCCGTTGGGCGAGGCAGGAGGGGGGGCAGTCCATTAATCCCCAATTTGGCCAAATTGGGTATAGTGGCCGCATATCCTTCCGCTGGAGCCGTGCCATGACCCTCCCGCTCGACCTGCCCGGCCTCGACAAGGCCCCGGCATCCTCGGTCAAGACCCGTGGCTGGCCCAGCCTGATGCGTACCGTGCGCGAGAAGCAGGCGCTGGTCATCACCAACCACAATCACCCCGAGGCGGTGATCGTGGACATCAAGACCTACCAGGAGCTGTTGGCCAGGGCCAGCGGCAGTGACAGCGAGGAGCGCAGCGACGTGCTCTCGCGCCTGCGTACCGAGTTCGACCAGGCGCTGGCCGGGCTGCAGCAGGGTGAGGGGCTGGGCAAGGTGATGGGCAAGCCGATCCGCCGCGGCCACAAGGTCGCGCTCGGCCGTCCGCTCTGAATCATGGGGCGGATCCTGGCGTTGGCCGGCGTCAACGGCGCCGGCAAGAGTTCGTTGCTGGGCACCTGGCTGGAGGCCGACGGCCTGGGCTGGTACAACCCGGACAGCTTCACCCGACGGCTGGTGGCGGCGGGCTGGCCGTTGGCCGAAGCCAACGCTGAAGCGTGGCAGGAGGGCGCAAGACGGCTGCGCCAGGCGATCGCCGACGGCAGCGACTTCGCCTTTGAAACCACCCTGGGCGGCAACACCATTCCGCGCCTGTTGCGCGAGGCCTGCAGCCAGCACGACGTGGCGATCTGGTTCTGCGGGTTGGCCACCGTCGAACTGCATGTTGCCCGCGTGGCGGCCCGCGTTGCCGCCGGTGGCCATGATATCCCGCAGGACAAGATCCGCGCGCGCTTCGATTCCGCACGCGAGAACCTGTTGGCATTGATGCCGCACCTGGCCGAACTGCACGTGTATGACAACAGCGCGCCGGCCGATCGCTACGGACGTGTTGCCCCCTTGCCGGTGCTGGCGCTGGATCGCCAGGGCCTGCAGTATCCGGTGTCGGTGGTGGAGCTGCTGCACACCCCGGACTGGGCCAAGCCCATCGTCATGCGCGCGATGGAACTGCATGCTGACAGTACGCCGCTTGCCGGCCCGCCTGTGCGATGATCCGAGCCCGCAGATTCATTGATCGAGGAACACGGATGTACGAGCGGAAGCACTGGCAGGCCACTGGCCTGCGCGCGCTGGTGGCGGCCATGGCATTGACGGTGGCGGCGCCGCTGTTGGCACAGGATGCAACGCCGGCCGACGCCAAGGCCGAGGCGCCGAACGAGCCGATGAGCTACGACAAGGCACGCCGCACCGCCGAGGCATCGCTGCGCCTGCACCCGGGCACCGACAGCCAGTACGACTACCGCCCGCTGTGGGCCGGCAATGCCGACCTCGATGGCGACGGCCGCCCGGAGATCATCTATCTCTACACCGCGACCCAGACCKGCAGCGCGATGCAGCTCAACGAGCTGGTGGTGATGACCCCGCTGGCCGAAGGCGATGCACGAGGCCAGGCCACGTCACCCGGCAAATCCGCCTATGACGATGAAACCTACGCGTTGATCCGCGCTTCCGGCTACGCCGATGACGCTGTTGTGCACATTCCCGGCGAAATGGAAACGATCACCATGGACGGTGACCGCATCCGCGTGACCTTCAACAGCACCCGCAGTTCGAAGCTGTGCGTGCGTGGCAAGGTGGCCTGCCCACCGGAAGGTCAGCATGCCTGGGTGTATCGCTGGAGCCCGGGGAAGTTGACCCGCGCCGACTAGTCCGCATCAACGGCAGCGCCAGGCCATGCCAGGTGTATGCACGCAACGAATCACCAAGGAGAACACCATGCACGGACCTGCATTTTTTCATCCCGTCCTGCTGCCTTCCGCATTGGCGCTTTGCGCGCTGGTGGGCGGTGGCCCGGCATCTGCCGCATCGCAGGCATCGCCACCGAGCCTGGTACAGGCGTTCCACGCAGCCGAAGCTTCGCTGCGGCGTATCCCAGGCGATGACATCGAGAGTGATTTCCGTCCCGTGTGGACCGCCGTTGCCGATCTGGACGGTGATGGCCGCGCAGAGGTCATCTATCTCTACACATCGACCTATACCGGTGGCTCGTTCGCGCAGAGCAATGTGGTGGCGGTGATGACCGCGTTGAGCAGGAACGACCCGCGTGGCCAGGAGAACCCGAAGAGTCTGTCGCCGGTGGAGGCAGAGGATTTCGCCGCCATCCGCGCTTCAGGCTACGGCGATGACGCGGGTGAGCAGATTCCTGGTGCGGTGCACTCCATCAGGATCGAAGGTGACCGCATCATCGTCGCGTTCAAGGTCGCTGCCGGTGCACGCACGTGCGATGTCGTGGATTACAAGCATGTCTGCCCGCCTGATGGCGACTATGTCTGGACCCTGCGCTGGACCCCGGGCAAGCTGACCCGCGCCGACTAGCCCTGCGCTGACGGCAGCGCCAGGCAATGCCTGGCGCCACCGCAGCCACTCAGGCTGGGGTCACCTGTTCCGGTTCGGCCACGTCCGGCAACGGCGGCAGGGCGCGGTCCACCGTGACCGGTGCATCGCTCTTCAACAGCGCGGCCGCCTCCTTGTCGCAGCCCACGGCCGGCGGCGAACCACGCAGCGGCAGGCCGGCGGTTTCCTTCACGAAGATCATCGTGATCAGGCCGATCACCGCCGCGCCCATCAGGTAGTAGGCCGGTACCAGCGGATCGCCCGTGCGTTCCACCAGCCAGGCGGTTACCAGCGGCGTTGTGCCACCGAACAGCGACACAGAGACGTTGAAGGCGATCGACAGAGCGCTGTAGCGCACCGGCGTATAGAACAGCGCCGGCAGTGTGGACGGCATGGAACTGGTGAAGCACACCAGCGCCAGGCCCAGCAGCATCAGGCCAAGGAAGATCAGCCAGTCGTTGCCGCTGCCCACCAGCAGCAGGCTCGGCACCGCCAGCACCAGCAGCGCGATGCAGGCGCCGATGATCATCGGGCGCCGGCCCAGCTTGTCGCTGAAAAGGCCACCCACGATGTTCAACGGCATCATCACCAGCATCACGATGATGATCAGCAGCAGGCCCTTGCTCTCCGCATATCCCATGGTCACGCTCAGGTAGCTGGGCATGTAGGTCAGCAGCATGTAGTCGGTCACGTTGAACACCAGCACCAGGCCCATGCAGACGATCAGCTGGCGCCCGTGCACGCGGAACAGGTCGACCAGGCCGGGGCGCTCATGGTCGCGCTTCTCGGCCTCTTCGGCGAACGCGCGGAACGCTGGCGTTTCCTCCAGCCGCATGCGCATGTACAGACCCAGCAGGCCGAGTGGGCCGGCCACCAGGAACGGAATGCGCCAGCCCCAGTCCAGCATCTGTTCGCTGCTCAGCAGCATGTGCAGTGCGGTCACCGTACCGGCACCGGCGATATAGCCGCCCAGCGTGCCGAACTCCAGCCAGCTGCCCATCAGGCCGCGGTTGCGGTCGGTGGAGTACTCGGCGATGAAGGTCGCCGCACCGCCGTACTCGCCGCCGGTGGAAAAGCCCTGCACCACGCGTGCGAGCAGCAACAGCACCGGCGCCCAGATGCCGATGCGCTCATAGGAGGGAATCAGGCCGATGGCGAACGTGCCCAGTGCCATCATGATCATGGTGAAGGCCAGTACCTTCTGGCGCCCGTAGCGGTCGCCCAGGGGCCCGAAGACCATGCCGCCCAGCGGACGTACCAGGAAGGCCACAGTAAACGTGGCGAACGCGGCGATCACCTGTGCGGTGGGGTTGCTGGACGGGAAGAACACCTGGCCGATGGTGACGGCAAGATAGCCATAGACACCGAAGTCGAACCATTCCATCGCATTGCCCAGTGCAGCGGCGCCTACGGCGCGCTTAAGCATGGGTTTGTCGACAACGGTGATCTCGTCGACCTTCAGATGGCGGCGGCGTTTGAACCAGCCGAAATGGGCATGGGCATCGGAGTTGTCCTGCATGGGGACTCCCTTGGAAGAATGGAAATGGCGTTGGAATGGGCGGTACGAATGTCCCGGAATTCGGAAACGGCGATGCTGGCGCAGCAGGCGCAGGGGCATCGGATGGAAGACCCGGAAGGGGGCGAAAGGCGTGTGCGATGAAACGCCGCGCACGCAACACGCATTGCCCGCTGCCAGAACGCAGAGCGACATGCAGGACGAACGGATGGGTCCGATTACGTGTCAGCGCACGCGCGGGTGGGGCAGGCGCAGGGAACAGGCGGGGCAGGGCCCGCAGGCGTCATCCGCCGGGATCCAGCGCGAGGCGATGGAAAGGCGAGGGAGAGGCAATGATGGAAAGCGAAGCGCCGGTCGGCAGTGCTTCCCGCAGGCCAGCAACAGATGCTGACGTGCAGTGGGTCGTGTCGATCATGCGTTCATGATAACGGTTACAGTGTGAGCGTGCCGAGAATCGCGTCAGTACAAACGCAGCGTTCCATGTTGCCTGTTCATGCACATGACCCACGCACATCGAATGAACATGTTGTGCTCGCTTCGCTCACGCCATGGCTTTTACGGTGGTCACGAACCAACGCAAGGAGTAACGCATGACCCGTCGCATTCCCGAAGGCACCTTGGTTATCGTCGCCGATGGTGGCTCGGCCCGCGTGTTCACCAACGTCGGCAACGAGCACAAGCTCACCCTGAAACAGGAAGGCGAGCTGCGCCTGCAGGACATCAGCGAACAGGGTGTGTCCGGTCAGGGGCCATCCGGTGCGGTGCCCAAGGACATGTCGATCTCGCAGCTCAACGAGGCGACCTTCGCCAAGCAGGTGGCCGAGCAGCTCAATGAAGACGCGCTCAACAACCGTTATGCGCATCTGGTGCTGATTGCCGATCCCACCACGTTGGGCCGCATCCGTCCGTTGCTGCATAAGGAGACGCAGGCGCGCTTGCTGGCCGACATCGCCAAGGATCTCACCAACGCGCCGCTGGAAGACATCCAGCGCACGCTGCAGGCGTAACCGGCATGCCCTTCATGCGTGACCATGTGGCAGCCGAGCCGGCCCGCGCGGAGGTGGATGCGCAGGCCGGTTGGCTGTTGCTGGAATTCGGTGCACCGTGGTGCGGCCATTGCCAGGCTGCACAACCGGCACTGCAGGCTTTCGTCGAGGCACATGATCTGCCGCACTGGAAAATCGAAGACGGCAAGGGCAAGCCGCTGGGCCGCTCGTTCCAGGTGAAGCTGTGGCCGACCGTGATCCTGCTGCGTGATGGCACGGAAGTTGCGCGCGTGGTGCGGCCGGTGGATGCGGCAGATCTCGCCACACTGCAGAGCGCGCTGCCGGATTGACCGGCTCCTGTAGAGCCGAGCCCATGCTCGGCTTGCTCCGTCACCAACCGTAGTGCTCGATCACACCAGAGTCGAGCATGGGCTCGGCTCTACACGCTTCAATGCAGCGTCACCCGCACATGCTGCTCGCGAAGTTCATGCAGCAACCGCCGGCCATGCTGGCTCAGCGCCATCATCGCAACACTGATCTTCTGCGCGCTGTAACCCGGGCGCAGATGTGCCTGTGGGTCGGCCGGTTCGTTCTCGCCGATCATCATCGCCATGCCCTCGGCGGTGTTCAGAGCGTGCTCGATGCGGAAGAACAGGGATTCCATTTCGGGGTAAGGATGGGCGGTTCATGCGACATGCGATGGCTCCTTGAGGGGACGTGGCCACCGCAAGGGTGGCGGGCGGTGCGGGGTTGGAACTTCGGCTGAGCTCTGGGAAAAGCCGGAGGGCCATGCGGCCGCCGCGCACCGCCCGCCGTAGTCACGGCAAGCAGCTCCCGTAGCTCATTCCGGGGTTCCAAGCCCGGCAGCGGTGTTCGCGCTGCGCGGATACCCTGCGCACGCATTGGCGGTCTGTTCCACCCGGCATTGCATCTGGACGTCTCCATTTACGGGCTGAGTTGTCTCAGTAGTGCCCATTCCGACAACCGCTTGCGCATTCGCATCGAAATGGGTCTGCCAGCCCTGGCAGCATCCCTTCAATTCCAGTGTCGATCCATCCAATCGGTTGCGGATGCACGCGTTGAAGGCGGCATCCGCACTGCAGCATGCGACACCGCCACCCCGGTGCTAGGATCTGACCACCACCTGAATCGATCCAAATGCCGATGCCCACGCTGGACCGTCGTCTCCTGATCGCTGTCGCCGCCACGGCGATGTTCGCCTCCGGCCTGGCTGCGGCCGCCCCGGCCAAGACCTCCGCCGACAAGGCCTATGCCTCGGTCGATCCCTTCATTGGTACCGGCGGTGAGGGGCACACCTATCCCGGCGCAACGGTGCCGTTCGGCATGGTCCAGCTCAGCCCGGACACCCGCATCCAGCCGCGCGAGAAGGCCTACGGCTGGGCGGCGGGCTATCGTTACGACGACAGCAGCATCGTCGGTTTCTCGCACACGCACTTTTCCGGCACCGGTCATTCCGATTTGGGCGACATCCTGCTGATGCCGTTCACCGGCAACCCTGGCCTGGAACGCGGCGACCCTGAAAAGCCACGTAGTGGTTACGCCTCGCGTTTCCGCCACGATGACGAGAAGGCCGAACCGGGCTATTACGCGGTCACCCTGGACGACTACAAGGTGCGCGCCGAGCTGACCACCAGCGCCCGCGTGGGCGTGCATCGCTATGCGTTCCCGAAGGGCAGCGAAGGCAAGGTGCTGCTGGACATGCGTACCAGCATGTATGACTACCCGGGCAAGATCCTGTGGTCGCGGGTACGCGTGCGTGGCGATGGCACCATCACCGGCTTCCGCGAGACGCGTGGCTGGGCCGCCGGCCGCCAGCTTTATTTCGCGATGCGCTTCTCGCGGCCGCTGGCCAGCCACGCGCTGCACAACACCGAACAGGACATCGTCTACAAGGGCTTCGCGCCCCCGGGCGAGAAGGACCCGGCGCAGCGCGCGCAGATCGAGGGGCGGCAGCTGGTGGGCACCTTCGACTTCGGCAAGCTGGATGCACCGCTGGTGGTGAAGGTGGCCATTTCGCCGGTCAGCGAGGCGGGCGCCATCGCCAACCTCGATGCGGAAGTGGCCGACTTCGATTTCGACCGTGTGCGCGCGCAGGCGAAGCAGGAGTGGACGCAGGCGTTGTCGGTGCTGGATATCGATGCACCCGAACACGCGCGTCGCAGCGCGTACACCGCGCTGTACCACACGCTGCTGGGGCCGACGCTGTTCATGGATGCCGACGGCCAGTACCGCGGCGCTGACAACGCCGTGCACCAGGCCAAGGGCTACACGAACTATTCGACGTTCTCGCTGTGGGATACCTACCGGGCGCTGCACCCGCTGCTGACCCTGGTGCAGCCGGAAAAGCGCAACAGCGATTTCGTCAACTCGATGCTCGCCCATCATGAGCACAGCCCCTACGGCATGCTGCCGGTGTGGTCGTTCCACGGCCTGGAAGACTGGTGCATGATCGGCTACCACGCGGTGCCGGTGATCGCCGATGCCTACGTGAAGGGTATTCGCGGCTTCGACGCGGACAAGGCGCTGAAGGCGATGGTGCAGACCGCCAACTACGGCCCTTACGATGGCATCGCGCAGTACCGTGAGCTGGGCTACGTGCCGATCGACGAGGAGGGCGAAGCAGCCAGCAAGACGCTGGAATACGCGTTCGATGACTGGACCATCGCGCGCATGGCGCAGGCGATGGGCAAGACCGATGTGGCCGCAACCTTCGACAAGCGCGCGGGCAACTGGCGCAACGCCTTCGACAAGGACACCGGCTTCATGCGTGCGCGCAAGCGCGATGGCAGCTTCCGTACGCCGTTCGACCCCAGCGCCAGTGGCTACGGCACCGACTACACCGAAGGCAATGCCTGGCAGTACTCATGGTACGTGCCGCAGGATGTGGCCGGCCTTGCCGCAGCGCATGGTGGCAGCGACAAACTGCTGGCGCGCCTGGATGAAGTGTTCAACGCGAAGGTCGATCCGGCCATCTTCGAGCACATGGAAGACATCACCGGCCTGATCGGCTGGTATGCGCATGGCAATGAGCCCAGCCACCACGTGGCCTACCTGTACTCGCATGCCGGCCAGCCGTGGCGCACGCAGGCACGCCTGAAGCAGATCATGGACACGCAGTATGCCGATCGTCCCGATGGCCTGGCCGGCAACGATGACGTGGGCCAGATGTCGGCGTGGTACGTGTTCACCGCGCTGGGTTTCTACCCGGTAGCGCCTGGCTCGGGCGAGTACATCCTCGGCCGCCCGTTCCTGCCGAAGACCGCAATGCGGCTGCCCAACGGCAAGACCTTCACCATCGTGGCCGAAGGGCTGGACGACAAGCACACCTATGTCGGCAGCGTGACCCTCAACGGCAAGCCATTGCAGCGCACCTTCCTGCGCCACGATGAGATCCTGGCCGGTGGCGAGCTGCATTTCACCATGCAGGCCGAACCGAACAAGGACTGGCCGGGGCAGGGCGCGCAGGCACCGTATTCGATGAGCCGGTAACACCCACGGTAGCGCCGGGCCATGCCCGGCGGTTGAGGGGCGGCGCCAACCAAGGTTGGCGTCTACCGGAACCGCGCACACCGCATTGAGGCGCCCTTGGTAGATGCCAACCTTGGTTGGCATGCCGCGCGCCCACCAAGGTGGGCGACTACCGATGTGGCGTGATCTGGTAGATGCCAACCTTGGTTGGCATGCGACCTACACCATCCCACCATTGGCGCGCAGCACCTGGCCATTGATCCAGCCGCCATCGGCACCGGCCAGGAACGCCACCGCGCCGGCGATGTCTTCCGGCGTACCCAGCCGCTCCAACGGATTCATCTTCGCCAGCCGATCGATCAGTTCCGGCGACTTCCCGTCCAGGAACAGATCGGTGGCGGTCGGCCCGGGCGCCACCGCGTTCACGGTGATGCCGCGTCCACGCAGTTCCTTGCTGAGAATCGCGCCCATGGTCTCCACCGCGGCCTTGCTGGCGGCATACACGCTGTAGTTTTCCAGCTTGATGCCAACCACGCTGGTGGACAGGGTGACGATGCGGCCACCATCGCGCACGCGTCGCGCGGCCTCGCGCAGCACATTGAATGCACCCTTGAGGTTGATGCCGATCACGCGGTCGAACAGGGCATCATCGCTGTCGGCCAGTGCGGCCAACTGCAGCACGCCGGCACTGTTGACCACCACATCGATGCCACCGAAGCGTGCCTCGATGGCGTCGAACAGCGCGTGCACGGCCTGCGGGTCGGCGACATCGGCCTGCAGGGCGATGGCGTGCCCTCCGCTGGCGGTCAATTCGGCAGCTAGTGTTTCGGCCTCATCACGGCGCCCGGCATAGTTGATCACCACGGCATGGCCGTCGGCGGCCAGACGGCGCGAGATGGCCGCGCCGATGCCACGGGAGCCCCCGGTGACCAGGGCGACAGAGCGGGAAGCAGAGGAGGTCATGGCAGATTCCAGAAGTGCGCGCCGGCATGGCGCACGGCCATCTTGGTCTCTCCGCCGTCGCGGATAATCATGGATAATCCGGAAACATCATCCGGCCGCCCGAACAATGGACAGATTCACCGCCCTGCGTGCGTTTGTGCGGATCGTCGAGCGCCGCAGCTTCAGCCGTGCCGCCGAAGACCTGGGGCTGCCGCGGGCCACGGTGACCGACGCGATCAAAGCACTGGAGCAGCGTCTGGGTGTGCGCCTGCTGCACCGGACCACGCGCGTGGTGGTGCCGACGCTGGAAGGCGAGGCCTTCTACGGCCGCTGTCTGCGCCTGATCGCGGACATGGACGATGCCGAAGCCGCGTTCCGTGACGTGCCGCCACGCGGGCCGCTGCGCATCGAGGTGCACGGTACGCTGGGGCGCCACCTGTTGTTTCCGCATCTGCCGGATTTCCTGCAGCGGTACCCGGACATCGAACTGGAGGTCAGCGAGGGCGACCGCTATGTCGACCTGCTGCGCGAGGGGGTGGATGGGGCCATCCGCGTGGGCACCCTGGCCGACAGCGATCTGGCCGCACGGCGCCTGGCGTTGCTGCGCGAGGTCACGGTGGCGTCGCCCGCCTACGTGAAGTCACACGGGCGGCCGGAAAACATCGCGTCGCTGGCGGCGGGACACCAGATGGTCGGCTACCGTTCCAGCGCCACCGGTCAGCTGATTCCGCTGGAGTTCCAGCAGGGCGGCCAGGTGCGCCATATGCCGTTGCCGGCACGCGTGCGGGTGTCCGGTGCCGACGCCTTCCTCGGTGCTGCGCTGGCTGGGCTGGGCATCATCCAGGCACCGCGTTACCGGATGGCCCCGTACATCGCGCGCGGGCAATTGCTGGAGCTGTTGCCCGGGATGCCACCCACACCTAGCCCGGTCAGCCTGGTCTATCCGCGCAACCGCACGCCATCGCCGCGGCTGCGGGTGTTCATTGATTGGGTGGCGGGTGTGTTCGAGCAGGAGCGCGCGTGCGGCGGCTCATCCACGCATGGCGTGGATCTACTGGCGTGACCAGGCTGACGGGGAGACGCCGACAACACGCCGGAAGGCCGCGGCGAACTTGCTGGGATTGGCGTAGCCGCAGGCAAGCGCAACCTCGGTGACACGCTGCCCTGCGGACAACGCACACTGCGCCCACTGCATGCGGTGCTGGGTCAGGTAGGCATACGGCGGCATGCCGGTGGCGGCGCGCAGGGCGCGGCTGAAAGTGGTCGGTTCCATGCCGAGTACGCCGGCCAGCGCTGCGACATCCAGCGGTTGGGAACGGTGTTCATCAATGAAGTCCTGCAGCTGGCGCAGCTGCCGCGATGACAACGGCGCGGCCATCGGCGGCCGGGCGCGTGGTTGGCCGGCAAGCTGCGCCAATCGCCGCACCACGACTTCTGCGCCGTACTGCAGGAAGCCGGGCACGCTGGCGTCAGCCTGCGCGCTGGACCATAGCGCGTGCAGTACGGAAGCGATGACCGGGTCGCGATGCAGCCGCAGGGAAAGGGCGTGGATGTCTGGGAAGCCGCCAGGCGCATCACGCCACTGCGCGGTATCGACGGCCATTCCCAGCAGCTCCACCGCAGGGCTGGCGTAGTGTCCACGATCGCCGGGCAGTACCACGTTGAACTGGCCTCGATGCCACGGCGCCTGTAGGACCCCGCCAGTGGTGCGTTGGTAAAGGTTGCCGCCACCGGCCAGCAGCAGGCCCAGGCGCAGCTGGTGCGGGTGCCCCATGGGGCCTTCGCTGGCCTGGAAGCCATGGCGCAGCAGAACGACCGAGCCATCCTCGCTGGTCACGGTTCCCTCCATGGGCTGGGCGGCTTCCCGGTGCAACTGGTCGGCGAGGGCGGGCATGGTCGGTCCAGGAATGGAGCAGCGCTGACTGCAATGGAGTGGCGGCGAACACGGAATGTTACAGGATAACAGTTTGCGCCAGCCGGCCCGCCAGGCGCGTTTCCGTTCCCCATGAGGTTGCCCTTGAAAGCCCCCGTTTCCTCCGTTGCCCTCGTTGCAGCGTCATTGCTCGTTCCTGTTCTTCCCGCCCACGCGCAGTCCGCCGATGCCACCACCCTCGATGGCGTGGTGGTCACCGGCTCCAAGCGCGATACGCCCTACCTGAAGAGTGACCTGTCGGTGACCGTGCTTGACCGGCAGGCGCTGAAAGAAGCCGGTGTCACCGAGTTCCGTGACCTGGACAAGCTTGCCCCAAACGTGAAGTTCAACGTGATGGGCCAGTTGAGCAACATGTTCATTTCCATCCGCGGCATCGAATCCAATCCCTTCCTGGTCAACCGCGCGTCGGTGTACATCGATGGCATTCCGTTCCGTGAGCTGAGCAACGCGGTACTCAACCAGGTGGAATCGGTCGAGGTGCTGCGGGGGCCGCAGGGAACCCTGTACGGCGCCAACAGCGAATCGGGGCTGGTGCTGGTGCGCACGCGCGGCCCGTCCGATACCCGCGAGGGTGAGGTGAACGTACGCAGCACCTGGTTCGGCAATGGCAACGGTACGGCCGTGGATGGCTTCCTGGCAGGCCCGCTGAGCAAGGACGGCACGCTGTCGGGCTCGGTGGCGTTCATGGGGTCCGATGAGGATGCCCACCTGAAGAACCTGACCCCGTACGGCGCGCGCGGCGAAGTGAAAGAGGGCTACCTGCAGGGCAAGCTGCGCTGGCGCCCCAGCGATTACGTGACCGTCAACGCCCTGGCCTATCACCTGCGCACGCGCGCACCGGGCATGTTCGAGTACGAGTACCTGCCGCTGGATACCGGCCTGTACAACCGCACCTATGGAGACCGCCTCAATGGTGGCCGTCATGCAGGTGACTTCACCTACATCAACGATGCGCCAAAGCGCACCGAAAAGGACGAGACCGTCGCAGGCCTGAGCGCGCAATGGCAACTGCAGGCCGGCACCCTGGATGTGGCCGCGTCGTACCGCAGCGAGGAAGCGAGCTCAGCCGGCTACGACTTCGACATGACCGCCAGCTCCGCGCTGGCCGGGTACATATATGACAAGAAGAATGCCTGGAATGCCGAGGCGCGCTTCAGCTCGCCCAGCGACCAGGCGTTGACCTGGATGGCCGGTGTATCGACCTACCTCATCGACAAGGATTCGATCCAGGGCACCTTCGTCGGCCCGGCGCTGCGCGGGCTGGACAGTTACAACCTGGCGCCGCGGCAGACCTCCAAGGGTGAGGACTACAGTGTGTTCGCCACCGCCAGCTATACGCTGCCGGCATTGCCGAAGCTGACCGCCAGCCTCGGCATCCGCCACGAGCAGGCCCGCCGTTCCACCGAGCAGCGCGCCGGATTCCTCGACCTGGGTGCGGGGGGCCTGGTCCGCTACCGCGACGCAGCCCTGGCGCATACGTTCTCGGCCACGTTGCCGCGCGTCTCGCTGCGCTATGACGCCAGCGATGATCTGTCGTTCTATGCGGCCTCGGCCAAGGGCTACATCCCCGGTGGCTTCAACCTGGCCGCCGCGCAGAGCGATGTGATCAACGACAAGGTGCTGCGCTACGAATCCGAACGCATGTGGAGCCATGAAGTGGGCTTCAAGATGAACCTGGCGGGCGGCCGCGGCCATATCGGCGGCGCCCTGTTCCATATCAGCTCGGACAACTGGCAGGAAATCCAGGTGGCCACCGATGCCAACGGCCGGCCGATCTCCTCCGACTACGTGGGCTCGGATGCCTCGATACGCTCGCGTGGCGCAGAGCTGGAAGGGGTGTTTGAAGTCGCGCCCGGGTTCACGGTGATGGCCAATGTCGGCTACGTCGATGCGACGTACACCAAGCTGTGGGTCAGCCCGCAGGAGAACCTGCACGGCAAGCGGGTCAAGCTGACGCCGCACTACACCGGCTACCTGGCCGCGCGGTATCAGTTCGACTCCGGCATCTATGCCCGGGTGGAATCGCAGTTCACCGGTTCCAGCGCGCTGGACGAGCGCAACCGCGCGTTCCAGCCGGCCGTGGCCGTGCTCGGCGTGCAACTGGGCTATGAGCGCGGGCCGTGGAGCACGCGCGTGTTCGTGCAGAACCTGACCGACAAGCGCCGCATCAATGGCCTGATCTTCGACAACCTGGCCTTCGGCCGCGACGGCAACTACTACGGGCCGGTGGACAGCCCGCGCATTGTCGGCGCCGAGGTCGGCTACCGGTTCTGAGCGGGCGTCAGCCGGCGGGCCGCAGGGCCCGCCGGTTGCGCAGATGTGCGATCGCCAGCATCACCCCACCACAGGCGGTGGCAGCGCCGTGCCAGAGCAGCGATTCCTTCAACGGCAGGTACAGCGAGGCGGACAGCAACAGGATCGCGCCTGCCAGGGCCACGCACAGCGGCAGGGCGCGTCGATGGCGGCGCTGGCCGGCGGCGGTGCTGAGCAGGGCGATCAACGAGGCCAGCAGCGCGAACAGCCATTCCCAGCGCGACATCACCAGCAGTGCGGTCATCGCGCCATGGCCAGGGTGCTGGAACGAGCGCAGCGCCATCATCGCCGCCGGCGTGAAGGCCAGCAGCAGGGGCAGGGCCACGCAATGCGCGGCACAGGCCAGCGACAGCCAGGCACCAGCCAGATCGAAACGGGGATGCCAGCGTGCCGAAGCTGGCGGTTGGGTGCGGGCCCTTGCGGGCGAGATCGGGATGTGGTCCATAATGTTACATAGTAACAATACGGAGCCGCCCGATGAAACGTTCTACCGCCCTTCTGCTGCTGCTTGCTGCCCATTCTGCGAACGCCCACGACGTGCGCCATCACGGTGCTCATGTCCATGGCCAGGCCGATGTCGATCTGGCCGTGGACCAGGGAACGCTGGAACTGGCACTGCGTGCGCCCGGCATCGGCATCCTCGATTTCGAACGACCGCCGGCGGACAGCCGCGAACAAGCCGCATTGGCGCGGGCGCGATCGATCCTGCAGAGCGGCAGCTGGGTCACGCTGCCGACCGCTGCGCAGTGCCGGTTGGACCATGCCGAGGCGACTGCGGAGGGCTTTGCGCCAGTGGCTGTGGCAGCACAGCCAGGCCAGCATACGCACGCTGGATTCACCGCCGCACTGCGCTACCACTGCGCCAACCCGGCAGCACTGCGCGGGCTGGCATTGCCGCTGCCTACGCTGTTTCCGGGGCTGCACGAGGTGATCGTCAACACCGCAACATCGACCGGGCAAGGCCGCAGCGTGGTTACTGCTGGCAGCCTGCGGGTGCCGCTGGCGCCATGAACGACGATGCCATCATCGACCTGCAGGGCGTGCAGTTCGGCTACGCGGGCCGTGCGGTGCTGGACATCGCACAGCTGCAGGTGCGCGCAGGCAGCAGCGTGCTGCTGCGCGGGACCAGCGGCTCGGGCAAGAGCACGCTGCTGGGCCTGCTGGCGGGCATTCTGCTGCCGGCCAGCGGCAGCATCCGGGTTGCCGGCCATCGGGTGAACACGCTCGGTGCCGCCGCGCGCGATCATTTCCGTGCCGAGCAGCTGGGCGTGATCTTCCAGCAGTTCAACCTGCTGCCGTTCCTGAGCGTGCGCAACAACATCGCCCTGGGCGTGCGCTTTTCGCCATTGCGCAACGCGCGCATTGAAGGTGGGCTGGACGCGGAAATCGCGCGTCTGCTGCGTGCGCTGCAGCTCGATCCGGCACTGATGCCGCGCGCGGCAGGCACGCTCAGCGTCGGCCAGCAGCAGCGCGTTGCCGCTGCCCGTGCCCTGATCGGTCGCCCGGCGGTACTGCTGGCCGACGAACCGACCTCGGCGCTGGATCCCGAAGCGGCCACGGCGTTCGTGCAGCTGATGTCCGCGCAGTGCCGCGCCGCTGGCACCACCGCGCTGGTGGTCAGCCACGATGACCGCCTGCAGCCGTTGTTCGACCAGGTGTTGTCGCTGGGTGATCTGAACCGGGCAGGGGGTGCACATGTTTGAGTTGGCTTGGGCCAGCCTGCGCAGCCGCGCCTTGAGCGTGAGCCTGACCGTGCTGGTCATCACCCTGAGCGTGGTCCTGCTGCTGGGCGTGGAACGCATCCGCACGCAGGCCCACGAAGGCTTTGCCAGCACCGTCTCGGGTACGGACCTGATCGTCGGCGCACGCTCGGGGCCGGTGAACCTGCTGCTGTACTCGGTCTTCCACATCGGCGACCCGACCAACAACGTGTCCTGGCAGTCCTACCAGGAACTGTCCACGCTGCCGCAGGTGAAATGGGCGGTGCCGCTGTCGCTGGGCGATTCCTGGCGTGGCTATCGGGTGATCGGCACCACCGCCGGCTATTTCGAACATTACCGGCATGGCGCAGGGCATGCGCTGGCATTCGCGCAGGGCCAGCCGTTCGACGACCTGTATGACGCGGTGGTCGGCGCTGAAGTCGCGCAGGCCGCGCACATCGGCCTGGGCTCTGAGATCGTGCTGGCCCATGGCACTGGTGCGGTAACGCTGGCCACGCATGCCGACAAGCCGTTCCGCGTGGTCGGCATCCTGCAGCGTACCGGCACGCCGGTGGATTCGTCCGTGCTGGTGTCATTGCCGGCGATCGAAGCGATCCATGTCGATTGGCGCTCCGGCGTGCAGTTGCGCAGCCAGCATGTCAGCGCAGAACAGGCACGGCAGCTTGACCTGACCCCGACCAGCATCACCGCCTTCATGCTCGGGCTGAACTCGCGCATCGCCACCTTCGGCGTGCAGCGCAGCATCAATGAGTATCCAGACGAAGCGCTGCAGGCGATCCTGCCCGGCGTGACGTTGCAGCAGCTGTGGCAGTCGCTGGGCACTGCCGAGCGCGCGCTGCAGCTGATCAGTGCGATGGTGGTGCTGCTGGGCATGGTGTCACTGATGGCGCTGCTGGTATCGACGCTGCAGGAACGCCGCCGAGAAATGGCGGTGCTGCGCGCCACCGGTGCGCGCCCGGCCTATGTGGCCTGCCTGCTGGTCGTTGAGGCCGTGGCCACTGCAGCAATGGCCTGCGCGTTGGCGCTGGCGGTGCTGACCTGTGCCAGCGCGGCCGGGCGCAGCTGGGCGCTGGCCAATTTCGGTCTGTCGATCACCCACGTCTGGCCGGACGCGCGTGAACTGGCCTGGGTGGGCGGCGTGCTGCTGATCAGCGGGGTTGCCGGCCTGCTGCCTGCGCTGCTGGCCTACCGGCGCACCCTGGCCGATGGCCTGGCGCCTGCCCCATGAGCGCGGGCGTGCGCTGGTTGCTGCTGGCTGCGGCAATGCTGCCGGTTGCCTGCACGCGGCCGACCGATACCGGTGTGCAGGCACTGCCGCCGCCGCCGGTACAGAGCAATGCTGGCACGCAAAGCGAGCAGGAACTGGACTGGCTGCAGATGCTGCCCAGCGACGAACTGGCAGCACTCGAGCGCGGTGAGGGGCCGGAGGTGCAGCACAACGGCAACCGGCGCATGGCCCAGTTCGGTACGTTCCGTACGGTGGACGCGGTACTGGATCGCGCAGTGCGGTTGCCGGGCTACGTGGTGCCTTTGGCCAACGCGGCAGATGGCCGACTGGTCGAATTCCTGTTCGTGCCGTACTACGGCGCGTGCATCCACGTGCCACCGCCGCCACCGAACCAGATCGTGCATGTGGTGCTGCCGCGGCCGATCGCCATGCCCGACATGTACTCGCCGTTCTTCCTGGCAGGCGTGCTGCGCGCCGAGCGGGTGGACGATGATCTTGCCGGCTCCGCCTACAGCATGGCCGACGCCGAACTGAGGCCTTATGAACCGTAGCGCGAAGCTGCTTGGCGGTGTGCTTGCCGCTGTACTGCTGGCCAGTTGTGGCAGGCCCGCCGTGGACGCCCCACCGCCACAGGCCAGCAATGGCGCTGCGTCGCCGGCGGCGGCGTCTGCAGTGATCGATCGCTGGGACGCGCTGATGCCCGAAGAGGACAGCTTCCAGCGTCCACCGCCGCAGATCGGGCTGTCGCGTGGCAATGGCATGGACGGGGTGGGGGGCTTGATCGACGATACGGGTTCGGGCTCGCTGCCTGGGCAGGCCATCGATCACTCCAGCCCGCTACGCGCGCAGCAGTTCGGCTCGTCGGCGGTGGTCGATGGCGTGGATGGACGGGCGCTGGACCTGGATGGCTATGTGGTGCCGCTGGCGATGAACGACGCCGGGCAGGTGGACGAACTGCTGTTCGTGCCGTTCTATGGCGCGTGCATCCACGTGCCGCCGCCACCGCCGAACCAGATCATCCATGTGACCCTGGCCACCCCCATCACGATGGGCGCGCTGTGGGATCCCTACCGGCTGTCCGGGCGCCTGCAGGTGAAGCACTTCGAGGCGGATATCGCCAGCGCGTCCTATGACGCTGCCGCAGCGACGCTTTCCGCGATCAGCCAATGACGAGCACCCGATGACGAGGCTCCGCGCACGCACCGTCGCGCTGCTGATTGTGGTGCTGCTGGCCGGGAGCGGGGTAGCGCTGCTGTGGAACGCAACGCACGCGCCCTCGCCACCGGTCGTTGCATTTCCCGCACCGGTGGCGGAGGCGCAGGCACGCATCGAACATCACCTGGCTGCCGACAAGGCCTTTCGTGATGACCTGCTGTTCCTGCTGGTGGCGACGCTGCGCGACCGCTGCGAACCAGAGCAGGCGGGAGTGCTGGCGCGCATGGCCAACCGCGCGTCGCTGCCGGTGCTGGCGGCGGTCAGCGCCGTTACCGCGCAGGATGCGAGCCTGGACCGACCGATCTACCAGTACATCCAACACCGCGCCGACGCCACCGGCTGCGGTCAGCCACTGCGCGTGCCGGCGGGCGAAGGCGGCACTATCGAGGTGGACATCGAACAGTACGCGCGCACCTTCCCGGACAGCTATTTCGATCCGCAGCGCAGCAGCGTGCCGCGTGACTTCAGTGGGCGTCCGCTGGCGGAACGCGCCGGCAACGCCTGCAACAGCGTGGTCTATTCAGTGCTGCCGCTGGCAGGGGTCGATTGGCGCTGCAGCACGCTGCGCAGCAACGCCCGCGCCCGGGTGCGTGCGCTGTGCGAAGAGGAGATGCAGCGGCAGCACGGCCATCTGCGTGGCGAGCTGGATGCCGCGGTGGGACACGCCATGCAGGACCCGATAGTGCAGGCGGTCGCTGCATTGCCTGCGGAGTGCAGGTAGGCCCAGGGTCATGAGGCAGGGAGCATTGCGCCTCTCGGCAGCTGAATGGCGTTCGCTGGGACATTCATAACTATACAGGACATCCTGTATAGTTATGGGCGTACTCCTTCCCCATCCAGGTTCCCATGGCTCTCTCCCAGCCCTTGGACGGTGCTCCGTCCCTGTCGCGCGCCCGACGCTGGTCGCTGCTGTTCACCGTCGCCGCCGGCCTGCTGCTGGTCACGCTGGACAACTCGGTGCTGTATACCGCGCTGCCGACCCTGATCGAGGAGCTGTCGGCCAGTGCCGGGCAGGCGCTGTGGATCATCAACGCCTACCCGCTGGTGATGGCCGGCCTGCTGCTGGGGGCGGGCACCCTGGGCGACCGCATCGGCCATCGCCGGATGTTCCTGGTCGGACTGGTGGTGTTCGGCATCGCCTCGTTGGCAGCGGCGTTCTCTGCAACCGCAGGGCAGCTGATCGCAGCGCGCGCCTTCCTCGCCGTGGGTGCGGCGGCGATGATGCCGGCCACGCTGGCCTTGATCGGGCTCAGCTTCCATGAAGAACGCGAGCGCAACATCGCCATCGCGATCTGGGGTTCGGTGGCCATCGTCGGTGCGGCGCTGGGGCCGATCATCGGTGGCTTGCTGCTGCAGCACTTCTGGTGGGGCTCGGTGTTCCTCATCAACGTGCCGGTGGTGGTGGTCGCCTTCATCGCGACCCTGTTGCTGGCACCGGAAGGGCAGCGCGACAGCACCCGCCCATGGGACCTGCTGTCCTCGCTGCTGGCACTGGCAGCGCTGTCGGGCCTGGTACTGGCGATCAAGTCACTGATCGCCACGCCGCCCTCGTACAGCGTGGGAGCGGTCTCGCTGCTGCTGGCGGTCATCTCCGGCATCGCCTTCAGCCGCCGCCAGCAGCAGTTGCCGTATCCGCTGCTGGATTTCGCCATCTTCCGTAATCCGGCCTTCCTTGCCGGCACCCTGTCGGCGGTGTTCACCCTGTTTGCGATGGCCGGGCTGCAGCTGCTCACCACCCAGCGTTTCCAGCTGGTGGCCGGCCTCAGCCCGTTGCAGGCCGGCCTGCTGGTATCGGTGGCGGCGCTGGGCAGCCTGCCCAGCGCGTTGCTGGGCGGCAGCGTGCTGCATCGCGTCGGCCTGCGGCCACTGATCTGCGGTGGCCTTGCGGCCGGTGCGGTAGGTGTGGGCGTGGTGGCGCTGGGCTTCCCACATGGGCTGGGCTGGGTGGTGGCCGGCATGGCGATCACCGGCTTCGGCATGGGTGCTGCCATCTCGGTGGCGTCCACCGCCATCCTCAACAACGTGCCGCCGCATCGTGCGGGCATGGCCTCGTCGGTGGAGGAAGTGTCCTACGAGTTCGGCGGCCTGCTGGCCGTCGCGCTGCTGGGCAGCCTGAGCGCTGCGATGTACGGCGCTTTCCTGCCGGAGTCGGCGGGTATTCCCGCCGCGGCGCGCGAGGGCTTCACCCAGGCGCTGCACGTGGCGCGTGAGGTGGGGCAGGGCGAGTGGTTCGCGCTGGCCACCGCGGCCTACGATCGCGGTTACCAGATCGTGCTGCTGGTGATCAGTGCGGTGCTGGCGGCCGGCGCGGTGATCATCGCGCGCCTGCTGCGTGGACGCGCCGGTGGCCGCGACGGCGCCGCCGATCGCGTAAAATAACGGCATGAGAACCAGCAAGCGCGAGCGCATCCTCGACGCCGCCGTCAGCGTGATCAACCGCGACGGCGTGCGTGCGGTCACCTTTGAATCGGTGGCGGCCGAGGCGCAGTTGACCCGTGGCGGCCTGCTGTACCACTTTCCTTCGCGCGAAGCGTTGCTGCGCGGCATCGACGAGCACCTGGTGCAGAGCTGGGAAGCATCGATGGAGGTGCTGCTGGGCAAGTCGGCCGGCGAGGCCACTGCGCTGGAGCGCTACCAGACCTTCGTGCGTGTGTCGGCGCAGAGTGCCACCCGTGCCGAGCTGATGTTCATGCTGGACTCGGTGGACCCCGAATTCCCCAGCGAGCGGCCGTGGGCACCGGTGGTGCAGCGCTGGGCGCCTTCGCCACCGGCCGCCGGCAGCGACGATCCGGCGGCGCTGGATAATTTCGTGGCGCGGCTGGCCGCCGATGGCCTGTGGATCTACGAGGCCATGTACGAAGGCCAGCTGGACGAGAACGTGCGCGCGCAGGTGACCGAACGGATCGGCGGGCTGCTCTCTCCCGAGCGGTCCCGCAAGGCGTAGCAGCCAGTCCGTCCGCTGAGGGCGCCCGTCAGGCAGGCGGATGCCCGTGCAGGCCATCCCCCTGCAGCCGCTCCGGGTGGGTATACACGTTGAAGCCTTCTTCGCGGGCGAAGCCCACCAGGCACAGGCCGGCACTGCGGGCCAGATCGATGGCCAGCGCAGTGGGGGCCGAGACGGCGGCCAGTACGCTGGCACCGGCGCGCGCGGCCTTGCTGACCATTTCGTAGCTGGCACGGCTGGATACCACCAGCAGGCCGCCATCGATGCTGTGTTCGTTGTGGTGCAGTGCACCGATCAGCTTGTCCAGCGCATTGTGGCGGCCGACGTCTTCGCGCACCCAGCCGATGCGGCCACTGGCATCGGCCCAGGCCGCTGCATGGGTCGAACCACTGGCAGCATTCATCGGCTGGCGTAGGGCCAGCCCAGCCAATGCCCGCTGCAGTGCAGCCGTCTGATACGTGCGGCGGTCCTTTACCGGAGGCAGCGGACGCAGCACGTCCTCCAGCTGGCGTGCACCGCACAACCCACAGCCGCCGCGACCCGGCAGCAGGCGCCCGTTGTCAGGATCCAGTGCGGCGCCGGGGGCGTCGGCGGACACGCTCATATTCAGCTCGATGCCCTCCAGTTGTGGCTGCACCTGGATGGACAGCAACTGGTGAGGACGCTCGATCAACCCTTCGCTGAGCGAGAAGCCCAGCGCGAAATCCTCCAGGTCGCATGGCGTGGCCATCATCACCGCGAAGGCGGCACCGTTGTAGCGCATCACCACCGGCACTTCTTCGGCGATCACGTCCACCTGTTGCTCCTGCCCCGCGCTACGCCAGCGCTGCAACGTGCGCAGTGCCGTGCCGGCGGGCGGAGGGGAGGGCGGCGTCGATCCTGGCATGCGGCACATCCTGGGCAAAGCAGAAGGGCAGGCTACGCCCGCAGAATAACGCAGCCATCCAGTGAAGACGCGGCGGTAACCGTTGCCATGGCAGCCTGCGTTACCACAGTCGGGCTATGGCGCCGCGGTTGCCGGCGTGCTTGACTGGCCACGGCAGCCGGGCGCGGGCCCGGCACTGCAGGCAGGCACTCCACCAACGCAGGTTCCCGACCATGTCCGAACAGAAGCCGCCGCGTTACAAGCCCTACAACCAACCGGCAGGCGGCTGGGGGGCCGYCGGTGCGACCGCCAAGGTGCTGCTGCAGCAGAGCGTGATCGGCAAAGGATCGAAGGCACTGCTGGCGATGAACCAGCCGGGTGGCTTCAAGTGCCCCAGCTGCGCGTTCCCCGATGCCGACCACCGCAAGAAGCTGGAATTCTGCGAGAACGGCGCCAAGGCCTTGGCCTGGGAAGCGACCCAGCACCGGGTGACCCGCGAGCTGTTCGCCCAGCACACCGTCACCGAGCTGATGGCGCAGACCGACTATTGGCTGGAGCTGCAGGGCCGGTTGACCGAGCCGATGCGCTACGACGCCGCCACCGATCACTATGTTCCCTGCGAATGGGACGAGGCGTTCGCGCTGATCGGCCGGCATCTGCAGGCTTTGGATAACCCTGACCAAGCCGAGTTCTACACCTCCGGCCGCACGCCCAACGAAGCAGCGTTCCTGTATTCGATCTTCGTGCGCGAGTTCGGCACCAACAACTTCCCGGACTGCTCGAACATGTGCCACGAGCCGACCAGCCGGGGCTTGCCGCCGGTGATCGGCGTGGGCAAGGGCACCATCGTGTTGGACGACTTCGAACACGCCGAGGCGATCTTCGTGATGGGCCAGAACACCGGCACCAACTCGCCGCGGATGATGAGCAACCTGGTGGAAGCACGCAAACGCGGCGTGCCGATCGTGGCGGTCAACCCGATGCCGGAGCGTGCCCTGATCCGCTTCACCGAACCGCAGGACGTGGTGCAGATGGCCACCTTCGGTTCCACCGAGATCACCAGCGAGTTCGTGCACGTCCGCATCGGCGGCGACCTGGCGCTGATCAAGGGCATGATGAAGGTGATGTTCGAGCGCGAGGCCCAGGGTGAGCAGGTGCTGGATCATGCCTTCCTGGCCGAACACACCGTTGGCCTGGAGGCGCTGCGCGAGGACGTGCTGGCGCAGGACTGGGATGAGATCGTGCGGGTGTCGGGCATCGCGCAGGAACAGATCCGGCGCTGCGCGGAGATCTACATCCGTTCGCAGGCGACGGTCATCTGCTATGGCATGGGCCTGACCCAGCACCAGCAGGGGTCGCGGCTGCTGCAGCAGGTGGCCAACCTGTTGTTGCTGCGCGGTAATTTCGGCAAGCCGGGCGCGGGTATCGGTCCGATCCGTGGCCATTCCAACGTGCAGGGCGACCGCACCGTCGGCATCGACGAGAAGCCCACGGCGCGCTACCTGGATCGCGTGCAGCAGGTGTTTGGTTTCGATCCGCCGCGCGAGCACGGCCACCATGTGGTCGAGTCGATCGCGGCGATGCTCGATGGCAGTGCCAAGGTGTTCATCGGCATGGGCGGTAACTTCATCCATGCCGTGCCCGATACCGAGCGCGCCTACCAGGCCATGCGCAAACTGGAACTGACCGTGGGCATCGCCACCAAGCTCAACCGGGGGCATCTTGTGCACGGTCGCGACGCGCTGATCCTGCCGGTGGTGGCGCGCTCGGAGTGGATCCGCACGCCGAAGGGCGAGCAGTTCGTCACCATCGAAGATGCGATGTCCAACGTGACGGCGTCGCGCGGCGTGCTGGAGCCGGCCAGCGACCACGTGCTGCCGGAGGTGGAGATCGTCTGCCGGATGGCGATGGCAACGTTGCCGGGCAGCAAGGTGGACTGGGCCGCTTACATGCACGATTACGGCCCGATCCGCGACTTGATCGCCGCCGTCTACCCGGACATCTACGCAGGCTTCAACGAGCGCATCCAGGCACTGCACGGCTTCCACCTGGATATTCCACCGCGCCGGCGCGTGTGGCCGACGCCGAACGGCAAGGCCAACATCCTGGTCATGCCGGGCCTGGAAGTGAACACGGTGGTCGATGACCCGGAGATGCTGCGGCTGGCCACGGTGCGTTCGCACGACCAGTACAACACCACCATCTACAGCTACAACGATCGCTACCGCGGTGTGTACAACGACCGCATGGTGGTGTTCATGAACATCGAAGACCGTTTGGCGCGCGGGCTCGGCAAGGAAGCCCTGGTGAGCCTGGAAACGATCAGCGACGATGGTGTGACGCGGCGCATCGAAGGCCTGACCGTGCTTGACTATCCGATGCCGCGCGGTGCGCTGGCCGGCTACTACCCGGAGCTGAACCCGCTGCTGCCGCTGGACTACTACGACCGCATCAGCGGCACGCCGGCGGCGAAGTCCATTCCGGTGCGGATGCGTGCGCAGGTCGAGGTGCCCGCGTAAGGCCCCGCCCTTACGATTTCTCGTTGTCGCTCAGCACGATGCTGCCATCCAGCAGCACAGGAACCATCTGGGTCCAGCCCTTGGCGTTGTAGTCGAGGCTGACCAGGTACACCCAGCCGCGCGCTGCGTCTTCGGCAGGCGGCGCCGCGCCGGCGGTGAAGCGCTGCAGGCTGACCTCGGAGACCACGAAGTCATCGCTGGGATAACGCTGGCGTGCGTGGGCCAGCGCTGCCGCCGTCGCCTGGTGCACTGACAGCGGCGGCTCGGCGCGTGCCGGGTCGAAGATGGGCAGTGTATGCAACCGCGTCGCGCTCACCTGCCAGCGCTCATGGGTGTCGTCAGCATCGCCGCTGGACAGCACGGTCCATTGGCGTCCGCCTGCCATGGCCGGAAGGCTCAGCAACGAAGACAGCAGGAGGGCAGCAGAGGCGCAGCGGGCAGGCATGGAAAAGCTCCAATGAACGTCCTCCATGATGACATCCGGCAGCGGCGACGGGCATGTCGTGCGTCGGCTATCATCAGCCCGTGGATATATCCGGCCTGCTGCTGCGACTGATGCTGCTTCTGACCCTGGTGCTGAATGCACCGGCGTTGGCGCTTGCCTCGGGCGGGGTCAACGGTCAGGCCGGCGATGGTCATTGCGGTGCGCCCCACGAGAGCGCCAACACTGCGATCTCTGCCGCGCCCGCCTGCTGCGATGACCAGGACGCAGGTGCGTGCAGCAGCGAGGTTTGTGAGTGTGTGCAGCCCAGTGTGGCCATGCTGCCGCCGGCGCGAAGCCTTGCTGCATGGCCGCTGCGTGCAGTGCCCGGCGAGGCGCTGCGACCCGGTCATCCGGCGCCTGCGCTGCCTCACCTGATCCGTCCGCCGATCGCCTGATCGCGCGCAGGCATTGCATGCCTGTCGTCCTGCAGTATCCCCCTCATCAACTGACCCACGCGCATCCGTCGTGTGGGTGGCAGGCGCTCGCGCCTGCGATTGCAAAGGACAACCTGACACATGAACCGCACGCTTTCCCTGAGCCTGTTGCTTACCACCGTTCTGCTGGGCAGCGCCTGCGCGCGCGCCTCCGAAGAAGCCGTGTCCTCGCCCGCAGCCGCCACCGAAACTGCCTCGGCGGTCGCGGTCGCGGTCGCGGTCGCGGTCGCGGTCGCGGCTGGGCCGACGATCGATCCCGAACTGCCGCTGGCCATCGTTCACAAGACGGCCAGTTGTGGTTGCTGTGGCGTGTGGGCCGACCACCTGAAGGCTGCCGGCTTCCCGGTTGAGATACGCGACACCGATGACATGCATCCGGTCAAGCAGCGCCTCGGCGTACCGGCCGGCAAGGCGTCCTGTCATACGGCTGAGATCGATGGCTACGTGGTGGAAGGCCATATTCCGGCCAGCGACATCAAGCGCCTGCTGACGGAACGGCCGACGGTGCGTGGCCTGGTGCTGCCCGGCATGCCGGCCGGCTCGCCGGGCATGGAAATGCCGGATGGCTACGTGCAACCGTACACCGTCGAGCTGGTGCGCACCGACGGCAGCACCGAGCCCTTCGCCCAGCACGGCCAGGGAGGCTGACAGTCAGTGGCGGTGCCGGTCGGTCTGACCGGCACCCTTCCACGCGGCCTGTGTAGAGCCGAGCCCACGCTCGGCTGCTTTCTGCCTGCAAGCGGAACATCGGCTCGGCTACAGGATCAGCGGGCCCCGGCCGCTTCCTTGGCCAGCTGCGCGTCGAACTTCTTCTCGGCCTCATCCGCATAGGCCTTGCAGGTCAGGGCCTTGGCACCGGCCTTGGCACCAGCGCTGTAGTTCCAGTTGCTGGCACCAGGATGCGGGGTCAGCAATTCGTCGCAGGGCAGCGCCCGCACCGTCGCGAAGCTGCGCTTGTAGTCCTCGATCAGGCGCGGATAGCGAGGGTTGTCCCTCAACTGGTAACCCGGTGCGCTCAGGCTGTCAGCGTAGGCGATGCGCACCGGCGTGCCATCGCGGGTGTCGGTCCAGGTCCAGGCGGTACTGCCCGGCGTATGGCCCGGCATGAAGTGCGCGGTGAAGTCGATGCCGCCCACCGTGACCACTTCGCCATCCATGATGATGCGGTCGGCGTTGGCCGGCGGATAGGTGATGCCGTCGCCGAAGTGCAGGTCGTTGCTGCCCCCGCGCGCCAGCAGCACCGCCGATTCTGCATTGGCCACGATCTGCGCACCGGTGCCGCGCTTGAGCGCAGCAACCGGGCCGGCGTGGTCGGCGTGGGCATGGCTGAGCAGGATCAGGCGCAGGTCCTGCGGCGCAACACCGCGCACTTTCATGTTGCGCAGCAGGTGGTCGGCCATCTGCGGCATGCCGCCATCGAGCAGCACCGCGCCCTGCGGCGTCTGCACCAGCAGCGCGGTCAGGTCTTCGGTGCCGATCTGCCAGGTGTGGTCGGCAATCTGCAGCGGCGCCATCGGCTGCAGCCAGGAGGCATCCACGGTGTAGGCACGCAGCTGCGGCAGCGGCGGTTCGGCGGCAGAAGCCGCAACGGGAAGCAGGGCAGCGAGCGTGATGGCGAGGGTCTGCAGGCGCATGGGAGGACACCGATGAAGGAGGCCCAGAAACTAGCATGGGCCTCCTTCGTCGCGTCACGCATAGATTTCATGGCACCCATAAGGGCGCCATGGGCCCGTGCGGCAACGCCAGTGCAGCGTCATCTACTGTGGCCCTGGTGACGGACAACGGGATTGTTCGCCGCTTCCGGAAAGTGAATCCACGATCACCCTCTGCCGCGCACACTCGGCCGCAGATAGGCTGCAGGGCAGCCATCGGGGAGAGTGACCATGCACGTGCTTCTGGTGATCTTCGGCGGGTTCCTGCTGCTGGGCGTCTTCGCCCTGTTCGGCAGGCTCTGGAGCACCGGCAGCTCGCAGCTGCCCACGGCGCTGTTGGCCTTCATCGGCACCTGGCTGCTGGTGTCGGTGGCCAATCTGTGGGTGGGGATCAGCCGGGCGGGCTATACAGTGCGCGAGGAGTTGCCGATCCTGCTGCTGGTGTTTGCCGTTCCGGCGCTGGTGGCCGGTGTCATTTTCTGGCGGCTGGGCCGCTGAAGCGAGGATCCGCGATGCCGGCATCACCCCGTCTTCCTGCCCTGCGTCGCCGCGACGGCCATCATGCGCGGGTGACCTACGAAGAACTGTTCTTCGATCTGGTCTACGTGTTCGCCGTCACCCAGCTCAGCCACCACCTGCTGCACCACCTGGGCCTGCTGGGCGTGCTGCAGACGCTGGTGCTGTGGTTTGCGGTCTGGCTCGGCTGGCAGTACGCGTGCTGGGTCAGCAACTGGTTCGACCCGGAGGCGCCTCGCATCCGCGGCCTGATGTTCGTGACGATGCTGCTGGCGTTGCTGATGTCTTCGTCCATCCCCGAAGCCTTTGCCGGACGCGCGTGGATATTCGCCGGCGCCTACGCCACGATGCAGGTGGGGCGGACGCTGTTCGTCCTGCTGGAAGTAGGGCGCGCACACCCGCTGGCCGCCAATTTCAGGCGCATGCTGGCCTGGGTCAGCGTGTCGGCCTGCTTCTGGCTGGCCGGCGCAGCGGTCGAAGGCAATGCGCGGCTGGCGCTGTGGGCGCTGGCCGTCGCCTGCGAATACATCTCGCCGATGTTCGGCTTCGCGTTTCCCGGCCTCGGTCGCTCGCGTACCCGCGAGTGGACCATCGAAGGTGGGCATCTGGCCGAGCGCTGCCAGCTGTTCGTGATCGTCGCACTGGGTGAGACGCTGCTGGCAACCGGCGGCGTGCTGAGCGAGGTGGAGCAATGGAGTGGCGCGGTGGTGTCGGCAGTGCTGGCGACCTTCGCCGGTACGATCGCGATGTGGTGGCTGTATTTCGGCATCTCCAGCCGGGACGCTACCGACACCATCACCCGTTCCGACGACCCCGGTCGCATCGGCGCCTATTTCCACTACGTGCACGCGCTGCTGATCGCCGGCATCATCGCCACCGCCGTCGGCAATGATCTGGTGATGGACGAGCCGGAGGCGGCAGTGACCCTGCCGTATGCCGCGATGCTGGCGGCGGGACCGTTGATCTACCTGCTGGGCAGCGCACTGTACAAGCGGGCGGTCTACGGCCGCGTGCCGCGTTCGCACCTGGCGGGGGCGGCGGCGCTGGTGGTGCTCGGTTTCGTGCTGCCATGGATGCACCTGCTGGCCGCAGGGTGGCTGACAAGCATCGTACTGCTGGCGGTGGGGCTGGCCGATACACGGCTGAAGCACCGGCATCTGCTGCGGGACTGACCGCCTGTCAGGACGGTGCCTGACAGGTCGCGACGGATCGAACTCAGCCCCGTCCTATGGGGAGGGGGGCAGGGCGTCGATAGCCTCGTGATCCCATCACCGGCCCTTCCACGAGAGCGCCGCCCCGACGCTGTGCGCCGGGCCGCCTCCTGCTCCCCCATGCACTGGTTTCCCTCCCTTCCACCGCTGTTACGCGGCCGCAGCTCCTTCGACGGCGAAGACTGCGACGTCAGTGCGCTGCGCCGCTACCAGCATCGCGTGCTGCTGTGGGGCGGCTGCCTGCTCAGCCTTGCCATCGTGGCCGGGGTGGTCGCGCTGGTGCTGCTGCACGCCAGCGGCTTCCAGACACGTCGTCTGGAAGGGCTGCAGCGCACCCATGCCGCAGTCGAGGCGCATCTGGTGGCGGCGGACGCGGCACACCAGCGCATGTTGAACATGGCCGAGTATGCCTGGCGACATCGTCCGGACAGCGACGTCGCCACCCGGCTGGCAGAGCGGCAGCGCTACCTGGCCGGTGGTCAGCGGATGATCGTCAGTGCCGGGCCCGAAAGCGCTCCGCAGATGGTGCTGGGGGTCGGGACCGACACCTGGCCCCTTGCCCGCTTGGACCGCTATCTCACATTGGCCCATTCGCTGTCGGTGATCCGCAGGCTGAGCACGCCACAGGGAGAACCGGATACGGCTGCCAGCGGCTTCTTCTTCGATCCCAGCCACCAGTTCCTGGTGCTGGGGGACGGCTTGACCGAACAGCGCCTGCTGGCTGCCACCGGGGCCGGCCATCGTGCGGGATTGTTCCGGTACCTGCAGCTGCTGTCGACGCCCTCCGCAGCTGCTGTGCCTGGCACGGCCAGCGACATGCAGATCACCTTGGTGCGCCATCCTGTGAGCGCCGCACCTTCGATTGCGGTGCGGCTTTCGGCGCACGACAAGGGCGGTGCGATCGGTACATTCGTGACCCTGGAACCGACAGATCGACTCGCACGGGTGATGGCGGTTGCAGATCGCGGCACGTCATTCGTGTTGACCGCTGATGGCCGTGTGGTTGCCGGCACCGCGGATGCCACCGGATTGCCGCTGGGCAGCGCAATGCGTGCGCTGCGTGCTGGCAGGCAGGGCGACGAGTCCGTGGTTGCATTCCGGCAGGGGCCGCGCTTCTACCAGGCGTTGCGTGTTGCCGGCACCGACTGGCTGCTGGTGAATACCTATTGCGTGGGTGACATCGCCCAGGATGGCAGGCGCCTGTACGCTGTGGCCGCCGTGCTGGGGGGCGGACTGCTGCTGGGCCTGTGGACGTTGCTTGCCTGGCTGCACTGGCGCGTGTTCGGCCCCGCGCTGGCGCGCGCAGCACGCGTCTACCAGGGCGAGCAGCTCAGCCGGTCCCTCATCCAGTTGTCGCCGGTGGGCCTGTGCCTGATCGACCGCGGCGAGGCCCGCCCTGTCCTGCAGAACGAGCTGATGCGCCACTATGCCGCGGCGGCCGAGCGCAGTGGCGTACCGCTGTACCTGCAACTGGTGCAGCTGGCGTCCGAACACGAGTCCGGGACCGGCGTGTTCCAGGCGCCGGTGGAGTTCGAGCTGCCTGTTCCTGCCAATGACAAATCGCCCGGCCGGCAACTGCTGGTCGGTGCCGTGGGCGCCACCTACCAGGGGCGCAGCGTACTGCTGTGCGCGCTGCGCGATCTCAGCGCGCGCGTGGAGCTGGAGCAGCAGCAGGCGCAGGCACGCCAGGCCGCCGAAGCGGCAAGCCGCGCAAAGGGCATCTTCCTGGCGACGATGAGCCACGAAATCCGCACGCCGCTGCACGGCATCCTTGGGCACCTCGAACTGCTTGGCCGTTCCTCGCTCGATGAGGATCAGCAGGCCCGACTGCGCCGCATCAACCAATCGGCCGACTCGCTGCTGCAGATCATCAACGACGTGCTGGATTTCTCCCGTGCCGAAGCCGGCCAGCTGGAGCTGCAGGCCGAAACGTTCGAGCCGATCGTCCTGCTGGAGCGGGTTGCCGTGCTGTTCTCGCCGCTGGCCGAGGCCAAGGGGCTGGTGATGGACCTGTCGGTGGATGCGGCAGTGCCTGCCCAGGTGGAAGGCCCGCAGGCGCGGATCGAGCAGGTACTGCGCAACCTGGTCAGCAACGCGGTGAAGTTCACCCTTTCCGGCCGCATCGCGCTGCGGGTGCGGGTGGATGTACAGGGCGAGACCCTGATGCTGCAGATGGAGGTGGCTGACTCCGGCATCGGCCTGAGCCCGTCGCAGCTGGAGCGTCTGTTCCAGCCTTATGTGCAGGCCGATGCCAGCATCATCAGCCGCTTCGGCGGATCCGGGTTGGGGCTGTCGCTGTGCCGGGAACTGTGCCTGCGGATGGGCGGGGAGATCCATGCGCGCAGTACGCCCGCCGTGGGCAGTGTGTTTACCTTTGGCGTGCCGGTGGAACGCGTGGCTGGCGCGTCGCCTCGGCCGCTTGCAGGACGCAGCGTGCTACTCGCCTCGGCCGCCGCCGGTTGGAGTGATGAACTGAGCCGGCGCCTGCAGGCATGGGGCGCCCATGTGCAGGTGATTGAGGATCCCGCTCTGCTGGCCCAGCACCATGTCGATGCGGCCACGCCGCTGGTGCTGTTCGAGCGGGGGCCGGGGCGGGAACTGCCGGTTCTGGGCGAGGACGGGCGGTGCGTGGTGCGGGTGAGTGCTGATGGCCCCCTGCGCGCGCAACGGCGGGGAGTCACCTGGCGGGTATCCTGCTATTCCGGCGAGTCACTGCTGCAGGCGCTGCTGGCACCAGCCTTGCCGGAGCAGCGGCTGCTGGCGGTCGGGCAGGGCTTGGACTAGATTCATCGCGGGCGCCACCGCACGACATCATTCAAGGGGAATCACCATGCATCCGGCCGCGCCTGCAGCGCCCATCAACCAGATAGATGCCCTGCGCAGGCTGCAGCGACGCCTGCTGTTCGGTGGTGGCGGACTGATCAGCATCCTGATCGTGCTGACGGCCGTCGCCAGCCTCGTCGGTGGTATCGGCGAGTTCCATTCGCGCGAGCGCCAGACCTTCCAGGAGGCACAGTCGGCACTGGACTACTTCCTGTCCCAGCGCGATCGCGCCTATGCCAACAGCATCAATGCCAACGACGCGTTGTGGACCGACCAGCACGACGAGCTGCGACGATTGGGCTCTCCCTTGCTGACACCTTTCCTCGCGCAGGGACAACAGCTGGTGGTGCGTGCCGAAGGACGAGCGTCGGTGCCTTGGCTGGTACTTGGCAATCCCGCGCAGCCGATGCCGACGGGCGAGCTCGAAGCCTACCTGGGCATGCTGCATGAGTATTCGGCTTACACGGCTGCGACCATCACCGCCCTGCAGACGCAGGGGCCGATCATCATGTACGCGTATGAGCCCAAGGGACGGCTGTTGGCCGTAGCCGGTGTGATCGACGAGGCCCAGCTGCTGCAGACGCTGCGGGTGCCGACCCGTGCGCAGGCGTTCGAGAAGCTGATGCAGATGGAAGCCGCAGTGGGCGATCGGATTCCTGCCCCCGGTCCGGTGGCGGGGGCGGCGCAGGGGCGCCGCCTGGTGTCTTTCCTTGGTGACAATCCACTCAACGGTCAACCTGCGCTGATCGGTGTGATGACCATGGCGCGTGCGGACGTACCGTACTTCCGGCGCGTGGTGTTCGAATCCATCGACAACCTCAAGGGACGGCTGCAAGCAACCGATCCCGGCAGCTACCTGGTGACCACCGGTGACGGGCGTGTGGTGCTGGCGGGCGGGGCGCTCGCGCAATCACCCGCCACGTTGGCTTCGGCGCTGGCGGATGCGCGATCGGCCGCAGGGCAGCGCCAGTACCACGACGGCCGGTTCCTGGTCAGCGGCGCGCTGCGCGGGGTGGATTGGCGCCTTACCCACCTGTACGGCTGGGCAGACCTGTGGCGGGAGCAGCATGCGGCGATCCTGCTGCGCGTGTTCACTGCACTGCTGATCCTGGCGGCACTGTGGATGCTGCTGTGGCGGATGGACCGTCGCGTCTTCGCACCGGCGCTGGCCGATGCGTCGCGGGTGTATGAGAGCGAGGCGCTGAGCCAGGCCATCATCGGTACCGCACCCGTCGGCCTGGCGCTGCTGCGCCGGCGCGATGGTGCCGCACTGCTGCAGAACCAGGTGGCGCGCGAACTGGTCGGTCAATCCGGTCAGGACGAAGCGGTGCCGGAACTCTATGCCCAATTGATCGCGCATGCGCGTGGCCTGCCAGCCCGTGGCGGTGAATTCAACTGGGCGCTCGACGCCGGCACCGACGATGCCCGCCAGCTGCAGGTCGCCCTGGCGGTAGCCAACTACCACGACCAGCCGGTCTGGGTGTGCGCGATGCGCGATGCCACCGCGCAGGTCGAGCTCCAGCACACGCTGCAGCAGGCGCGGCAGGATTCGGAGCGTGCGCGCGAGGCGGCCGAGGCAGCCAGCCGTGCCAAGACCGCGTTCGTGGCGACGATGAGCCATGAAATCCGCACGCCGCTCAATGGCGTGCTGGGGCATCTTGAACTACTCGCACGCTCGCCGTTGCAGCCGGACCAGCATGAGCGGCTGCAGCGGATTCGACTGTCGGCCGATTCGCTGATGGCGATCATCAGCGACGTGCTGGACTTTTCCAAGATCGAAGCGGGGCAGCTGGATATCGATCCGCTGCCGTTCGCGCTGCGCCCGCTGATCGAACAGGCTGCGCTGCTGTACGCACCGGAAGCGCAGCGCAAGGACGTGAAGCTGTATTTCGCAATCGATCCATCGCTGGATGAGGCGTTCATCGGCGATGTCCACCGTATCCGCCAGATCCTCAACAACCTGCTGAGCAACGCGGTGAAGTTCACTGCCTCCGGTCGCATCACCCTGCGCGCCGAGGATGGTGGTGGAACAGGCGAGGAACGGCAGTTGCGCCTGCAGGTGGTCGACTCGGGCATTGGCCTTTCCGAGGAACAGGTTGCCACGCTGTTCCGCCCCTTCCAGCAGGGCGATGCCAGCGTCTCCCGGCGCTACGGCGGCAGCGGGCTTGGCCTGGCGTTGTGCCAGCAGCTGGCGCAGCTGCTGGGTGGCCGCATCCAGGTGCAGAGCACGCTGGGCGTGGGCAGCGTGTTCACCCTGGACGTCCCCGTTCAGCGTACAGCGGTTGCGACAGCGTCGGACCAGCCGCTGTCCGGTCGCCGCATTTCCCTGTTGTCGTCGGCGCAGGAGTGGCGGCAGGAGATCGGCCAGTTGCTGCACCGCTGGGGCGCCGATGTGACGGTGATCGAACGGCCTGCAGATGGTGCTCTGGGAACCGCGCTGCTGATCTTCGGCGAGCGCCGTGCCTGGACCGATGACGAAGAGCTGGCGGTGCTGCCCAGCTATGCCAGAGTGGTGCGGGCCTATCCCAGGGGACCGCTGTCGCCTGAGCAGCGCGATGATGCGGTGCACGTCTCCTGCTATGCCAGCCCGGCACTGCTGCAGGCGCTGCGCGGTGAGTCGATGCCCTTGCCGTGGACGCATGACGCTGCGCCGCGGACCGGTGTACGGTGCACGCGGGGGCGCGTTCTGCTGGTGGAGGACAATCCGGTCAATCGCGAATTGATCCAGCAGCAGCTGGAGGAGCTCGACTGCCAGGTTGATGCGATGGAGAACGGGCAGGTGGCGTTGACCGGCTGGCAATCGGGGGCGTGGGATATCGTGATGACCGACATCAACATGCCGGTCCTCGATGGCTACCAGCTTGCACGGGCGCTGCGAGGTCGCGGCGAGACGCTGCCGATCCTGGCCGTGACCGCTACCGCGCTGGCCAGTGAACGAGAACGCTGCCGCGCGGCGGGTATCGACGACCTGCTGCTGAAGCCGCTGGACCTGGCCCGGCTGCTGGCGATGCTGGACCGCTACCTGCAGGTGCTGCCGTCGCCGCCACGGCCGCTTTCGCCTGCAGGAAAGGACAAGCCACACAAGCTGCGTGCGTTGTTCGTGGAAAGCAGTACCCGCGATCTGGACAGGATGCAGGCCGCGGGCGAAAGCAGCGACGATGCGGCGTTGCTGGAACAGCTGCATGCGCTGAAGGGCGTACTGCTGATGATGGGTGAAAAGCCGCTTGGCGCGCGCTTCGGCGATGCCGAGCGGTTGCTGCGCGATGGACAGTCGCTGCCGGAGCACGAGCGCGTTGCACTGTTGTCCGATCTGCGCGATCTGATCGAAGCCTATCGCGATGGCCTGCGGGATGGCGCGTGAGCAGGCTGCCGCTACTCCGTATCCGGCCTGGCTGTACGCAGCCCCAGTTCGCTGGCGAACTTGAACAGATCGGCGTCCTTGTCGATGCCGAGCTTGGCCATTCCTGCGGTCTTCTGGGTACTGATCGTCTGCTTGCGGCGGTCCAGTCGGGTTGCGATTTCATTGACGCTCAACCCCGAGACGAACAACGCCAGCACCTCGTGCTCGCGGGGCGACAGCGCCGCGATGGCGCGCGGTGCCCCGCGTGCGGGGAGCAACTGGGTGATCGACGGCGACAGGTAGCGACGGTTGGCCCATGCCGCCGCAATCGCCGCCGGCACGTGGCTGGTGTCATCGGCCTTGCTCAGGATGTGGTCGATGCCACTGGCGTGAAGCGCCTGGATCATCACCGGCTGGTCGAGCCCGGTCATCACGATCAGGCGCAGGTCCGGAAAGTGGGTGCGCAGATGGTCAAGCAGCTGCAGCCCGTCACCAAAGGCACCGCCGGGCATTGCGTAGTCGGTCACCACCACGTCGCAGGCGGTCTGCTCCAGCAAAGCGACCAGCGCAGAGGAATCCCCCACCGCACCGATGCAGGAGAGGGTGGGGATTTCGTCGATGGCGGCTTCGATGCCCATGCGGATGACCGGATGATCGTCGGCGATGGCAACGCGGATGACGGGATGGGACATGGAGGGTCTCTGTTGATTAAACCGACAGAAATTGCCGTAATTTGCGCGGACCACTATAAGGCAGCCGACCGCCCTCGGGCAGGTCGTGCGATGAACCATCACGGGAGGAGGCGAGCATGCCGTTGAACATCGTTGTGGCCGATGACCATCCGGTCCTGTTGGCCGGCATGGAACACCTGCTTCAGGCCGTGCCGGACCTCGCCATTGCCGGACTGGTACGCGACTCCACCGAACTGGTCGATCTGCTCAGTCGCACACCGGTTGACGTGGCGGTCTGCGATTTCTCGATGCCCAACGGTCGCTACGGGGATGGCGTTACGCTGCTGCGATTCCTGCAGCGCCGCTTTCCGGCCCTTCACCTGGTGGTGCTGACCGGAATGGAAAGCCCCCTGGTCCTGCGCTCGATACAGCGGGCCGGGATATCCTGCATCGTCAGCAAGAGCGACCCCCTGGAACAGCTGATTCCAGCGGTACACGCCGCCAGCCGCAGGCAGGCCTTCATATCGGCGGAGATCGCGCGGTTGATCGCCGAGGATGGCACGCCCGGTAACGTGCAGGAGGCCGAGGCCCTGTCGAAGCGGGAATCGGAGGTGCTGCGGATGTTCGCCGAAGGGCTGAGCGTGATGCAGATCGCCGAGCGCGTTGGACGCAGCCGCAAGACCATCAGCACGCAGAAGATCGCAGCGATGCGCAAGCTCGGATTGCAGCGCGATGCGGAGATCTTCGAGTACGCGCTGACGCACGGCCTTGTGCAGGCGTCACAGAACGCACGCGCGGGCGCAGGCGGGGAAGGATCCTCCGACTGATTGAGGACGGGTCCGATGGATCCGGCGTCGCCCATGCCTAGGCTCGGAGACGTACCCCTTGCTGCGGTGATGATGTGCCCGTTCGAGACGACCCCCGTTTGACTGCCCTGCTGTTGCACTTCACCCGGCTGCCCGCAGCCGCGCAGGCGCACTTTCTCGAACTGTTGAACCACTACCTCTTCGCCTCGCCGAGGCGCCGCAGCCAGCTGCGCCGTCATTGGCACCTGCACGCGCCCGCCGACGACGAGGGCGATGACGTGTGATCCCCCGGCAAGCCGCGCTCAGCGGTCGCGGCCGAAATCTCGGCCGGGTCCGATGGAGGTCATCGGCTTTGATTCATAGCATTCCTCCCGTAGGCCAATGAACCGGCCTGCCGGGAAGGACGCTTATTCCCCAGGTGTCCCGCCCGCTCCCGGCCCCGCCGCTCTCCCCGGCGGCGGGGCCTTTCCTCCGCCTCGCGCGGATCACACCTGTGAAGAAGAATCCAACACCATGAAGCTCCTCCCGATTGCTTCCGCTGCAACCCTGCTGCTGGCCGCTGCGGCCGCCAATGCCCAGTCCTACGGCTCGGGCGTCATCGAATTCACCGGCGAAGTGACTGACCTGACCTGCACGATCTCGGGCGGTGCAGGCGCCATCGGCACCACCAACATCACCGTGCCGATGGACCCGGTCCAGGCCAACCAGCTGGCAGCTGCCGGTGATATCGCGGGCCTGCATCCGTTCCAGCTGGTCATCGGCGGCCCGGGCCAGGGTACCTGCCAGAACGGCAAGATCGCCGAGCTGTACTTCGACCCGACCGCGGGCCAGGTGGACGCGGGCAACGGCAACCTGCGCAACCAGGAAGCCAATGCGCCGGCCGTCAACACGCAGATCCAGGTGCTGTACAAGAACGCCGTGGTCGACCTGCGCGATCCGTCCTTCAAGACCGATCCGGTAACCATCGCCAACAACACCGCCGTGATCGACATGGCCAGCCAGTACGTCGCCGTCAATGGCGCTGCTGCGCCCGGCTTCGTGCAGTCGTACGTCAACTACAAGGTTGTCTACAACTGATGCCGCGCGGGGCCGTCGGCGCACGCCGGCGGCCCTGTGGCCGGCCTCATCCATGAGGTGATCCATGCTTTCCTTCAACCGCATGCTCTGTGCTGGCGTCCTCGCCATCGGCACATTGTTCGCCCAGGCTGCCGACGCATCGGTGGTGATTGGTGGCACCCGCGTGGTCTATCCCGCGCAGGACAAGGAAGTCACGCTCAAATTCATGAACGAAGGCGAGCGCGCCACGCTGGTCCAGGTATGGCTGGATGATGGTGACGAACAGTCCACGCCGGACAGCGCCAAAGCGCCGTTCGCGGTCGCGCCACCGGTGTTCCGCCTGGACCCGAATAAGCAGCAGACTGCTCGCATCCTGTTCACCGGCGCCACGCTGCCAGCCGATCGTGAAACGCTGTACTGGTTGAACATGCTCGAGATCCCACCGAAGACGGGCGGCAGCACGGCCAACATCCTTCAGTTCGCCTTCCGTACCCGCATCAAGGTCTTCTACCGCCCGCCAAACCTGGCTGGCGAGCCGGTGCTGGCGCACCAGAAGGTCCGTTGGTCGCTGCACTCCGCGTCCGGTGGACTGGTGCTGCGGGCGGACAACCCGACGCCCTACCACGTCAATTTCGCCAGCGTCGGCCTGTGGGCCAATGGCAAGGAAGAAGGCATGCAGGGCGGTGGCATGGTCGCACCGTTCGCACAGGCCGAGTTCGCGCTGGAGGATCTCTCAGTTCGTCCGCAGGGCGAGGTGAAGGGCGCGATCACCGTCATCAACGATTTCGGCGCCCTGGTGCCGACCCAGGTTGCCTTGCAGCCCTGATTACAGCGCGCACCAGTTGCGCGCCTTTCCCTGTCCCCGCGGAGACACCCTGATGAACGCCCCGATCCGGGCGCCGGGCAACGGCGCCTGTCGCCTGCGGCATGCCCGACTGCCGATGCTGGTGGCCACCATCCTGTTCACCCACACCGCATGGGCGACCGAACCCGGTGCCGATGACGCAGTGACGTTCGATGCAGCGTTCCTGCCGGCCGGTGCGTCAGCCCGCCTGGATCTTGAACGCTTCGCGCAGGCCGACTATGTCGCGCCGGGGACCTACCGTGGCGACGTCCGTCTCAACGGACAGTGGCAGGCGCGTACCGACATCCTCTACCGCGATGTGGAGGGCAGTTCCCGCCTGTGCCTGGATCCGGCCAACCWGCAGGCGTACGGCATCGCTCCGGCACGACTGCAGGCCGACGCGCAGCAGCTGCCCGTGTTGCCATGGCCGCAGGAGGTGTTCTGCGGAAGCCTGGGCGATCTGGTGCCCGGTGCCTCGGCAACGTTCGATGCGGGCAGCCAGACGCTGGACCTGCAGGTGCCACAGCTCTACCTGCGCAACGAAGCGCGCGGCTACGTCGATCCCAGCCAGTGGGATGCCGGCGTGCCCGCGTTCGCCTTGAGCTACAACGCCAACGCGTACCGCTACAACAACGGCAGTACGGCCCGCTATTCGGGCTTCCTGGGTGTGAACGCCACGGGCCGTGTCGCCGGATGGCAGCTGGTGCACCAGGGCGCGATGACGCTGGGGGGCAACCAGCCCCAGCGGTACCGCTCCACGGCCGCCTACCTGCAGCACGATATCGTGCGGTGGAAGGCGCAGCTGATGCTGGGCGACACCTCCACCCCGGGCGACCTGTTCGAAGGCGTACGCCTGCGTGGCATTCGCCTGGGCAGCGACGATCGCATGCTGCCGCAGTCACAGCGTGGGTTCGCACCGGTGATCCGTGGCGTAGCCGAGACAAACGCGCGGGTGATCGTGCGCCAGCGCGGCAGCGTGCTGCACGAGGCCAGCGTCGCGCCGGGGCCGTTCGAACTGGACGATCTGTATCCAACCGGCTATGCCGGTGACCTGGAGGTCGAGGTGCGCGAGGCGGATGGCCGCTCGCGCCGCTTCACCGTGCCGTACTCGGCGGTACCGCAGCTGCTGCGCCCAGGCCAGTCGCGCTGGAACGTGTCCGCCGGACGCGTTGACGAAAGCACGCTGCGTGCGGCGCCGGAGCTGCTGCAATTGCAGTACCAGCGCGGCCTCACCAACACGCTCAGCACCTACAGTGGCATGGTCGTGGGCGAGGACTACCGTGCCGGCCTTGCTGGGGCGGCGATCAACACGTCCTTCGGTGCGGTTGCTGCGGATGTGTCGCTGGCGCGGACGGCCGTGCAGGGGCTGCCGCCGATGTCCGGCAGCAGCTTCCGGCTGGCCTACAACCGCAACGTCGTGCGCACTGGAACGTCTTTCGCCGTGGCGGCCTACCGTTATGCCACCCGTGACTACGTGAGCCTGCGCGACTGGGCATCGTTGCGCGATGCGCGTGCCCGCGACCTGGACATCGACACGGTGGCCCGCCAGCGCAACCGCATGGATCTGAGCATGAACCAACAGCTGGGCGAGCGCGGCGGGCAGCTGTTCGTGATCGGCACACGCCGCGATTTCTGGAACGCACCGGGACGCCAGCTCGACCTGAGCATCGGTTACAGCAACCAGTGGAAAGCCCTGAGCTACAGCGTGAACTTCCAGCGTACCCGCGATTCGATCGACTTCGGTCGAGGCGCCTTGCAGGACAGCATTCCCGGCGTGGAGATGCCGGCAGCGAGGGCCCAGCAGGCGCGGGTCGACAACCGGCTGATGCTGATGGTGTCGTTGCCACTGGGCAGGTCACCGCGTGCGCCACTGGGCAACCTGATGCATACCCGAAGCCGTAATGGCGAGCCGGCCACGCAGCTGTCGACCAACGGCATCTCATCGCTGGACGATCGCTTCAGCTACGGGGCCACCCTGTCGCGCATCGCGGGCAGCAACAGTGTTGATCTCAATACCGGTTACCGGGGTGCGCGCGGCCAATGGACGGCCAGCGTCAGCAACGGCAGCGACTACACCCAGCTGGGCATGGGCGCGGCTGGCGGCATGGTGCTGCATGGCGACGGGCTGACCTTGTCCCCGCCGCTGGGCGAAACGGCAGCGCTGGTGCATGCCGCTGGCGCGGCCGGCGCGCGCATCGAGAACGGGGGCGGTGCACGCCTGGACAAGCGCGGCTATGCCGTGGTCCCGTTCCTGACGCCTTACCAGTTGAACACCATCTCGATTGATCCGAAGGGCACCGGCTTTGACGTGGAGCTGCAGGAGACCGCACGCAGCGTCGCGCCGCGTGCTGGATCCCTGGTGCGGCTGGCTTTCAGCACGCGCGCAAGCCACGGCCTGATGGTGGACGCACGTACCGATGACGGCCGGCCATTGCCGTTCGGCGCCGAGGCAACTGACGGCCAGGGCACCAATGTTGGTGTGGTGGGGCAGGGCAGCCGCCTGCTGCTCACCGGCCTGCAGGCATCCGGCCCGGTGCAGGTGCAGTGGGGTCCCGGCAGCGACGAGCAGTGCGTGATGCAGGTGCAGGTGCCGATGTCGCGTTCCAGCGACGGTTACACCGTAGTGGAAGCACGCTGCCAGACCGGCGCCGCCGCACAGCAGTCCGAGCCCGGCCCCCGTCCTCATGTGGCCACTCTGGAGAAAGCGCCATGAATCCGATTCTGTTGGTGGCCCGCGTCGTGCTCGCCATGTTGCTGCTGGCCAGTGCCTCTGCCTGGGCGCAGAACTGCCGGCTTGTCGATGGTGACGGGCCGTTGGTCAACATCGCCAATCTCAATGGCTCGATCACTGTCGGGCCGGACGTGCCGGTGGGTACCGAGATCTTCCGTGCGACTTACTATGCCGGCCCTACCAACCAGATTAGATGCTCGCCGGGTCGGATCGATCGCATCCGCCAATACACCTCGCTGCCGTATCGCGCGTCAAGCTATGTGCACCCGAACTACGGCACTGTCTATGAAACCAATGTGCCCGGCGTGGGTGTGGCCGTCTGGTTCAGCGGGGCTGGATTTCCGATCGCATCCGAAGGTGAAACCAACCTGCCGCCACCTACGGCCTTCCTGCTCTCGCCGCTCCAGTCCTACGACGTGAGCCTGATCAAGATCGGCCCCATCAACGCAGGCAGCGTGACCGGTATCAGCCTGCCGCAGTTCGAGTACCGGATGACCGGGGCCAACCGCGACGTGCTGTTGTGGAGCGGTCGCGTACAGGGCAGCCTGAACATCGTCTCGCGCACCTGCAGCGCCAGCGACGTGCCGGTGGACCTGGGCGTGCACCAGATGAGCGAGATCCCTGCGGTCGGCTCCACCACGGGCTGGGTGAATGTGCCCGTGGAGCTGCGCAACTGCCCTGCGTTCTTCGGACGCTACCGCGGCCACCTGACCACCGGTACGGTGCAGACCGCGAACGGGCGGGTGGACAACCGAATCCGCTATCGTGTCGATCCGGTCACTGCTGTGGCCGACCGCACGCGATCGGTCATGGCGCTGCAGGATGACGGCGTCAACATGACCGCCACCGGCATCGGCATCCAGATTGGAACACAGGCGCAGGACTCGGTCGGCTTCAACACCATGCGCGATTCCGGCGTGGCCCTGACCGAGGTCAACAACGCGCAGTACACGATCATGCTGCGCGCACGCTACTACCGGCTTGCAGCTGCCGCATCCTCGGGGCAGGCCAATGGCGCGGCCACCATCACGCTGGAGTACAACTGACATGCGCGCCGTGCTGTTGCTGACCACGCTTGCTGCGCTGCTGCCAGTGCCATCGCATGCGGCCGACCTGACCCTGCGTTTCAGCGGCCGTTTCCAGCCGGGAACCTGCCAGTTCAGCGTCGCCGATGTCGACGTGGGTACCTTCGACGCGACGTACTTCACGGCGAATACGCAGTCTCCCATGGTCAGCTTCACGCTCAACCGCAGCAGCTGCGCCAGTGACCTGCGGGTGCTGCACGTGCGCATGGCGGGCACCGCCGACAGCAGCGACGCACGTTACTTCGCCATACCCACCACAGGCGGTGTGCGCGGCCTGGCGGTGTGGTTGTACACGCCCACCCAGCAGACCCTGGCGCCCAACCAGGCCGGCTTCGATTGGATTACCAATGGAACGCCGGCGGCCGGACACCTGCTCTACGCACGCCTGGTCCGCACCGGCACGGTGTCAGCAGGCACCATCAACACCCCCGTGACCGTACAGGTCACCTATAACTGAGGCGCATATGCATCGCACAGCTCTTTTCCTGGTGCTGGCCATGTTGGCGGCCAACGTGCGGGCGCAGGACACCCAGCCATTCACCGTGTCCGGCGAGATCCTGCCCGGCGCATGCCGGATCTCCTTCCCGGACGTGGACCTGGGCTCGCACCAGGCCAACGTCTTCACTGGCAGCCATGGCACCGCCTACGTTGATTTCAGCGGCACCGTCAGTGACTGCGATCCCTTGATCCTGCGCGTGGCCATGACCTTCGATGGCACCGCCGACAGTCACAACAGCGCGTTGTTCGAGGGTGTGCCCGGCGTGGGCATACAACTGGTACGCGTGGTGTCGTCGTTGAACATACCCCTTCCACCGGGTGGCAGCACCCAATACGTGACGGCGGACGGCGTCTACCCGTTCCGTGCGCGCCTGCTGCAATCGGCGATGCCGGTCTCCGTTGGACGCATCCAGCGGCCCATCACCGTTTCCCTGACCTACAACTGAGAGCTTCCATGCATCTTCCGATTCCAGGCCTGCTGCTCGCCGCCGTGCTGACGCTGTCCGGTGCAGCATCGGCGCAGACCGCCACCACCACCAATTTCAACGTCACCGGCACCATCCTGCCGGGCGTATGCCGCATTGCCGTGGCCGATGTCGACCTGGGAACCTATCAGGCCACCCAGTTCAGCGGTGCGTTCAGCACGCCGTTCCAGGCCGTCAACGTGGTGGTCAGCCAGTGCGATCCTCTGGTCGCGCGGGTGGGCCTGCACTTCAATGGCGTGGCCGACAGCAATGACGCAACGCTGTTCCAGGGCGTTGCCGGCATCGGCATCGAGCTGCAACGTACCAGCAGTGGGGCACGCATGCGGCCCGGCGGGTGGACCCAGATGGCGACGGCCGCCGGCACCCACGCCTTCCGCGCGCGCTTCGTGCAGAGCGCGGCGACGGTTTCTGCAGGCGCGGTGAGCCGCCCGATCACGGTCACGATGACCTACAACTGATTGCCCGGCGGACTGAACGGCAGGTCGTTCAGCCAGCGCCGCAGGCGCCATTTAGGCCCCGTCCGATTCGAGACGAGGCCGCTGCTTTCTAGCATTTCCCCGTAGACGCGGCATCGGCCGCCATTCAACCGCCCGACCAAGCAGGCGCATTGCCTACGGAGAACATCATGAACAGCATCTACCGGATTGTGTGGAACGCGGCCATCGGAAAGTGGGTGGTTGCTTCAGAGCTGGCCACCGGCCGCAGGAAGAAGGGTGGCAAGATTGCCGCACGCGGGCTGGCTGCGGCCAGCCTGCTGATGCTGGCCCTGCCGTCGTGGGCGGCCGAAGACAACAGCACTACGTGTGCCTTGGCGCAGGGCCAAGGGGGTGTGATCGATGTTGAGGGCCGCTGTGTGGCCACTGATGCCGATGCGAACGCAGATGCGGCAGCGCAGGCCCGCACCATTGGTGTACAGGCCGCGGTGGATGACCTGTATGTGAAGGTCAATGGCTCGGGTACGGCTGCCACGGCCGCAGGAGTGGGCGCGATCGCCATCGGCAACAACGCACGCGCCTTGGCCGATGCGGACGGCAACGCGAACAACGCCATTGCGATGGGCGCCAACGCCAGCACCCAGGGCAACAACGCAGTCGCCATCGGTATGGGTGCAAGTGCCAACAGCCAGAACGCGCAGGGCGCGGCAGGTTCGCTGGCCGTGGGTGCCAATGCCAGCGCCGGCGGCTGGAACAGCGTGGCCGTGGGCTACAACACCAATGCTGGCGGCTCGGCAGCAGTGGCTGTGGGGCGCGGCGCGCGCGGCAGCGCCACCGAAGCTGTGGCGATGGGTGACAACGCCTCGGTCAGCGGTTCCGGCGGCGTTGCCCTCGGCGGTTCGTCGCAGGTTACGGCTGCCGGTGCGGTGGCGATCGGCCGTGCATCGGTCGCCAACCGTGAAGACACGGTGTCGGTCGGCAGCACCACGTTGCGCCGCCAGGTCGTCAATGTTGCAGCGGGTACGCAGGCCAACGACGCGGCCATCGTGCAACAGCTGCGTGCCGGTGTGCAGGCGCTGGGTGGCGGCGCCGATGTTGCTGCCGACGGCAGCATCACCGCGCCCAGCTACGTGCTGGGCCATGGCGGCACCCACACCACCGTCGGCAGCGCGCTTGAGGCGCTGGACGACGGCCTGACCACCACTACGACCACCCTGAACCAGCTGAGCACTTCGCTCCAGAACGGCACCGTGGGCCTGGTGCAGCAGGCGGCGCCGGGTGCCGACCTGACCGTGGGCGCCAGCACCGACGGTGCGGCGGTGGACTTCAACGGCACTGCCGGGGCGCGTCGCCTCCGTGGCGTGGCCGATGCGACGGCGGCCGACGAAGCCGTGACGCTGGGTCAGCTGCAGGCATCCTCGGCGTCGGTGGCCGATGCGATCGGCGGTGGCAGCGCTGTCGATGCGCAGGGGCGCATCGGTGCACCGACCTACACCGTGGGCGGCAGCAACTACGGCAACGTGGGTGATGCATTGACTGCGCTGGACGGTCGTGTCGGCAGTACCGGCCAGGATCTGGTTGACCTGCGCGACGCGCTGAATGCAGGGAGCCGCTATTTCAAGGCGGACGGTTCGGGCGTGGCCGATGAGGCGGCTGCAACGGGTTCGGGCAGCATCGCCGCGGGTGCCAGCGCCGCCGCGAGTGCGGCACAGGGTGTGGCCATCGGCTGGGGCGCACATGCAAGCAATGGCGACGGCGCTATCGCACTGGGTGCGAATGCGCGTGCCACGGGTGAGAATTCGGTGGCTCTGGGTGCTGAGGCGGTAGCAGACCGCGACAACGTGGTGTCGGTTGGCTGGGGCATGGGTGGTAACGGCACCCGCCAGGTCATCAACGTGGCCAACGGTACCGAGGCCGCAGATGCGGTGAACGTGCAGCAGCTGCATCCGGTCATCGAGGGCCTGGGCGGCGGTGCGGCGCACAACGCGTCGACCGGCACCGTGACCGGCCCGCGATACAGTGTGCAGGGCCAGACCTTCGACAACGTCGGCGATGCGCTGTCCTCGGTTGATGGTGGCCTGACCGTGATCGACGGACGTGTGACCCGCAACGAAGGCGATATCACCCAGCTGCGTCAGCAGCTGGTGGAACTGGGCAATGGCGAAGCCGGCCTGGTGCAGCAGTCCGCTGCGGACGCTGCAGTGACGATCGGCGCAGGTACCGGTGGCACCGTGGTGGATCTGCGCGGTACCGACGGCGAACGCCAGCTCAAGGGTGTGGCTGCCGGCACCGATGCCGGTGATGCGGTGAACCTGGGCCAGCTGAACTCGGCCGTCGATGACCTTCGCGCCACCGGCAACCGCTATGTGCGGGTCGATGGTGCGGGCGATGGCAGTGATGACGCGCAGGCCAACGGGCAGGGTGCGATGGGGGTTGGAGCATCGGCCCAGGCCAATGGTGCGGGCAGCGTGGCGTTGGGCCAGGGGGCGGTGGCGCAGGCTGACAACAGCGTGGCGCTGGGCGCGGGTGCCGTTGCCGATCGCGCCAACAGCGTGTCGGTCGGTGCGGCCGGTGCCGAACGCCAGATCACCCATGTGGCCGATGGCAGCGAGGATACCGATGCGGTGAACCTGCGCCAGCTGAAGGCGGCCGGGCTGGTCGGCGATGGCGGGCAGATGCTGGACGCGGTGACCTACGATGCCGGCAGCCAGCGTGCACAGGTCACTTTCGGCGGCGCCAATGGCACCGTATTGTCCAACGTGGCCGATGGTCGTGTGGGTGCAGGCAGCCGCGAGGCCGTGAACGGTGGCCAGCTGGCCGCCCTGCGTGACCAGCTGCAGGGCCGTATCGGCGATCTGGATGGCCGCGTCGGCGCACTGGAAGTGGGCGATGCCAGTGGCGGCAATCCGCCGTACTACGGTGCGAATCCGCAGCCCGGCGATCAGGCCGGTGACAACCCCGCCCAGGCCATCGGCCAGGGCAGCGTGGCGGCGGGTGCGGGTGCGGAAGCCCGGGCCGACAACAGTGTTGCGCTGGGTGCCGGTTCGGTGGCCGACCGCGAGAACAGCGTGTCGATCGGCCGCGAAGGCGGCGAGCGCCAGATCACCAACGTGGCGGCCGGCGTGCAGGCCACCGATGCGGTGAACGTGGGCCAGCTGCAACAGGGTGTACACGACGCCAAGGCGTATGCCGACGAGCGCGTGCAGGATGCCTGGAGCGGCCTGGAGCAGCGTCTGGACCAGGTCAACCGCCAGGCCAACCGGGGAATCGCCGCAGCCGCTGCGCTGGCGCCGATGACGCCGTACCTGCCGGGCAAGACCACCATCAACGCGAACCTGGCCAATTACCGTAGCGAAACGGCGATGGGCGTGGGCGTGTCGCGCTGGAGCGACAACGGGCGCGTCAATGTCAACGGTGGCGCGTCCATGGCGCGCGGCGACAAGCCGATCTTCCGCATGGGCGTCGGCGTGGTGCTGGGCGACTGAACCCGGAGCGGGGTGCGCCGGCTCACGTCGCACCCCGCCGCAACCCGCTGAATCACAAACCATTCCACGGGTGTATCCGGGCGCGCTTTAGGCCGCGTCCGATACGCCATCGGGGGGCGCTTGCCTAGTATCTGGCCATGGCTGGAACGGCCTGCTGCCACCCCCAATGGGCGCTTGCGCCCTCGGAGAACGACCATGAACTGCATCTATCGCATCGTCTGGAACGCGGCCATCGGCAAGTGGGTGGTCGCCTCGGAACTGGCCCGGGGCCGTCGCCGTCGCGCGGGTGCGGGCGTCGCCGCCTTGCTCCTCGCGATGGTCGCGCCAAACGTGCTTGCCAGCGACATCCAGCAGGTACTGTGCAGCGCACCGTACGAACCGCAGGAAGGCGCCTGCCTGGACCCCGCCACGCCGCGTGGCGCCCTGCCGTTGGCTGCAACCGATGACAGCCTGCTGTTGGTGAACACCGGCAGCAATGCCACTGCCGCCAGCGTCAACGGCATCAACATGATCGCTATCGGTAGCAACGCCGTTGCGCGACCGGCCAGCAATGGCGCCAACAACGGTGCCATCGCACTGGGCAGCAACACGGTGGCCGCCGGCAGCAACGCTGTGTCGATCGGCTTCGGTGCCGCCGCAGACAGTCAGAACGGCTCGGGCGCCAGTGGCGCGACCTCGCTGGGCGCCAGCACGCGAACCACCTGGAACGCGACCGCGATTGGCTTCCAGGCCAACGGTGCCGGTACCGTGGTGACCGCATTGGGGTCGGCGGCAGTAGCCACCGGCGAGCGAGGCATTGCCCTGGGGCGCGCTGCTACCGCCACCGGGCAATACTCCTCCGCGATCGGCGCAGGCGCCCGCGCCACGCACGCCAACAGTGTTGCCATCGGCGCCGGTTCGGTCAGCCGCGGCAACGCCACGGTTGCGCTGGGTTCAACCACCGCACGCCGTGGCATCGAGAGCATGGCCGATGGCACCCAGGACAATGACGCGGTCAGTGTGCAGCAGCTGCAGGGACTTCTGCAGGCGACCGGTGGTGCGTTGTCGGCCGATGGCACTGTCATCGCGCCCGACTTCGATCTCGCCCACGGCGGAACCCATACCACCATCGGCAGCGCGCTCACCGCGCTGGACGGCGGCCTCTCCAGCGTTGACGTATCGGTGAACGATCTGCATACGCGGATCAGCCAGGGCACCATCGGCATGGTCCAGCAGGCCGCGCCGGGCAGCGACCTGACGGTCGGTGTGGATCGTGATGGCGCCGCCATTGGTATGGCTGGAACTGCAGGCGCCCGCCGTCTGGGCGGTGTGGCCGATGCCGTTGCTGGCGACGAGGCCATCAACAAGGCGCAGTCCGATGCCGCCGTGGCCAGTGTGGCAGCGGCGCTTGGCGCAGGCGCGGGCGTGGCCGCCGATGGCACCCTGCGGGCGCCGGACTTCGATGTGGTGGGTACCACCGTGCACAGCGCCGGTGATGCGTTGCATGCACTGGATGCGGAAGACCGCGCGCAGCGTGCCGCACTGGTCGATCTGGGCGGCGATCTGGTGGTTGCCCAGCGCTACTTCCAGGCCGCAGCCGGTGATGTCGATGCGCCCGCGACCACCGGCGCGACCGGCAGCACGGCGCTGGGCAGTGCGGCCGCAGCGGGCGGCCAACATTCACTGGCCGTGGGTGCCGACGCGCGTGCTGCCGGGCAGGACAGCGTCGCCATCGGTGCCGGCGCGCGCGCCAACGGCGAGAATGCGGTGGCGCTGGGCGCCGGCTCGGTTGCGGATCGCGACCAGGTGCTGTCCCTTGGTGGCGGCTCTATCGGTACGCGCCAGTTGATCAACGTGGCCAACGGCACCGAAGCGACCGATGTGGTCAACCTTCAGCAGCTGCGGAGCGTGGTTGCCGCCCTCGGCGGCGGCGCGCACGTCGACGCGACGACCGGCAACGTGACAGGCCCGACCTACATCGTGCAGGGCAGCCGTTTCCACGATGCGGGCTCCGCGCTGGGTGCAGTGGACGGGCAGCTGCAGCTGTTGGACCAGCGGGTCACCCATACCGAAGACGACGTGCTGGACACGCAGCGCCAGATCGATGCGTGGAACGACGGCGACGCAGGCCTGGTACGCCAGGATGCCGCCAGCGGCGACATTGCCGTGGCGGCCGGCCGCGCCGGTAGCGTGGTCGACCTGACGGGGTCGGCGGGTGCGCGGCAGTTGAAGGGCCTGGCCGCTGCCGATGACGCAACCGATGCAGTGACCCTGGCACAGATGCAGGACGGCCTGTCGGCGGCGCAGCCAGAGGACAGCCGCTATCTGAAAGTTGACGGTCGTGCTGATGGCAGCGACGACGCCTCGATCAGCGGTGTGGGTGCGCTGGCCATCGGCGCGTCGGCGCAGGCCGACGGTGCTGCGGCCATCGCGCTGGGGCAGGGGGCGAAGGCGTCTGCGGACGGTGCCGTTGCACTGGGCGCAGGGTCGGTGGCCGACCGTGCCAACGCCGTATCGATCGGGCGTGATGGTGCCGAGCGCCAGATCACCCACGTGGCCGATGCCAGCGAGGACACCGACGCCATCAATCTGCGCCAGCTGAAGCAGGCCGGGCTGGTTGGCGACAATGGTGATGTCCAGGAGACGGTCGGCTATGTGGCGGGCAGCGATCGCAGCCAGGTGATGTTCGGTGGGGCCGCAGGCACCGTGCTGGCCAACGTCGCCGACGGTCGCGTGCAGCTGGGCAGCCGCGAGGCGGTCAATGGCGGCCAGTTGTCGGCCATCGGCGAAGGCATCGGCCGGCAGCTGGATGGACTACAGGATCGTGTCGGCGCGCTGGAAGGCCAAGCGGGCGGTGGTGCCGGGTCGGATCTACCCTACTACGGCGCTACCGGCAACGAGGCGCTGGTGGCCGATGGTGCGCCGGCTGAAGCCACGGGCCAGGGCGCCGTGGCAGCCGGTTCCGGCGCGCAGGCGAGTGAAGACAACAGTGTGGCGCTCGGTTCCGATGCCATCGCCGATCGCGCCGACAGCGTGTCGGTCGGGCACGTCGGAGGCGAGCGCCAGATTGCCCATGTGGCCGCTGGCAGCGCCGATACCGACGCGGTCAACGTGGCGCAGCTTCAGGAGCAGATGGCTTCGGTGAACCGCTATACCGACCAACGCGTTGAGGCGATGGAGCAGGCCATTGGCGCACAGGCCTCGCACATGTCGCGACAGATCAATCGCGGCATCGCTGCCTCGGCGGCGCTGGTACAGGTCACACCCAACCTGCCGGGCAAGGTCACGTTGAACTTCGGTACGGCCAGCTATCGCGGCGAGTCCGCATTGGCCCTGGGGTTGTCACGCTGGAGCCGCGATGGCCGCTACAACGTCAACGGCGGGGTATCGGTCGCGCGGGGTGACCAGCCGCTGCTGAGCATTGGCTTTGGTATGGCCTTTGATTGATGGTTGCCCGCTGATTGCAGAGGCATGGCTGCACAGCAGTTTCAGTCCAGCTCCGCAGCCATCGCCGCCAGACGGCTCACGGTGTTGATGTTGCGGCCGGTTCCGTTTGCTGCGAAGGGGACGCGCAGGCGCGAACCGGCCATGCCATCGCCGTAGTGGATAAACAGCTCGCGCTTGCCGAGGGCGAGCTGTTCTTCGCCGATACCGGTGACGCCCTGCAGCGGGTCCTTGGGCAGCGCCTCATCAATGAACAGGGCGATTACACGGTTGCCGGCAGCGTCCTTGAAGGGGTTGCGGGCGATCACCGCGGCCATCTCGGCAGCGGTACGCACCAGCACGCCTACCGGCTTGCCGGCATAGGCATGCAGGCATTGCGCCAAACTGTCGCGCACACCCGTCTCGTCGAGCGGACTGCTGAACACGGCATTGCCGCTGGCGATATAGGTGTGGACGTCCCGGAATCCGGCGTTCTCGCACATCCGCACCAGCTCGGTCATCGGTAGCTTGCCGGTGCCGCCGACATTGACCGCGCGCAGCAGGGCCACGTAGGCGGTCATGGCGCAGCGGCCTGCAGCCGGTCGTACATGCGCACCAGATCGACCAGCGTGCGTGCTTCCATCTTGCGCATGACCTGCGCGCGACGCACCTTCACGGTGATCTCGCTGACACCCAGGTCGGCGGCGATCTGCTTGTTCAGGCGTCCGCGCACCACGCCGGCAACCACCTCGCGCTCGCCGGCGTTCAAGGTGCTCCAGCGCAGCTGCAACGCACCCAGCGCGTCACCGTCGCGGCGCCGCTGGCGATCGATCTCGATGCCCCTGTGGATCGCGTCCAGCAGTTCCTGGTCGCGGAACGGCTTGGTCAGAAATTCGATGGCGCCGTCCTTGATCGCATTGACGCCCATGGCGATGTCGCCGTGGCCGGTGATGAACACCACCGGCAGGTGCAGATCGTGGCTGGCCATGTTGCGATGGAAATCCAGTCCGCTCTGCCCAGGCATGCGCACGTCCAGCACCAGGCAAGACGGAGCGTCGTCCCGCGGGTGGGCAAGAAATTCCCCGGTGGAGGCGAAGGCCCGCACCTGCAGGCCCATCGATGCCAGCAGGTCCTCCAGCGCGGCGCGAACCGAGGCGTCGTCGTCGATCACATAGACGATCGGTGCCGGTTCCATAGGTGCTGTGGTGGGTTTACGCATGCGCAGCCTCCGTGGCCGTGGGCAGCTCGAAGATGAAGCAGGCGCCGCCACCGGGCGGTCGTTCGGCGCGGATATGGCCGCCGTTGGCTTCGATCATCGAGCGGCTCAGGCTGAGGCCCAGGCCGAGGCCGTTCGCCTTGGTGGTCCAGAATGCATCGAACACGCGGTCAGTCTGCTCAGCGGGCAGCCCGACGCCGCGATCGCGCACGCTCAGGCTGACGTGGCCGCGACCCTCGTACGCCGTCAGCAGGGACAGCCTGCGCTCGCTTACGGGCGTGTCCGACATTGCATCGACGGCGTTGAGGATGAGGTTGCCGATCACCTGCTGCACCTGTACGCGATCGGCATGGGCAGGGGGGAGTTCATTGCCCAGCACCAGCGCCACGGTCACACCATGCTGTTCCAGTTCGCTGCGCGAGAGTGCCAGCATTTCCTCCACGGCCAGGTTGAGGTCGAAGGCCTGGCGCTCTGGCGCGGCGCCTTGGGTCAGGCCACGGATGCGGGCAATCACGTCACTGGCGCGATGGGCGTCGGCGACGATGCGGGCGATGGTCTGGCGCGCCTTGTCCAGGTTCGGCGGTTCCTGGGCCAACCAGCGCTGGCTGGCTTCGGCGCTGCTGGCGATGGCCGCCAGCGGCTGGTTCACTTCATGTGCGATGGAGGTGGTCAGCTCGCCGACGGTGGAGGCGCGCGCCACCCGCAGCAGGCGCGACTGTGCATCCTGCACCGCGGCCTTGGCCGCTTCCATCTTCAATGCGAGGTAGGTGGTGATGCCGATCACCAGCATGCCGATCGCTGAATTGACCAGGCCGATGCGGTAGGTGCCGAAGCGGGTCAGGAAGAAGCTGAGGCCGGTCAACGCGATGCAGACCGCGGCAAGCAGGATGAGGCCGCGTGCGGGCAGCCGCCGCGACGCTGCCAGGATCACTGCAGCGTAGAAGCAGGCGGCGGCAACGGCGTAGTCGGTAACCGTATCGACCAGGAAGATGGCCGCCATCACGATGATCAGGGCCAGCACGACCAGGGGGCGGCGGGGCGACAGCGATGGCATCGGGACGGCTCCCTGGCGTGGGTGGAAAGGATAGCAAAGCGCTGTTCAGTAGATGCCGACCTTGGTCGGCATGCGCCAGAGAGATGCACGGTAGTGCCGGCCGCTGGCCGGCATCTGCAGGGTGTTCCCGCAGTTCATGAGGTTGCCGGCCAGCGGCCGGCACTACCCCGGCGTTGGACGCGCTGTTCCTCCAGGCTGGCCGTCCAGCACCAGCGCTATGCACGGTAGTGCCGGCCGCTGGCCGGCACCTGCAGGATGGTCCCAGAGTTCATGAGGTTGCCGGCCAGCAGCCGGCACTATCGGGCGTCATTCCTCCAGGCTGGCGTTCCAGAATCCCTGCAGTACACCGGGCGTGGCCGCCAACGTCGCCAGCACGGCATCCAGTTCGCCGCCATCGACCGTGGTGGCGTACAGCACCGCTTCGATCTCGACATCGCGCTCGCCGAACGGGCGCTGGTCGACCGCACGCACCGGGTACTGCGCCTGCTCCAGCAACAGCAGAAGCCGGTCCAATACCTCGGCCTGCTGCTCGCGTTGGCAGACCACGTTGATGGCATAGGTGGCTTCGCTGAACGCTTCCGGTAGCGGTTGCCGCTGGATGCGGTTCACCACCGGACGCAGCAGGGTGTTGGCGGCCAGCACGAACACCGCAGCCAGCACCGCCTCGGGCAGGAGCTTGATGCCCGCACAGGCGCCGACCGCCGCCGAGCCCCACAAGGTGGCGGCGGTGTTCAGACCCGATACCTGGGCGCCATCCTTCATGATCGCGCCGGCACCGAGGAAACCGACACCGGAGATCACGTAGGCCACCACGTGCAGCGGTGAAGGCGGACCGCCGTACATGTCGTGGAAGCGCACGGCGAGGTCGACGAACACCGCGGCACCTACCGCCACCAGCGTGTTGGTGCGCAGGCCGGCAGTGCGTTGGCGGAACTGCCGCTCCAGGCCGATCAGCGCGCCCAGAACGAAGGCGACGGACAGGCTGATCAGCGAGCTGAGGGTGGCGCCCGCGTTGAACGCGGGCAGATGGGGGTTGAGGTCCATGAGGGTTCTCCCTGCGCCTGGCGCGTTTACTGCCAGCCGTAGCGGCGGATGTAGAGCTTCTTCAGCGCGGTGGTCAGCACCGCATAGCCGAACAGGATCGCCACCAGGAACGGCCAGTAGCCGGCCGGCAGTGCCTGCAGCTTGAAGTAGCCCGCCAGCGGACTCATCGGCAGGATCACACCGATCGCCATGATCGCCCCGGTCATCAGCAGCAGCGGCGGCGCGGCGATGCTCTGCAGGAACGGCACCTTCGGCGTGCGGATCATGTGCACGATCAGGGTCTGGGTCAGTAGGCCGACCACGAACCAGCCCGACTGGAACAGGCCCTGGTCGGCCGGGGTGCGTGCGTCGAACACATACCACATCAAGGCGAAGCAGCTGAGGTCGAAGATCGAGCTGATCGGCCCGAAGAACACCATGAAGCGGCCGATGTCCGCCGGGTTCCACTTCAGCGGCTTGCGCACCAGTTCCTCATCGACATTGTCGAAGGGAATGGCGATCTGCGAGATGTCATACAGCAGGTTCTGCACCAGCAGCTGCAACGGCAGCATCGGCAGGAACGGCAGGAACGCCGAGGCCACCAGCACCGAGAACACGTTGCCGAAATTGGAGCTGGCGGTCATGCGAATGTACTTCAGCATGTTACTGAAGGTCCGCCGCCCCTGGATGACGCCTTCCTCGAGCACCATCAGGTTCTTTTCCAGCAGGATGATGTCGGCGGCCTCCTTGGCGATGTCCACCGCACTGTCCACGCTGATGCCGATATCGGCGGCGCGCAGTGCGGGAGCATCGTTGATGCCATCGCCGAGAAAGCCGACCACTTTGCCCTGCGCCCGCAGCTCGCGCACCAGCCGTTCCTTGTGCAGGGGCGTGAGGCGGGCGAACACGCGATGCTCCTGCAGTGCACGCGCCACGGCAGCGTCGTCCATACGCTCGATCTGCGGGCCGGTCACGATCCTGTCGACGTCCAGGCCAACCTGGGCGCAGATCCGGGCGGTGACCAGTTCGTTGTCGCCGGTGAACACCTTCACTTCCACACCATGCGCGGCCAGCGCCTGCAGTGCGTGAGCAGCGGATTCCTTCGGCGGATCGAGGAAGGCCACATAGCCGACCAGGGTCAGATCCCGCTCGTCGGCCTGCGAGTACACAGTCTGGGTGGCGGCGGTCTCCTTCATCGCCACCGCCACCACGCGCAGGCCCTGTTCGTTCAGTTCCTCGGTGGTCTGCCGCACGCGGGCCAGGCGCTGTTCGTCCAGCGGCATGTCCTGGCCGTTCTCGCGCACGGTGCTGCACACCGCCAGCATTTCCTCCACCGCGCCTTTGCAGATCAATTCGTGATGGTCCTCACGCTCGGATACCACCACCGACATGCGGCGGCGCTCGAAGTCGAACGGGATCTCGTCGACCTTGCGGTAGTCCTGTGACAGGCGCAGTGAGCTCTGCAGCTCCACATGCTCCAGCACCGCACGATCGAGCAGGTTGATCAGGCCGGTCTGGAAGTGGCTGTTGAGGTAGGCGAAGGTCAGCACATCCTCCGAATCCTGCCCGAACACATCGGTGTGCCGCTCCAGCGCGATCTTGTCCTGGGTGAGGGTGCCGGTCTTGTCGGTACACAGCACTTCCATCGCACCGAAGTTCTGGATCGCGTCCAGGCGCTTGACGATCACCTTGCGCCGCGACAGCAGCACCGCGCCCTTGGCCAGGGTGGAGGTGACGATCATCGGCAGCATTTCCGGGGTCAGGCCGACTGCCACCGACAGCGCGAACAGGAACGCTTCTGTCCAGTCGCCCTTGGTCCAGCCATTGACCAGCAGCACGAACGGCACCATCACCAGGGCAAAGCGGATCAGCAGCCAGCTGACACTGTTGACCCCGGCCTGGAATGCCGTCGGCGCGCGATCGCTGGCACTGCTGCGCTGGGCGAGGGTGCCGAAGTAGCTGGTGTTGCCGGTGGCCAGCACCAGTGCTGTTGCCGTCCCGGACACCACATTGGTCCCCATGAACAACAGGTTGGCCTGTTCCATCAAGCCGGCGTCGGCATTGCCCGGCTGCACGAACTTTTCCACCGGCAGCGATTCGCCGGTCATCGCCGCCTGTGCGACAAACAGATCCTTGGCGGCGAGCACGCGGCAGTCGGCCGGGATCATGTCGCCGGCCGACAGCACGATATGGTCACCCGGTACCAGGTCGCGGATCGGCAGATCCAGCAGCCGTGCCGGCCGCCGGCTGTGCAGCTGTGCGCCGAAATACTGATCGGCCACTTCTGCCGCCTCGGTGCCCGCAGCGCGGCGCAGCACGCGGGCGGTGTTGCCTACCAGCGCCTTCAGCCGTTCGGCGGCGCGGTTGGAGCGCCCTTCCTGCACGAAGCGGATCAGGGTGGACAGCACCACCATCGCGCCGATCACCACCGTCGCCTTGGCGTCTTCGGTCAGCCAGGACACGGCTGCCAGCACCGTCAGCAGCAGGTTGAACGGGTTGCGATAGCACTGCCACAGATGGCGCCACCACGGCAGCGGCTTCTCGTGATCGACCTCGTTGGGGCCGAAGCGCAGCAGGCGCTCTTCGGCCTCGTGCGGGCTGAGACCATCGACATGTGACTGCAGGGTGGCCAGCGCATCGGCTTCGCTGCCCTGTGCAAGCGCGAGCAATCCAGCAGTGAGCGCGGCGGGCGCGGCCTGCGTACTGCCACGGCCATAACCGGCTTCGGGCATCGCGCGACGACCGAACAGGTTGCCCGCGCGACGGCTGCGCAGGAAGGCGTTGAACCAGGCGTTGAGCAGGCTCATGGGAAGGTCCTCTTGGAGCGGCGCCGGGCGGAGCCGGCGCGTGGAGCGGAAGGGGCGGGTATCAGGCGTGGCGCATGGCCAGCACCGATGGCGACCAGGGCTGCATGCGCAAGCGTTGGCTGCCGCCGATGCACAGCGGCTTCATCGCATCGCGCAGCGGGTAGGGCAGGTGGCGCAGCACGTTGATGCGCTCGCTGATCGGCAGCAGCGACAGTGCGTCGGCCACCACCCGTGGCGAGCCGAGGGCCAGCGAACGGGCGAACAGGACAGGGCCGTGCTGCAGCAGCAGGCTGCGCAGGCCGGAAACATCGCGCTCGCCGATCAGGCGGCGGACGGTGATGTAGAGAATCTTGTAGGACATGGGATTCCTCCGGGCAGGCGCTGCCCTGGGCTCCCATCCCTTACACGGACAGGAACCGGCCGTCAGTCGCCAGCAGTGAACAAGTAGGCAGGCAGGGGCGCGCGTTGCGCCCGGCAGGGTCGGGATCCATCTGCGTCTCCGCGTGGGGCGGCCAGTCGCTGGCCAGTGGCGCTATTGTCCGCGCTCGTATTCAGCAGGCCTAGAGGCCCGTGGGTTAGCCCGGCTATACCTTGGTATAGAAAAAGAGGCCGTTGGCGCCTTTTGTTCAGCTGCGGTCCGCGAAAGCGTCGGTGGCCCGCACCAGGGCATCGGTCGTGGCCGCTTCGTTGGCACTGTGGCCGGCGATGACCATCTCCAGCCGGGCTTCCGGCCACGCCTGCGCCAGGTCCCAGGCACTGCGCGGCGGACAGATGATGTCGTAGCGCCCCTGCACGATGACCCCCGGCAGATGGCGGATGCGATCGATGTCGCGCAGCAGCTGGCCTTGATCGAGGAAGCTGTTGTGACAGAAGTAGTGGGCCTCGATGCGTGCCTTGGCCAGTGTATCGAGCGGATCGGTAGCGGACACCGCGTCGACGTCGTGCAGCAGCGTGGCGGCATTGTCTTCCCACCCCAGCCACGCCTGTGCCGCGGCGATGCGGATGGCTTCGTCGGCGTGGTCCAGGCGCTTCCAGTACGCGTCGAGCATGTTGCCGCGCTCGCTTTCCGGAATGTGCGCCTGGTAGCGATCCCAGCGCTCCGGGAAGATCCAGCGCGCACCGCCGTTGAGCTCGGCGAACCAGCGGTTCTCTTCCTCGCGCCCCAGGAACACGCCGCGCACGATCAGCCCGGTGGCGCGGTCGGGATGCGCCTGTGCATAGGCCAGCGACAGGGTCGAACCCCAGGAGCCGCCGTACACCAGCCAGCGCTCGATGCCCAGGTGTTGGCGGACCTTCTCGATGTCGGCCACCAGATGCTGCGTGGTGTTGTCGCGCAGCTCGCCGAAGGGCGTGGAGCGGCCGCTGCCGCGCTGATCGATCAGCACGATGCGGTAGCGCCTGGGGTCGAAGAAGCGGCGGTGGGTGGGCGAGATGCCAGCGCCCGGACCGCCATGCAGGTACACCACCGGAATGCCATCGGGCGTGCCGCACTCCTCGACATGCAGGGTGTGCAGTGCATCCACGGGCAGCGTGTGTTCGCGGTACGGGGTAATCGGCGGGTACAGCGTGCGCATGGCAGTGCCTCACAAGCAGGGGGTACAAGCATAGCGGCGCATATCGACCAGCGTCATCCGCCCCATGTTCAAGTACTCTCTGCGTTCAAGGGGGAGCGCCATCGATTCCTGGCGATCTGGACCCGGCAGGACGCAGAGGATGAATGGCATGAGCGCGCAGGACGTCGCGGAACGACACCCAACGGCGGGCAGCGCCCTCAGCAGCGGCGCCCGTGAGTCGCTGAAGTGGCTCGCGCTGCTGTCGATGACCGGTGACCACGTAGCCAAGGTGGTTTTCGGTGGCTATGTGCCGGTGGTCAGCGAGTTGGGGCGCATCGCTTTCCCGCTGTTCGCGCTGGTGATGGCCTGCAACCTTGCGCAGCCGGGGGCGGATCTGGGCAAGTCGATCCGCCGGCTTGGGGTGTGGGGCCTGGTCGCGCAACCTTTGCATGTGCTGGCCTTCGGCCATTGGCTGCCGTTGAACATCCTGCTGACGTTCTGCCTGGCCGCCGTGGCCGTGCATGCGCTGGTCAACAACCGGCAATTATTGCTGCTTGTGGCGGGAGGACTGCTGCCGTTCTTCGTGGATTACCAATGGGCGGGGGTGGCATTTGTGATGCTGGGCTGGATCGCATTCCGCCACCGGAAATACTGGCTGCTGGCGTTCGGATTCGGCGGGCTGTGCTGGTTCAATGGCAATGGATGGGCATTGCTGGCCATTCCGCTGGCGCTGGCGGTCTCGCGCGTGCAGTGGCGGCTGCCACGATGGCGCTGGGCGTTCTACGTTTACTACGTGGCGCACCTGGCGGTGCTGGCCGCCTATGCGCAATGGCTGCGCTGACGCACGGCGCTCATCGCGGCGGCGAACTGCTCCCGGCTACGTCGCTGGTGTACTGCAGAACCTTGTCTTCGCGCTGCAGCGCAATGACATCCACAGGCTGTCCTCGCAACACTGCGCGCAGGCAGCGGATCGCCTCGGCAGAGTAGCCCAGCTCTGCAGGTGGCAACGACAAGGCAACGCTGCCATCGCTGTGCTGATGCACCACGTATCGTGACAACGGCAGCGCAGCCAACGCATGGGTCAGGTCGATGTTGTTGATCCACTGCTGGTCGGCAGTCAGATAGCGGACCGGACGTCGCCCCTGCAGGCCGACGATCATCGGCGTATCGCCGGCCATGGCCAGCGCGCCGCGGTCGCCGGTGCGGTAGCGCAGCAGCGGCAGGCAGAAATTGAATCCGCCGCTGAGCGTGATCTCACCGACCTCCCCGGGCGGCAACGGCGCCCCGTCGGTACCGAGAATTTCCACATACATGCGCGGCTGCAGCAGTACATGGCCGCCGGCAGCATCGTCATACACGGCCAGCGGGCCCGCCTCGTTCATTGAATACAGATCGAGCACCGCGCAGCCAAAGCGCGCGGCCAGGGCCTGGCGCAGGCCCGGAGACAGCGCCATCGATACCGACAGCAGCGCCTGCGGCCGGTGTCGTACGGGCAATTCCAGCAGCGCTGCGAAGGAAATCGGATCGCCGGCGATCACTTCCGGCTGCATCTGGTCGATGTAGCGTGCGCGGTCCTCAGGATGGCGCCAGTCATCGGGATGCAGGTTGATCTTGGCCAAGCCGGATTCGTCCATCGTCGGTGTCACCGAAACATAGGTGAAGCACCGCTGCTGCATGCCCAGCAACATCACCCCCATCTGGCCGCGGCCGTGCGCCAGGGTGATGCCGAAGCGCTGCAGGGCACGCTTGTGATGGGCCAGATAGCGTGCCGCCACCACCGGATGCGATGGCAGTACCAGTGGATGGCCGGTGGTGCCGGTGGTGCGGAAATTGATCATCCGCTCCAGCGGTACCGGGTCCGGCACGAAACGGGCGATGTCCGCTGCGAGGTCGCCGCGGTGGACCGGTGCAATGTCGGTGAAGGCAGCTGGCATCGCCTGCGCGCGGTAATACGGCACCTGCGCGAATACCTCGGTCACATGCGCCTGCAGCCACGGTGGTGGTTGATCTGGCGTCCACTCGAAGCGCGCGCAGGCGATCTCCCGTTCGTAGCCACGCAATGCCGTCACCTCATCGGCACGCAGGCGGTTGCCGCTGGCATTGCGGAAGATCGGCGCCGCCGGGTGCTCGCGCATCTGCTGCAGCATCGCCTGGCCCGCCGTGCTCAGCGTGGGATAGCGATCGGCATCGGTCGGCTCGCGGCTCACTCGCGGGTCCACTTGTCCGCAGACTCTTCCGCCGCCTTGCGCGCCAAGGCCTCGCGGATCGCACGCGCGCGCTCTTCAGTGGCGCGGCTGGCATCGAGCAGACGCTGCCGTTCCACGCCGCTGACCCGGGCCAGGCGATCGGCCGCCTGGGCCGCTGTTTCACCCTGCGGCAGCAGGCCCAGCCGGGCCACCACGGTGCGCACCAGTTCTTCGCGGCGCTCCGGATCGAACACGAACCGGTCTGCGCTGGTACTGGCCGCCAGCGCCGGCACTGCTTCGGCGAACAGGGGCATCCACGCCTCCGGGGCGATATCCAGTGCATTCCAGTACGCATCTGCCATCAGCCATGCGGTCACCGCTGAAAGCGAGAGCTGGTTTGCATCCACCCCGGCCAGATCACCCGACAGCGTTGCCCGAAGTGCAGGGGGCAGGTGCAGCGAGCGTGCGGCAAACACATCGCCCACCACCGCCGCGACGTGCAGCCGGCCGCTGCCGGCGCGGCGCGGTGGCTCGAGGAAATCGGGCGGCATGTCCAGCAGGCGCCGCAGCAGAACATCAAGGGAGGGGCCGGAGAGCATGGTCAGGTTCCAGACTTGGCAAATACCTGGGTGGAAGGGCAATCGTCACAGGTGCTGCGGGCGCAGCGCGGTCCACGATCATCGCTGCACCCGCATGCCGGCAGGGCCGTAGTGCTGCTGGCTGAAGGCGCGCGCGAACTGCAGCAGGTCGGCCATGTCACGCACCACATGGATGTTCCATCCCGCGTCGCGTGCGCGCAGCAGATCGCCGGTCCATCCCGCGTTGCCGGCATCGGCGATGCGGGACGGCAGCGGACTGTACAGGTTCAGTGCCATGGTGCCGCCACCGCCGGCCACGCGCAGCGCTTTGGCGGCCACGTCCCAGCCGCTGTTGCCACGCTCATCCTTGTCGAACATCGTGGTGATGCCGTCGTCGGAGATGTGCAGGATATGCACCGCCCGTGCATGCGGCGGACGCTCGGCGTAGGTGTCACGCAACCGGTGGATCGGAAACGCGGTGGCGCCACCGAAATAGCCGGTAAGCACCTTGAGGATGTCGTCTTCCGAACGCACGAAGCCGTCGGTGTGCAGGTGCTGCCCGGTGCCGCTCCACAGCGTGGCCTGTACGCGTGCACCCACGCGCAGCGCCGACAGCGCGATGATGGCGCCGGCCAGCGTCAGGAACGAGGTCCATGCCTGCGGGTTGGGCATCGAACCGGAACTGTCCACGTACAGATCCAGGTCCACCGGTTCGGCAGCGGCTTCACGGCCGGGTGCCAGCCCGTGCACACGCTGTACCGTCGTCAGCCCGGGAATCACATGGGGTGACTGCAGCACCGATTGCAGCCAGTCCACTGCGTCCAGTGCATCGCCGGCTTCCCAGGGCTGCAGCCCCTCCGGCAGCGGCTCCAGGGCCTGCGGCTGTGGCCGCGACGGATAGCGGATCAGGTGTGGCAGCGCGCGCTCGCGGTAGTAGCGCACGGCGATCTGATGGTCATCCAGGTCCAGGCCGGCCGCGCGCAGGATCTGCCCGTACTCGAACGGCTCGCGCATCTGTCCTGGCGGGTGCGCGGGGTCCCCGGCAACTGCTTCGGCAGGGAGATCGCTCTTCTGCTGTGCACCGCCGTCGCGCTCATCGCCGGTGATGCGTGGGTCGGATGCGGGGTGCGGCGCCGGCGCCAGCTCGTCGTCCTCCAGCTGCCCCAGGCCGACCGGTTGGCTTCCCTGGCCGGCGTGCCGGGTATCCATCAGGGCATCCACCCGCGCATCCTGCTGTGATTCCAGCAGCCAAGGCAGCAGCAGCGTGGCGAAGCGGCCAGCGCCGCTCATCCAGTCGCTGGCGTAGACGCGCACGACGCGTGCGCCGAGCCAGGCATCGCCCTGCAATGCGCTATCGTCGGTCGAGCCGCCCAGCGTGCCGCGCGGCTGCTGCCACAGTTCCTCGTAGATGCCCATGTACAGCTGCCAGACCGGCGAGCTGGCCTGCGCCGGTTGTCCGGCCAGGCTTCGATAGATCGCATCCATGCGCAGCCCGCTCTGGCGCTGCAGGCGATCGTTGATGAGCAGGTCGGTGTAAAGATTGGCGACCATCGGTGCATGCGCTTCCAGCGTCGGCAGCGCACGGCGGATGCGCGCCAGCAGTCGTGCATGGTCGCTGGCGGTGGCAGGCGCCAGCACGTGGTGGCCGATCTCGTGGGCGAGGATCTCCAGCGCGTAGGGTTGCAGCTGCAGGCGCTGTACTTCTTCCAGGTCGATGACGATGCGCTGGTCGGCGAGGCGGATGGCCGCGAAGCTGCCGGTCAGGCCCTCGGCGGCCGCCTGCATGCGCGAATGGCACAACTTCGGGTCCTGCAGCCGGGTGAAACGGCTCCATGTGGCCAGTGCCTGTGGCCAGGCCTCGCGCCAGGGCTGCAGCGGATCAGCGACCGTGGCACTCATTGGGGTGGCAACACATGCACATGGTGCGACCACGGCGAGAACAGGGCGATGCCCGACGCGCCGGAGACCGCACACAGGTTGTCCTTGGACAACGCCGGCGCCATCCACTGCACGCCCAAGCGGGCGGTCACATCCGGTGCCGGTCCGCTGCTGCTGCCCGCTGCGTACTCGGCGGCGCTGGCAGGAAGCAGGACGGCACCGAAGGCATCGGCGAGCAGCAGGAAGTACCCGCCAGCGCTTTCGACCACGAAGCCCTCGGCCGCTGCACGGACCTGTGGCGGTGCCGGAAACGCGCCGTCCAGGCCGCTGAAGCTGCCGACACGATGCCCGCGCAGGTCGACGCTGCCCTGCCGCGGATTCCACCAGCGGTCCTGCTCAAGCTGGACCCGGACCGAGGCCAGATCACCCGCATCGATGCCCAGCACGGCGGCGACCGTATTCGCGGGCAGGGCATCGATACGGGCAAGGGCAGGGCGGCGCAGCTGCACCATCCCCGCCTGCCAGGCACAGAGCGCCCCGATGTCGCGCAGTTCCGGCAAGGATGTGCACACGCCTGCATGCGCAGCCATCGCATCGATCCACTGCGCGACGCGAACGTCCGGACTGGCGCCCAGCCGCACCACCGCATTGCTGATGGTGCCGAGGGTCTCGCGCGGAGCGTGGGCCAGCAACGGGGCGAGGGCCGGGGCCAGCGAGCGCCAGGCCTGCTCGACCCACGGGAGACGCGCCTTCGGGCCGGCATGGCCTTGCGCCACCAGCTCCAGACCGATCTCGAAGGCGGCCTCGCACATGCTCTGCGTTGCCGACGGGTGGTGGCGCTGGATGGCCTGGCAGAGGGGGTCGATGGTCTGGGTGACGAACGCGCTGAAGGCGGCCATGTCCAGGCCGGGCCAGCGGTGGCGGGCATCGGCCACGGCCTGGTTCAGCACGGAACGGCGCGCGGCCAGCAGCTCGGCGAGAACGGCGGAAACCACGATCAGCGTGCCCGCAGCCAATGCAGGTAGTTGGTGTAGCGCTGGTGCAGGTACTTCAGCTTCAGCAGGTCGTCGTACAGATGGCCGTACAGCTTGCGTCCCTTCACCCGTTCCTCCACCAGACGCTCGATGCGGGTCAGGCGCTTGCGCGTTTCCGTCTCGGTCATCCCATCCAGGCCCCGCTGGAACTGTGCCGACAGCTCGCCCACCGGATCGTCGCGATCCAGATCCAGCCGGTCATATTCGGCATTGGAGGCATCGAGCAGCCAGCGCAGCCAGCTGAGCCGATCGCTGCGATAGGGCGCATTCTCCGGCAGGGCGAAGAAGGGAGCATCAAGGTCCGGTTGCAGCTTGTCGTTCAGCACGAAGGGCAGTACCTGGCGCACATCCTCCAGGGCAACGGCAGGGCTGCCGCGGAAGTACGCCATGGCCTTGGCGAACATCAGCAGGGTCATCAGGTTGCGCACCGACAGGCCGTTGCGGGTCTGGCAACCCAGGTCCTTCATGCGATCGCGGCCGCTGTCGGCGGCCGTTGCCTGCGCCCATTCGGTGCCGGCCAGGCGCACGGTGTCCTTGGTCAGGTACTCGAACTGGGCGCCAGCGGTTTCCATCAGCTCGAACTGGCTGCTGAAGAATTCGATGCGGCGGCGCACGTCCTGCGGTACCTCGACCGCGCGGATCTCCTGCAGCAGCTGGTCGCCCTCGGCCTCGCTGAAGATGATGTCACGCGGCACGACTTCTTCCGGGCGGATGTCCTGCTCGATGCGCAGCAGCATCTCTTCCAGGAACCGCGGGTTGAATGCCAGTGCCTGCACCACCACGTCGATGCGATCGCGCAGGGCTTCGATCACCTGATACGTGCCGCCGCCGCGATCATCATTGGCGGTCAGGTACCACGCCGATTCCGGGCATTCGTAGACGTGGTTGAGGATCTCGGCGTAGTTGTCGCCCATCACCGTCAGCAGGGCGCTCTGGGTGCGGGTGGGAATGCGGTTGTATTCGTCGATGATCTTCACCCGCATGCCCAACCACGACCGCCAGGCAATGCGGATGTCCGCCATGTCCTGCGCGGCCACCAGGTCGGCGGGCAGGGGGTTGCCGAGCAGATCGGCGATGGTCATCTGCGGGTGCCCGTGCTGCATCGCCCGGCGCACCTCGCGGACCGGATAGCCGGCCAGGACGCCCATCAGGATCGCGCTGGCGGTCTTGCCGCGCCCTGGCCCACCCACGAACAGGCACTTGCGGCGGGTGGCGAAGGTCAGCAGCGGCAGCAGCACGTAACTGGAATAGCTCTGCGCCGATGGCAGGGTCAGCGGCCGCCGTGTGTCACCCACCGCGAACGAGGCGGAGGGGCCTTCGTGGTACTCGATGTCGTAGTGCGGGCTGATGATCGCGTTGTTGACGATCCAGAAGTAGGCCTGGCGCAGTTTCTCGTCCAGCCGCAGCGGCGCGGCGGCTGCATCGTCCTGCAGGCGCACCGGCCCTTCGTACAGTTCGGCCACATCGAATGTGCGCGGTGCAGTGTCGGTGCGCGGGTTGGTCGGCGCCTGCGACAGGCGCTGGAACAGGTTGAACGGTGGCACGCGATTCCCTTGGCTGTGGCCTGCTGGGGAGATTGTAAGCGGCGCGCCAGCGGATCCGGTGCGCCTTGCGCGGATGACGTCCTGCAGCGGGGCGGCCGGCAGTCCTACAATCGGCCCATGCCGACCTCGCCGACCCTCGATGATCTGCGCCGCTACGCCGTAGCCCGCACGCTGTTCACGCCTACCACGTTGCTGACAGCGATCCGTCGGCTGGGCTTCGTGCAGGCCGACCCCATCCGTGCGCCCGCACGCGCCCAGGACCTGACCCTGCGGCACCGGGTGAAGGGCTACCGGGCCGGGGACCTGGAGCGCCGCTACAGCCGACTGCCGATCGAGGAAGACTTCCTGGTCAACTACGGCTTCCTGCCGCGTGAACACCTGTCCCTGATGCATCCCCGGGTGTCCCGCAGGCCATGGGACGCGAGCACGCGGCGCAAGGCAGCCGACGTGCTGGCGTTCGTGCAGGAGCGGGGGGCGGTGCATCCGCGCGAAGTCGACCAGGCGTTCGCGCATGGCCGGGTGACCAACTACTGGGGCGGCACCAGCAACGCCAGCACCCACCTGCTGGACGGCATGCACTATCGCGGCATGCTGCGCATCCATCGTCGTGACAGCGGTACCCGCATCTATGCCGTTGCGGCACATGCACCGGCGGATGGCGGCAAGGCTGCACGCCTGCAGCGCGCCACGGCACTGATCGATCTGGTGGTGCGCAAGTATGCGCCGCTGCCTTCGGCGAGCCTCACCTATCTGGCGCGGCTTCTGGGCTATGGCGCACCGCATCTGGCGGAGGAGATCCAGCAGGCACTGCGGTTGGCGCGCGAGCAGCTGGCGGGCTGCAGCATCGATGGAGCCACCTGGTACTGGCCGGCCGACGAGAACCCCCGTTCGCGGCGCTACCAGGCCGATGAACAGGTGCGGCTGCTCGCGCCGTTCGATCCGGTGGCCTGGGATCGGCGACGGTTCGAACTGCTCTGGGGCTGGGTGTACCGGTTCGAGGCCTACACCCCGGCGGCCAAGCGTCGCTTCGGCTACTACGCGCTGCCGCTGTTGTGGCGCGACCAGGTGATCGGCTGGGCCAATGTCGCGGCGAAGGATGGACAGCTGCAGCCCAGCTTCGGTTATGTCGATGGCAGCGCACCAGGGGACGTGGCATTCAGCAATGCGCTGGAGGACGAGCTGGACCGGATGGCGAACTTCCTGCCAGGGACGGGCCCGGCAACGCCGTGAACCTGCGTGTGGCGTCCTCCACGCTGCCTGCATGCCGCCTCGCCAATACTGCAGGCCCGCCGCCCGGGTACTTCCGCAATGGCTCGCCGCAAGACACTGCGCATTGCCACGTTCAACGTCAACGGCATCGGCACGCGCTTGCCGCATCTGCTGTCCTGGTTGCAGCGTGAAGCGCCCGACGTGGTGGCACTGCAGGAGCTGAAGGCGGTCGATGCCGCCTTTCCGGTCGACGCGCTGGAGCGGGCAGGGTATGGCGCGCTGGAACGGGGTGGCGATACTGGCCCGCGATGCCATGCCGATCGAAAGCCGGCGTCGCCTGCCCGGCGAACCGGCCGATACGCAGAGCCGGTACCTGGAAGCTGCCGTGCATGGCGTTGTGGTTGCGGCGCTGTACCTGCCCAACGGCAATCCCCAGCCGGGGCCGAAGTTCGACTACAAGCTGCGATGGATGCAGCGGCTGATCCGCCATGCGCGCACCCTGGTCGATCTTCCGCACCCGGCACTGCTGCTGGGGGATTTCAATGTCATTCCAGACGACGAGGATGTGTACGACCCGGCCTCGTGGCGGCGCGATGCGCTCATGCAGCCGGAGGTCCGCGATGCCTTCCAGCGGCTGCTGGCGCAGGGGTGGACCGACGCCCTGCGCACGGTGCATGGCGACCAGCGCATCTACACCTTCTGGGACTATTTCCGCCAGCACGCCGAACGCGATCGCGGCCTGCGCATCGATCATCTTCTGCTGAACCCGGTACTGGCCAAAGGGCTTGAGGATGCGGGTGTCGATCGTTGGGTGCGGCTGCAGGAGAAGGCCAGCGATCATGCGCCTACGTGGGTCACCGTTACCCGCTAGTCGGCACTCCCCTGCGGACGCATCTCGCGACGTACCCTGGCCCGCGTGCGATACAGCCGGCTGTCGGCCTTGTGGATGGTGTCGGCCACGGGTTCGCCGGGGACGTTGACGGCGGCGCCCATCGAGAACGCGGTGGAAGCACGCGCGGCGTTGCCCGCATACCAGGCTTCCAGCGCAGCCAGCCGCCCGGCCGCCGGTTCGATCAGCGCCACAAGGAACTCGTCGCCGCCCAACCGCACTGCCGCCTCATTGGCCTGCAGCGGCGCGCGCAGGAAGTCGGCGAACTCGACCAGCACCGTGTCGCCACGACGGTGCCCCAGGGTGTCGTTGACCTGTTTGAAGTGATCCAGGTCGAACACCAGGCAGGCCCACGACCGTGAGGCGACGTCGTCGAGCCGATGCAGGTACCGGCGGTTGTGGCACTGGGTCAGCGGATCCTTCAGCGACAGTTCGCGCAAGCGCTCTTCCTGCAGGCGCAGCGCGGTCACGTCCTGGGCGTGGCCGAGCACGAACGGGGGATGGGTCTCGGTGTCCAGTACGTTGTTGTAGGCCCAGTAGCGGCGGGTGCCATCGGCGGCGAGCAGTTCGATCACGCCTGCGTCGGTATGGTTGGCTTCGATGCGCCGCAGGTAGGCCTTGAAGGCCTCGCGCTTTTCCGGCGGCATCAGGTCGCACAGGCTGCGGCCAACCATCTCGCTTTCCGGGTAGCCCAGCGACTGCACGGCTGCCGGATTCACCGATGTCACGGTGCCGTCCAGCATGTGCGTGCAGATCAGGCCCAGGCTGTAGTGGAAGAGACGGCGATAACGCACTTCGCTGGCTTCCAGCGCGTCCACCACCGCGCGTTCTTCGGTGATGTCCTGGATGGCACCGACCAGCCGTGGCAGGCCCTCCACCTGTTGGCGGGTGCCCACCACGCGGGTCCAGATGCTGCGGCCATCGGCGGTTGTCATCGGCAGCTGCACTTCCCAGGGCGTGCCCTGTTCGGTGCAGCGCTGCACCGCCGCCTGGATGATGCTGCGGCTGTCCGAACGATAGAACGACAAGGCCGATTCGAATGTCGGCTGGTAGCTGGAACGCACGCCGTGGATCTGCTTGGTCTCGCGCGTCCAGCGCACTTCGCGGGTGGCCAGATCCAGCTCCCAGCCGCCGACCTTGGCGGCGGTGTTGGTACGCTCCAGGAAGTCCTCGCTGCGCTTGAGATCGCGATGCAGCGCCTGTGCCTGGTCGATCTGCCGCAACAGCGCACTGCGCTGCTCCAGCACCTGGGTCGTGACCCGGCCAAGATGGACCATCAGCTCACGCTGCGACGGCGACAGCACGCCAGGCAGGGTGTCGAGCAGGCACAGCGTGCCGATGCGCGCGCCATGGGCAGTGGCCAGAGGGATGCCGGCATAGTGGCGCACCCTGGGCCCGGCGGTGACCAGCGGGTTGTGGGCGAAGCGCGGATCCTGCCGCGCATCCGGAATCTCCAGCAGCGCGTCCTGTTCGATGGCGTAGGTACAGAACGAGATGGAGCGCGGCGTTTCGCTGACATCGCCCAGGCCGATGCTGGATTTGAACCATTGCCGTTGCTCGGCGACGATGGAGACCAGGCCGATGGGCATGCCGGTGGCGGCGCGCGCGGCGGCGACGATGGCATCGAACACCGGCTCGGGCGGCGTATCGAGCACGCCCAGCCGTTCGATTTCGCGAAGTCGGGTGGCCTCATCCATGGCTGTCCACGCTAGTACCCGGTCTGTTAGCGCCCTGCGTACGGCAGTGATGTCGTCGTGATGCGCCTGCTCATGGTTGTTGCAGGGACGCCTGCAGGGCGCTGGCCAACGCGGCGTCACCGGAGACGAGGTCTTCCCAGCGCAGTTCCAGGCCTTTCCGCCGCCCCTTCTCGACCAGCTTCAGTCCGCTCGGGTCCAGGGTCAGCGTATAGGCCTGGCCGGCGATGGTCAGTTCACGGCGCAACGGTTTGTCGAGAGGTGTCATCGGGGGCTCCTTCGCGTTGAGGCGGGGGCAGGGCGCACTGAAACGTGACGATGATCGCGAACATGCCAGCGCCAAGGAAAATCCACTGCCCGGGTGATGCCGATGCGTGGGCCTACCACCGGATCGTCGGGGGGCCGCGTGCCGTCATCCACGAGGGTGACGCCGTGGCTGGCGGTGACCAGATCGGCGCCGTCAAAGCGCCGGTCCAGGCCGAACGCCTGCGACAGTTTGCCGGGGCCGCTGGCGAGGTCGTGATCGTGGCGGGCAGCTGGCCGCAGCGGGTACATCCGTTCCTGTCCGGCAACCGGCTCTGCCGCGCGCAGCAGTACCGCAACACCCTCGCCGACCTCGCCGCAGACCACATTGCTGCCCCAGTGCATGCCGTAGGTGAAATACACATACAGGTGCCCGGCCTCGCCAAACATGCTGGCGTTGCGTGCGGTCCTGCCGCGATACGAATGCGCAGCGGGATCTTCACTGCCGGCGTAGGCTTCGACTTCGACGATACGCGCTGCACGGCCGTCGCTGCGTACCAGCAGCTTGTTGAGCAGGTCCGGTGCAACCACCGTCGACGGCCGCCGGTAGAAGGTGCGGGGTATCGGTATCCAGGTATCCGGCAGCCAATCCATCATGTCGCGGCAGTGCTCGCTTCCCAAGCCTGCGTCAGTGTGGCGTGGAGCGGGTGAAGCCGCCGCCATCGATTCACTCCGGGTCAGCCAGCGCCGCGCGCCGCCTGGCGAAGACTTCCGGCGCCTGCGGTTTCACGAACAGCGCCACCAGTTCCGGGAACTCCTGCTTCACCGCACCCTCGATGCGGGTGATGCAGGCTTCGATCTGCGGGGTGGTGCGGTCGTCCTCGAATTCGGCGCTGAGCATCGCCACCACCTGGTCCGGGCCCATCTGCATGGTGGTCACGCCGTTGGCACGGCGCAGGTCCGGATCGGTCACGGCCACCGCCATGATGCGTTGGGCAACGGCCGGGTGCGCAGGCTCGCCCACCAGCAGGCCCTTGGTTTCCCGCGCCAGCAGGAACGCGGTCAGCGCCAGCACGCCGGCAATGCACAACGAGGCGACCCCATCCAGTACCGGCATCTCCAGCAGCTGCGCGGCCAGCAGCCCGACGAGGGCAAAGCCGAGGCCGAGCAGGGCGGCACTGTCCTCCAGCAACACGGTGAAGGTGGAGGGGTCCTTGCTGCGGCGGAACGCCTCGAAATAGCCCAGCGTGCCCTTGCTGCGCCGGAACTCGCGCAGTGCAACCCACCAGGAGGCGCCTTCGAACAGGATGGAGATACCCAGCACGCTGTAGCTGATGGCGTGATTGGTGGCCGGTTCCGGCCGGCGGATGTGCTGGATGCCCTCATAGGCCGAGACGCCGGCGCCGGCGGCAAAGACCAGCAGGGCGACGATGAAGCTCCAGAAGTACAGCTCGCGGCCGTAGCCGAAAGGGTGCAGGGTGTCGGGGGCCTTCTCGGCACGGCGCAGACCGTACAGCAGCAACACTTCGTTGAGGGTATCGACCAGCGAGTGCACGCCCTCGCTGAGCATGGCCGAGCTGCCGGACAGGCCGGCGGCGATGAACTTGGCAATGGCGATGGCGAGGTTGCCTGCCAGTGCAGCGTAGATGACGAGGCGGGAGCCGGTGGGTGCGGCCATGTGCGGGAGGGCTGGCTGGTGGCGGGCGCTCCATCCTGCGTGGCGGAGCGTCCGCGCAGCGTGTATGCCAGGCTGCCGTGCGGCGCGGTCAGGCAAGGTCAGCTGCCGCGGCAGCATTCATGCAGACGCAGGATCAAGCCAGCCGAGCTCGCGCGCGCGGCGCAGGTCCTCGGGCGTATCGATATCGCATTCCAGCCCGGCGCCGGAGCACCGCGCAATCCCTTTTGTCTGCCGCAGCCGTTGGCCAAATCCCCCGCCTGCCGCTTCCAGTCCTGTTCCGGCAAACCAGGTCCCCGGCACCACCGCCGGCACGCCGATGGTGTCGCACAGTACCGTGGCGGCGCAGCCGGACGGTGCAGCGGCTGCTGCACCCAGCAGCGCGCGCAGGTGGTCCACGCGCAGCATCGGTTGATCGCAGATCATCACCAGCACCCTGGCGGCGCTGTACACGTGCGTAGCGGCCAGCGACAGGCTGCCGCCGACGCCAAGTCCAGGGTTGGGATTTCGAAGCCACTGTGCCGGCAGGCCGTGGAGTTCTTCTTCGAAGCGTGGGTGCTGGGGCAGTACCACGACCAGCGTGTCCGGCGATGTTTCCACTGCCAGCCGCACGCTGCGTCGCAACAGCGTCTCTCCGCCCGCGCGCAGCAGCTGCTTGGGCTGCCCCAGGCGCTGGCTGCACCCGGCTGCGAGTACCACTACTGCATGTCCGGTCATGGCGCGGCCAGGGGCGTTCCGTGCCGCCATGCCTGCAGCTGCGCGGCGATGCTCAAGGCGATCGCTTCGGGACCACGTCCGCCCAGTGGCAAGCCGATCGGCGAGCGCAGGCGCGGTTCCAGGGCAAGGCGCGTGTGGGTATCCAGCACGCTGAAAAGATCGTCCTTGCGACGGCGTGGCCCCAACAGGCCGATGAAAGGTACGCGCGAGCCTGCGAGCCGCTGGAGCGCGTCTCGGTCGAGCTCGAAATTGTGATGCATCACGAGTGCGGCATCGGCCACGTCGGCGGCAGCGGAAGAAGAATGCGAGCCATCGGCAAGGGACAGGTGCTCGCGCCAGCGGGGCCGCGGTTCTTCAACATGCGCGCACCAGCCCAGATGGTCCAGCAGGGGTAGCAGAAGCGCGGCCTCCGGGCCTGCTCCGTGCACGTGCACGACAGGCGACCGGTGCCACTGCAGCCGCCAGCGGTGGTTGCCGTCCAGCGGCTGCGGGGCGGCAGGGGGCACCGTGCGGGTGAAGGTGAAGCCGGCGCAGCGGGCGTCTAGCCGTCCATCAGCCTGCAGTGCCAGGTGCAGCGTGTGCGGCCCTTGCAGCCAGGTATCGAGAAGCTGTTCGATGCCGCCGAGCTGCGGCAACGGAAGCAGTGCCAGCCACTGGCGACCCCGGCATCCGGTGGCATTGCCGGAGAACAGCGCAGCGTCGTCGCGGTTGTCGATCTCCATCCATACGATGCGCCCGGCATCCACCGCGTTGGCGGCCTGTCGCGCCAGCTCCGGTTCCAGGCAGCCGCCACTCAGCCAGCCAACCTGTCGACCCGGTTCGAACAGCGCGCAGGTGCCCGCGCGGCTGTAGCTGGACCCTTCCGTCTGCAGCACCACTGCCAACGCAGCCGCGCGGCCGGTACGCGCCGCGTCGGCGGCGGCCTGCAGCACCGGGCGCGGGTTGCCGCCGTCCAGATCCAACGGGGCAGGGTGCAGCGCACTGGTCATGCGATGTCCGGCAGGCCGGCGAGCAGCTTGTCCAGGGTCAGCGGATAGTCGCGCACGCGGATTCCGGTCGCGTTGTACACCGCGTTGGCCACTGCCGCGCTTACGCCGCACAGGCCCAGCTCGCCAACGCCCTTGGCCTTCATCGGCGACGACACCGCATCGCTTTCATCGAGGAACACCACCTCCTGGTGCGGCACGTCGGCATGTACGGGTACTTCGTAGCCGGCCAGGTCGTGATTGACGAAGAACCCCAGCCGCCGATCCACCACCAGTTCCTCCGACAGCGCTGCGCCGATGCCCATTGTCATCGCGCCGATCACCTGGCTGCGCGCGGTCTTCGGGTTGAGGATGCGGCCGGCTGCGCACACGGCCAGCATGCGGCGGATCCGGCTTTCGCCCGAGGCCACATCCACGCCCACCTCGACGAAATGCGCGGCGAAGGTCGACTGCTGGTACTTCTCCTGCAGCGTGTCGAACTCGATGCTGTCTTCGGCCACCAGCTCGCCGGCCTGAGCGGCATCGGCAAGGGCGCGGCTGCGGCCCCCTGCGGTCACCTTGCCGGCTTCGAACTGCGCTGCCGCCGGGTCCATTCCCAGCGCCTGCGCGACCTTCGTACGCAGTGCCATGCATGCGGCGTAGACGCCTGCGGTGGAGCTGTTGGCGCCCCACTGGCCACCGGACCCGGCAGCCACGGGATAACGGGAATCGCCCAGCTTGACCGTGACCTGCTGCAACGGAACGCCGAGCATTTCCGCGGCCGTCTGGCCGATGATGGTGTAGCTGCCGGTGCCGATGTCGGTCATGTCGGTTTCCACGGTGACCTGGCCATCAGCGGCCAGGCGCACGCGTGCGCCGGATTTCATCACCAGGTTGTTGCGGAAGCCTGCTGCCACGCCCATGCCGACCAGCCAGCGTCCATCGCGCACGGCGCCCGGGGTGGCGCTGCGCCGCTGCCAGCCGAATCGTTCGGCGCCCGTGCGCAGGCACTGCACCAGCTGCCGCTGTGAAAAGGGGCGCTCGGGATTGGACGGGTCGACCTGGGTGTCGTTGCGGATACGGAATTCGATCGGATCCAGGCCGAGTTTGATGGCCATTTCGTCCATGGCGATTTCCAGCGCCATCAGTCCCGGCGTTTCGCCCGGCGCGCGCATGGCATTGCCTTCGGGCAGGTCGAGGGTGGCCAGGCGCAATGCGGCCAAGCGGTTGGGCCCCGCATACAGCAAGCGGGTCTGCTGGACCGCTTCCTCCGGCGAGCCGCCTGGCAGGTTGCCCGACCATGATTCGTGGCCGATGGCGGTCAGGCTTCCTTCCGGCGTTGCGCCCAGCCGGATGCGCTGCAGCGTGGCCGGGCGGTGCGTGGTGTTGTTGGCGATCAGCGGCCGCTGCAGGGCCACTTTCACCGGCCGCTTGGCAGCGCGTGCGGCGAGCGCGGCCAGCAGCGCATCGGAGCGCAGGAACAGCTTTCCGCCAAAGCCGCCGCCGATGTAGGGCGACACCAGCCGCACCTTGTCCTTGGCGATGCCCAGGGTGCGGGCCAGATCGGTGCGGCCCCAGTCGATCATCTGGTTGGAGGTCCACACCGTCAGCTGGTCGCCTTCCCAGGCAGCCATCGTGGCGTGCGGCTCCATCATTGCGTGCGACTGGTCCGGGGTGTGGTAGGTCGCGTCGAGCGTAACCGCCGCCTGGCTGAAGGCCTTCTCGAAATCGCCGACGCGCGCATCGGGCTCCGGTGTCTGCAGGGAAGCGCCTGCCTGCTTGGCGTCCGCCAGATCGAAGTGGCCACGCTGCGGGGCATAGCGGATGCGGATCTGTCCGGCCGCAGCGCGGGCCTGTTCGAACGTTTCGGCCACCACCACCGCCAGTGCCTGGTGATAGTGGTGCACCTTCGGACCACCCAGCAGCGGCGCGGCGTTGCGCTTGACCGGATGCAGCGGCCCGGCGGTGTCGGCGGTGACGATGGCCAGAACGCCGGGCGAGCGCCGCGCCGCCTCCAGCTCCATGCGGGTCACGGAGCCGGTGGCAATCCCCGCGCCGACCACCACACCATAGGCGGGGGCGGACGGGGTGGCGTCATGCCATTCGTGTGCGTAGGTGGCCTTGCCGGTGACCTTCAACGGGCCGTCGATGCGATCGTGCGGCTTGCCGATGACGGTCTGCGCATCGATCGGATTGCGACCTGCAGGGGTGTCGAATTTCATGCCTCGGCCCTCACGTCCTGCAGGATGGAAGCCAATGTGCGTTCGGCCAGCGCCAGTTTGAAGGCGTTCTGTGCGGTGGGCGCAGCACCCTGCAGCAGCACCGACATCACGGCGGCGGCGCCCTGCGGCAGGGCCGCATCGGCCGCAGCGCTGTGCCACGGCTTGTGCGCGACACCGCCAAGGGCGATCCGGCCGCTGCCATCGGGCCGCAGGATCGCCGCCACCGACACCAGGGCGAACGCATACGATGCGCGGTCGCGCACCTTGCGGTACACGTGCACGCCACCCGGGGGCGGCGGCAGGACTACGGCGGCGATCAGCTCGCCCTTGTCCAGCACGGTGTCGATATGCGGCGTACGGCCAGGAGCGCGATACAGGGCGTCCAGCGCGATGTTCCGGCGCGATCCGTCGGCGCGGACGGTCTCCACCGATGCATCCAGCGCCATCATCGCCACCGCCATGTCGCTGGGGTGGGTGGCGATGCAGTGCTCGCTGGCGCCGATCACGGCCAATTGCCGGCTGAAACCTTCGCGCGCGCCGCAGCCACTGCCGGGCAGCCGCTTGTTGCAGGGCTGTGCGGTGTCGTAGAAATAGGGGCAGCGTGTGCGTTGCAGCAGGTTGCCGGCGGTGGTGGCCTTGTTGCGCAGTTGACCCGATGCGCCGGACACCAGTGCGCGGGTCAGCACCGCATAGTCGCGCCGGATGCGCCGGTCGGCCGCCAGATCGGTATTGCGTACCAGCGCGCCGACGCGCAGGCCTCCCTGGCTGGTGGGCTCGATGGTGTCCAGGTCCAGCCCGTTGACGTCGATCAGGTGGGCGGGCGTCTCGATCTCCAGTTTCATCAGGTCCAGCAGGTTGGTGCCGCCGGCAATGAACCGAGCGCCCTGGGTACGCGCCGCTGCCGCTGCCGCCTCGGCGGGAGACCGGGCGCGCTCGTAGCTGAAAGCTCTCATGCGCTGGCCTCCCCGACGTCCTGGATGGCCTCGATGATGTTGGAATAGGCGCCGCACCGGCAGATGTTGCCGCTCATGCGCTCGCGCAGTTCTTCGGCGGTGAAGGCGCTGGGCGCGTCCAACGCGGCGCTGACGTGGCTCGGTATGCCGGCCTTGATTTCCTGCAGCACGGCGACGGCCGAGCAGATCTGCCCCGGGGTGCAGTAGCCGCACTGGAAACCGTCATGCTTGACGAAGGCCGCCTGCATCGCGTGCAGCCGGTCTGGCGTGCCGAGGCCTTCGATGGTGGTGATCTTCGCGCCCTGGTGCATCACCGCCAGCGTCAGGCAGGCATTGATGCGCCGGCCGTCCACCAGCACCGTGCAGGCACCGCACTGGCCGTGGTCGCAGCCCTTCTTGCTGCCGGTCAGGTGCAGGTGCTCACGCAGGGCGTCGAGCAGGGTGACGCGGGTGTCCAGCCGCAGCGATCGCGCTGTTCCGTTCACCTCGAAGTCCACCTGCATCAGTTCCGGTGCCCGTGCACCTGTCCGGTCCGGCTCCGCCGCAGCGACCACGGCAGGCAGGGCCATGGTGGTGGCCGATCCCGCGCTCAACTTCAGCAGTTCCCGGCGCGAAAGGGGAAGGTGTGACGGTGGGCTCATCGTGGCTCCTCGCTGGCTGCGGCAGGCTGGCTGGCGGATTCAATGCCGGGACAGCATGGCCGTGCCGCGGTAGGCATGCGGTGAAGCATGACCCGGTCGCGCATTCATCCGCTGCCGGCTGCGGCGCAACCTGCGTGGCGGCCTTCAGCCATCGCCGGCCAGCGCGATCCTTACCCGCGAGGCCAGTTCGCCGATGGTGAACGGTTTGCCGATCAAGTGAACCTGCGCATCCAGCACGTTGTTGTCGACCAGCGCGTTGCGGCTGTTGCCGGTGGCGAACAGCACCTTCAGCTGCGGATGGCGCGCGCGTGCCTGCTCGGCCAGCTGCCGTCCATTGACCTCGGGCATCACCACGTCGGTAAACAACAGCGCGACCTCTGGATGGGCCTGCAGCAGCGCCAAGGCGCTGGCGGCGCCATCTGCGGCCAGTACCCGATAGCCGAGTTCAGTGAGGGCATCGACCGAGAACGCGCGGACGGCCGCATCATCGTCCACGACGAGAATGTGCTCGCGCCCACCGTGCAGGGTCGGCGCATCGTCGTCCGATGCGGCAGCGGGCATGTCGACGTCGGCCAGCAGCCGCGGCAGGTAGACCTGTACCCGCGTCCCTTTGCCGGGCGCGGAATCGAGTTTCACATGCCCGGCCGATTGCTGGACGAAGCCATACACCTGCGACAGCCCGAGCCCGGTGCCCTGGCCGACCTGCTTGGTGGTGAAGAACGGATCGAACGCGCGCGCCATCACCTCCGGCGTCATCCCGTTGCCGTCGTCGGTCACCGCGATCACAACGTAGTCGCCTGCAGGCACGCCCGCATGCGCCGATGCGGTGTCGAGGTCGACGCGCTGGTTGCGGGTCTCGATCTTCAATCGGCCGCCGGAGGGCATCGCATCGCGCGCGTTGACCGCCAGGTTCAGGACCACGTTCTCCAGCTGGTTGGCGTCGGCATGGGTCCACCACAGGCCCGCGCCGAGTGCGGTTTCAAGGATGATGCTGCTGCCAAGGGAATGCACCAGCAGGTCGGTCATGCCGGCCACCAGGCGGTTGGCATCCATCGCCACCGGCTGCAGCGGTTGCTGGCGCGAGAACGCAAGCAGGCGCTGGGTCAGCTGGGCGGCGCGCTGCGCGCCATCAAGTGCCATTTCAATGTACCGGCTGGCGCGCGCGTCGCTGTCGCCGAGGCGCAGCGCCAGCAGGTCGAGCGGCCCGATCACCGTCGCCAGCATGTTGTTGAAGTCATGGGCGATACCACCGGTCAGCTGGCCGACCGCCTCCATCTTGCGGCTCTGCCGAAGCGCCTCTTCCACCCGCAGGCGCTCGGCGACTTCGGCCCGCACACGTGCCTCCAGCTGCCCGTTCAGCTCCTGCAGGCGCGCATCGGCGGCCTTCCGCGCGGTGATGTCGATGGCCACGCCCAGCACGCGCACGCACCTGCCGAACTCGAAGATGCCGCGGCCCTTGGCGGCGACCCAGCGGACGATGCCATCCTCCTTGCCGACGGTACGGTATTCCACGTCATAGGTCTTGCGTTGCTCGGGATCGCAGGCGGCGGCGAACGCGGCCAGGGTTGCCGCGCGGTCGTCCGGGTGCAGTCCGGCACGGAAGTCGTCCATGGTCACCGGCGCACCGGCGGAGATGCCGAACATGGCCTTGGTGCGCGCCGGCCAGATCAGCACGTCCTGCACCATGTCCACGTCCCAGAACCCTTGCTCGCCTGCTTCGGTGGCCAGCCGCAGGCGCTCTTCGCTGTCGGCCAGCGCCGCTTCGGCGGCCTTCCGACCGGAGAGATCCAGCATGGCCCCGATCATCCGCAGCGGGGTGCCATCGGCGTCGCGCAGGACCGTTCCGCGATCCAGCACCGACGCATAACTGCCATCCGCGCGCTGGAAACGGTACTCGTCCGTCCAGCCGCTGCCGTTCCCGTCTATCACGGCGTGGATGCCGTGATCGATGCGCGCGCGGTCATCGGGGTGGATGTGCTGCAGCCACCATTGCGCGGTCGTGTTCTTCTCCGTGTGGCCGAACAGGCTGGCCAGCGCTTCGTTCCAGATCACCTGGCCATCGGCGATGCGCCAATCCCAGATGGCATCGTTGGTGGCCTGTGCGGCCAGCCGGTAGCGTTCTTCGATATCACGACGCTCGGCTTCGGCGGCCTTGCGGTCGGTGATGTCCAGCGACGTACCGACCAGGCCGATCACGGCGCCATCGGCGTCGCGCAGCGGCGATTTGGTCGACAGCCACCAGGCCCGGCGACCATCGGGGAAGCTCACTTCCTCCTCCAGCTGCTCACTGTTGCCGCTGGACATGATGCGCTCGTCGGTCGCCATCACCGACGCCGCCTGCGCGGGGTCGCCCAACAGCTCGGCATCGGTGCGCCCGATATATTCCCCCGGCGGCAGGCCGATCAGCTCGGTGGTGCCATGGTTGCCGATCAGCAGCCGGCCTTGCCGGTCCTTGGCATACATCACGCCCGGTGCCGCCTCCACGAACGAGCGCAGCAGCGCCTGCGCCTGGTCGCGCTCGGCCTCGACGCGCAGGCGCTCATCGATGTCGATCAGCACGCCCGGGAAACCCAGCGCGCGGCCCTGGGTATCCAGATCGACCCTGCCGATGCTTTCCAGCCAGTGGTAGCTGCCATCGGTGGCGCGCGCGCGGTACTGGTGGGCAAAGCGCCCGCCCGTCTGCACGGTCTGCTCAATCGCCGCCGACAGCGCGGGCAGGTCCTCGGGATGCACGGCGCCCAGTACGTCCTGCAGGTGCAGTTTCCGCTGCGCCATTGCCGGGTCCAGGCCGAAGGCGCGGGCCAGGGCTTCATCGACCGTGAGCTGGTCGCCCTGGACGTCCCAGAACCAGGTGCCGACGATGGCCCCGGCGGCCAGTGCCATGTTGACGCTGTCGGTGGCCCGGCTGTCGCGGGTGGCAAATGAGGGCAGGGACGTCACGTTGATCTCGAGCGGGAGGAGGGGTGCTGCGCCAGCGTGGCGGGATCAGCACGGGCGAAGGGGCGCAAGTCTAGGCAGCGCCGCGTCACGGCTGCGTGGTGCCGGTGCCCGACGGGGAGCAGGCTACACTGCGGCTCCCATCCCGGCAGGGAACATCGATGTCCGCAGCAGAAGCCGGCGAGGCCTTTCGCCAGAGAGCGCTGCATGAGTGTGCCGCGATCGCTGCGGCGTTGTCGTCGGCATCCGACCCGCACCCGGCCATCCATTCCGCGCGCAAGGCCATCCGCCGATTGCGGTCCCTGTTGGCGCTGCTGGAGCACGCAGCGCTGGACGTCGAGGCTGCCGACCTGGGATTGAAGCGCCTGGGTGATGGCCTGTCCCGCCTCCGTGATGCGCATGTGGTGGTCGAGGTCGCCCGGCAACTGCAGGAGCGGGTTGCCGATCCGCGATGGAACGGCGTCATCCGGATGCTGGTCCTGCGTCGTGAGGGGCTGCTGCAGGCGACCCTGCAGCGTGACCCGGGGTTTGCACGCCGCCTGCGTGTCCTGGCAGCGGTGCAGCAGCAGTTGGCGGTCCAACCCTGGCATCAGCTGCGGCGTGGCCCGCTGCGCCAGAATCTTGAGCGTAGCTGGCGCCGCGTGGACAAGGCTGCCGCACGGGCGAAACGCGACGGCGGTGCCGCGGCGGTCCACCGCTGGCGCCGACGCGTGCGCAGGCTGCGCATGCAACTGGATATCGCCTGCGACCTGCAGCTGCACGTGCCGCACAGCAGGCCGCTGCACGCCTCGGGGCATCGTTACAAGGCGCTGCATCGGCTCAGCGACGAGCTTGGCCGGCAGCAGGACCTGCGGCTGCTGCGCAACCTGGTGCGGGCGATGCCTGCCAGTGACGGCAAGCGCTCAGTGATGCAGCAGATCAACGGAGAGGTGGCGCCGGACTGAATCGAGGGGCGTCGGGACGTACGGCCACCTGACGTCCCGGTTTGCTTCGGAGGCTGGGATGGCCCCAGCCCCCGAAGCGCTGGCGGAGCGTTCAATCGTCTCCGCTGCTCACCCGCGCCACCCGCTTTCGATACTCATACACGTTGTCGCCGCGGATCCGCTTTTCCTGCGTGCCCGAGATCGAATCGACCCGGCGATCCGAGCCGGTCACCGGCTTGGCATCGATCTCGGTCTCGTGTTCGAACGAATGCGATTTGTCGGTGTTCCGGTAGAAGCGGTACAGCGCCCAGTACAGCGCAGTTGCGCCGGCCGGGCCTGCGGCCAACAACCAAAGACCACTGTCATCACTCATGTGCTGGCCACCAGGAAGGCAATTGCGAGGGCTTCGATGATCGTACCTGCGGTCAGCGCCGCCAGCAGCATCTTCCACTGCTGCACGGGCACGCTGCCCATGGTTTCACTGGTCCGGCCGTTCACCGCGATGTAGTGCAGCATGCCGCCGTTCTTGCCGGGCTGGTGGTACGAATACAGCCACACCGGCAGGTACATGGCTACCCAGCGGGTGCCGTGCACTTCCAGTTGCTCCTGTTCCCAGCGCACGCCACGGTCGTAACGGCGCACCGTTCCTTCCACCTGCGCGCGGGCGATCGACAGCAGCTGGTCTTCCAGCCGCGGCTGCAGCTTCTCGACGTCCAGGTTGCGCTTTTCCGAAGTGAACCCGGCCAGGTACGAGGCGTTCCACTTCACCGCGTTCTTGGTGTCGAACGGCAGAATCGTGTTGATGATGTTGTTGGTGTTGGCGCGCGTGTCCAGGTTGCCGCGCTCGGCAGAGGATTCCAGCGGCAGGTCGTCCACGGTGAAATCGACTTGGCGTTCCACCTGGTAGATATCCGCGTCGTAGTAGGTCTGCTTGTTCTTCTCGCTGCCACGGGTGTACTCGCGGGTCTTGATCTCACCCTTGCCAGCCACCGCTGCGCTGACATTGCCGTCGACGATCATGTAGGGCAGGTACACGCCCACCACGTTTTCCGGGGTGAACTGTTCCTTGAACGCCTTGAGCGCGAACATCCGGCGCTTGTCGACGAACTGGCGGATGCGCGCGACCGCATCCTCCTTCTTGATATGGAACGGCAGCACGGCGTCGGGCACCGCGCCGTTGGCGATCTGTTCGTTCACGCCGAACACATGCCGGCACCAGTGGCAGCGCGCCGTCATCGTGCTTTCGGTGTTGACCGTGACTTCGGCGCCGCAACCGGTGCACTTGAAGGTCATCAGCGCCGAGGTGTCGGCATCGATATCGCGTGCGCCCGATGCGATGACGGTGCCACGCAACTGGTCGATGGCTTCACCCAGCCCGAATTCCTCCTCCACCCGCGCGCCATGCCATTCGTGACGGCAGTACAGGCAGACCAGGATGTCGGTGCCCAGTTTGGGCCTGATGTCGGTGGCGCCGCACTTGGGGCAGCGGTTGAGGCCGTCTTTCAGTTCGGCCGCAGCGGTGTCGATGGCGACCGGGTCGGGCGCCTCGACTTCGTTGCGGATGGCCTCAGGCAGCTTGGAGGTATCCAGCGGGAAGCTGCCGGGCAGGGGAGGAACATCCTGCGGCGAACCGGGGCCGTCCAGCACCGCCGCCGGCAGGGGCGGGGGTGCTGAAGCGGATCGGGGCAGCGGCGGAGGCGTGTTTCTGGGATCGGACATGGTGGTTGCGCGTCCTGCGTCTTCTTACAGTCCCAGCGCCTTGGCCTTCAGCGCGTCGTAGTCGGTCTGGGTGATCAGGCCCAGGTCGAGCATTTCCTTGGCCTTCTTCAGCTTGGCTACCGGGTCGTCGGCGGCAGGGGCGACCGGGGTTGCCGGCTGCTGCAGATTGCCCGCGCCGAACATGCCCGACGCCATGCCCACGCCGACAAGGCCGGCGGCACCGCCGTTCTCACCGGCGGACTGGATGCCCTGGGCGACGCTGGCCTGCAGGTTGGAATTGCCACGCGAGCCGGACAGCGCATCGGCGCGCTGCACGGTCTTCAGCAGTTCGCGGGTGTTGGCGTCGTACTCGATCGAGACGATGGCGGTCTTGACGATGGCCAGGCCACGATCGGACTTCCACTGGTAGCCCTGTTCGACGGCGGCCGACAGGCTCTGCGCAAAGCCCAGCGAATCCTGCTGCAGCTTGGTGATGCGGTTGCCCTTGCCCGGATCGTTGGTGTACAGGCTGAACGCCGGCGCCAGCGAACCCACCACTTCATTGAACAGCTGGCTGGCAGCAGCATTGTCCAGGTCGGTGAAGTCGAACACCTGGCCCGGCCGCAGGTAGCTGGCCGGCACGAAGTTCTTCACGAACAGGATCGGGTCCACGATCTTCAGCGTGTACGAACCACGAGTGACCGCGCCGACCTGGGTGTTGAGGAAACCGTCGTCCCAGTAGATTTCCGACTGGGTGCCGAAGCGGTTGTCCGGCAGTTCCTTCAGCGAAACGAAGAAGGCAGCCTGCTGCGAGCCCGGCTGGCCGCCGAACTTGAAGCGCTCCCAGCTCTGCTTGATGAAGGTGCTGACCAGGCCGTCGCCGGCGAAGATCGACTGCGAGTTCAGATCGTCCGAGCGCCACTCGTAGCCACCCGGCTCGGCCACGAAGGCAGTGATCGCGCCATCCTGGAACAGCAGCAGGCCGTAGCCCTCGGGCACGACGATCTTCGAACCGTTGCTGATGATGTTGGAGGAGCCGCTGGTGTTCGAACCGCGCCCGGCATTGGTGCCCTGCGGCACCGCCGCGAACAGGGCTGCCGTGGACGGCAGGCCGGTCGGCACGGTGTAGAAGTCCTTCCACTGGTCGGCCAGCACACCGCCGACTGCACCCTTCACCGCTTGTACCAGACCCATGACCCACTCCCTGTAGTTGCCGGACAGGCACCACGCCTGTCGTGCTCGGCTGACTATAGAGGAGGCAGGCTGCATGCGGCTAGCGGCTGGGTGGACCCCCATTCATCTCGCGTCACTGGCCAGGGTGCGGTTGATCAGGTCTGGCCGATCAGCGGCACCCGTTCCGGAGCCCATCGCCGCAATGCGACAGTCCAGCCTGGGCACGGCCCCGCAGCGACTCAAGCCTGCACAGTGCTGGCAACCCGGGGTTCCGGAGCCGGTGCCGATGATTGCTCCATCACACATTCAAGGCCTGAAGCATCTGTGTCCAGCAGGCAGGTGGCGAACAGCAGGAAGCGATACGCATCGGTGAAATTCGATCCCAGCCCGAACGAAATCCTGACCGCACCGCAATCACCCTTCTCCAGGATCTTCTCGTCGAATGTGGTGCAGTCGAGAATCTTCCCGGTCTTGTCCAGTTCACAGTGCTCGGCGCCTGCGGTCGCGTAGGTCGCCTGCTGGACGGCGCCCAGGTTGCAGAAGCAGCCATTGCGCAGGGTGATGCCGAACCGATCTGCGGCGCGCTTGATGCGGGCGTGCGGCAGGATGGAGCCATAGCAGTCGAAGAAGTTCAGCATCAGCGTCGCGCCCCGCTGCGCAGCGGGCGGGCCATAGATCTGGCACAGCGGCAACTCGCCACGGATGTGGTGGCGAAGCGATGACAGCTGCGACTGCAGCCACTCGGCCAACGCACGCGAGCGCAATGCGACCGCTTCCACTCCGCCCAGCGCGGCCACGAATTCAAAGCCTCTGGCGATGGCCGGGAAGGCCGCGTAGTTGGGCGTGCCGACTTCGAATCGCTGGCCCGCATCTCGGTACAGCAGGCGATCGGTGGGTGACCACGGCCCGGAGTAGTAGCACACGCCACCACCGGCAAACGACGGCGGTTTCAGCAGGTCGAGAGCGGCCCGCCGGGCGAGCAGGCAACCCGCGCCGGTGGGGTAGCCGAATATCTTGTAGAACGACGCCACCACGAAATCGGGGTGATGACGGCCGCAATCAAGCCGGTACTGCGGCACAAGGGCCGCCGCGTCACACAGCACCGTCGCGCCGTGCGCCTGGGCCCGCTCGATCCAGGCCAGATCGTGCCGGGCGCCGGTCGCATTGGATTGCGCGGGAAAGGCGAGCAGATGAGGCGCGCCGGGCTGCAGCCGCTGCAGCGCACGCCACATCAGCCCTTCATGCAGCAGCAGCTCGTCATCCAGCGGAATGTACTTCACCTGCGCGCCCTTCGCCGTAGCGTACTCGCGCAAGCCGTGTACCGAGGTGTGATTGTCCTTGGTCAGCAGTGCCTGCGACCCGGCCTGGAACGGGAATGACTCGGCCACCAACCGGATTGCGCTGCTGGCATTGGCGGTGAACAGTATCTCGTACTCCTCCGGCGTGGTTCCGAAGAAGGCGTGGATCTGCTCACACGCCCCATGAAGTGCGTCCTGGGATGCTTTCGATCCGCTGTGCGGATTGCCGAGAATCGTCCGCTTGAGTGCCTGGTAATCCTGCTCAAGCAGGCTGTCGGGTGGCAATGTTCCGCCCACGTGATCCAGATAGGTCACCTGTTGCTCATCCAGCCGCGCATATTCCTGCTGGCGCATGGCCTCGACCTGATCATGGGGATAATCGGGGTGGTCGGCGAGGAACCGTGCGCGAGCGCTTTCGAAGCCGCGCATCGCGCGCGCATCCTGCTGCAGTGGCAGGTGGAACGCCAGCAGGGGTGAGAAATCCGGCGCCCGGAGGGCGGCCTGCGCAGGGGTGTGTGCAGCATCGACACAGCCGCGCAGCAACCAGGCTTCCACCTGGTAACGCCGGTCTGGCACTGCTGCATGGACGGCGTCCAGCATCGCGTCCAGATAGCGCTCCCTGCTGGGGGCGTCGCACTGGTTGAACTCCTCCAGAAGGATGCAGGCGTTGAACAGGAACTCGCGCACATCGGCGTCGCCCATGGCAAACGCGAGGGGCCGCAGTTCAGCCATCTCGCCCTCGCGCGGGGAAAGTCCTTCGATCGCGAACGCGCGTGTGATGGGCGACGGGTCGGTCAGGCTCAGGGCTGCATCCATCAGCCGGGAGGGCATGCCAAAGTGCTGCCGGGACTGTTCGCGGGCCAGCTCGAACAGCTGGTTGTAGTGGAATGCCGTGGCGTAGACCCGTCCGCCAGGGCGGAGCACGCGCCTGAACTCGCGGGCGACGCGCGCCTTGTCCGGCGGGAACATCAGGCCGAACCCGCAGACGATGACGTCGAAGCTGGCGTCGGCGAAGGGCAGCTCCGCCATGTCCACATCGGCAAGGAGGGGCACGTTGCGCTGCACCTCATCGCTCAGCACGCCGCGTGCCACGTTCACAGCGATCGCTGAGAGATCGGTGGCGACCAACCGTAGGCCGAGCGGCCTGCTCAGGTGCTGGTAAAGGTTTGCGGTGATGACCCCGGTGCCGCAGGCGACCTCCAGGACGTCGGACGCGTTGAAACCGGCCCGGATGTCGCCAGCGATCTCCTCGGCCAGCAGCTTTCCGTACGGACCGAAAATGCGCTGGCTCAGTACGCGCTCATAGAACTCCATGAACGTGCTGAGAGACCATTTCCGTTCGGATACAACCTTGCACTGATGCGGCGAGACATCCTGCATGGCACGCTCCCTGTGGCCGGAGGCCGGTGAATCTTCGCCGCCTTTATTGCATGGGAGTAAATGTCTTTAAGTGATATTAATCACATAAAGCGGGATTGATAATCCGTGAAAGGCCGGGCAGCCCTATATTCCCCCATTCATGGGGCAACGGCCGATTCGGCGCTTGCATCATTCTGTTCTGCAGCATCGCTTCGCGCAGGCTCAGCGCACCGACTGCGGCACACGGCGCAGCTTGCCGGTGTCGTATCCCATTGCCTGGATGCGGGCGACCGCCTGCTGGTAGTCCGCGTCGCTCACCTGCGGCGTGCGCGCCATGTACCACACGTAGTCACGCTTGCTGCGGGCCACGATGGTCTGGGTGTAGCCCTCATCCAGCCAGGCAATCAGGTATTCGGCCTGGATGGGCCAGATGAACTGCATTCCCCAGACCGCACCATTGCCGTGTTTTTCCACACGGCCCACCGGGTGCATCGACTTCTGTGGCGACTGGAAGCTGCCCTTGCGATAGGTGAAAGTGGTCTGGATGCGGCCATCGGCCTGCAGCGCGTAGCTTTCCACCGCGTCGAAGGCCTCGCGCTCGGGCCAGGACGGAATATGGGCGATGACATACCAGTCGCCCATGAAGCGCGGCACGTCCACCTTCGGAGGCAGCGGGATGGGGCGGGTGTCGTGGCTGCTGCAGCCTGCGCCGAACAGGGCAACGGCCAGCAGCGGGAACAGCGATGAGATACGCATGAGGGCGGTCTCCTTCAACGCGGGCGGAACAGGTAGTGGGCGACCAGCCATTGCTGGCCGTCGTCGTAGCCGAACAATTCGGCGCAGGCCATCCAGAACATGCGCCAGCGCTGCCACCAGATGCGTGCCGCCGCTTCGTCGCCATAGGTCTGTGCCAGCACCGGCAGCAGCTGTTCACGGGCGTCATCCTGGTTGGCCAGCCAATGGTTGGCCGTGCGCTGGTAGTGCGTGCCGTCCAGCAGCCAGCGCTGGTCCAGCACCAGGTCGCGCTGGAAGTGCAGCAGCGTGTCCGCTGCCGGCATCAGGCCGCCGGTGAAGAAGTGCCGGCCCATCCAGTTGTCGTCGCCCTCGGTCTCGAACGGATACATCAGCGTGCGATGGGCGAAAATGTGCACGAACAGCGCACCGTCCGGCTTCAGCCAACGGGCAATGCGGCCCAGCAGGCGGTCGTAGTTGCGGACATGCTCGAACATCTCCACCGACACGCAGCGATCAAACGCAGCGGCAGGCAGGTCCAGCTGGTTGACGTCCCGGGTGAGTACCTCGACGTTGCCGAACCCGCGCGCCTCGCACTGGGCCAGGATATGGCTGCGCTGGCTGTGCGAGTTGGACACGGCGGTGATGCGCGCGTTCGGGTAGCGCTCGGCCATCCACAGTGTCAGCGAGCCCCAGCCGCAGCCCAGCTCAAGAATGTCCTGGCCGTCGGCCAATCCGGCGCGCTGCCCGTACAGCTCCAGCATCGCATCCTCGGCCTGGTCCAGCGTCTCGCGGCCGGTGCGGTAGTAGCAGCTGCTGTACTTCAGGCGACGCCCCAGGCAGCCCTGGAAGAAGGCGGCAGGCACTTCGTAATGCTGGCGGTTGGCCGCATCCACGTGCAGTGCCAGTGGGCTGCCAGCGAGCTCGGCGATACGGCGGCTGAAGCGATGCGCCTGCTCCTCCATGCTGCCGCTCGACTCCTCGGCCAGGCGTTGCGCACACAGGCGGCGTATGCCCGCGCGCAGCGCCGCATCGGGCAGCCAGCCACGCTCGGCCCAGCCGGTAAGACCGGCTTCCGTATCGGCAACCGGAGCAAGGGACGGGGTGCTGTTCATCGGGATCACTCCTTGGGGCTGCGCGGAAACCAGGGGAAGAACATCGGGGTACTGCGCTGGTAGTCGCGATAGTCATCGCCTCGACTGCGCAGCGCCTGTTTCTCGGTGAAGGGAACGCCACTGAGGTAGCGCAGGAACACGTACATCAGCACCGGCCCGGACCAGGCCAGCCACCACAAGGGTGAGCCGGCTGCCAGCAGTACATAGGTGAACCAGTGCAGCCACTCGAAGAAGTAATTGGGATGGCGCGTGTACCGCCACAGTCCTTGGCGGCAGGTCCGGCCCCTGTTCGCCGGGTCGRCCCGGAAGCGTGCCARCTGACGGTCGGCCAGTGCTTCGCCGCCCACGCTGAGCAGCCACACGACGACCGCCGCTGCGATCCAGCCAGGCATGTCGCTGTGGGGATTGCCGGCCACGGCCGTGAACGGCAGCGCAAACAGCACCACCAACAGCGCCTGCGCCATGAAGAAGCCGAAGATCCTGCCCTGGTGGCCGTGCCAGTGTTCGCGCAGATAGCGATAGCGACCGTCTTCTTCCTCGCTGCGTACGCGGCGCCACAGATGCAGGGCGAGACGACTTCCCCACAGGCCACCGAGCACGGCCAGTGCGATGCGTGGCTGCAGCGCGCCATCGCCCAGCCATGCAAGCAGCAGCGCGCCTGCCGCCACGCCCTTTGCCCACAGCACATCGACGATGCCGATGTTGCGCTGCCTGCGCTGCCAGGTCCAACCCCAGGCCATGATCACCACGGCGTACAGCAGTACCCACCACAGAATGCTCATCAGGCGGCTCCGATCAATGGGGTGTCACGATTGCTGGGCGTTCCGCGACGGGCGACGGCGCACAGCAGCGACAGTGCCACGCACCAGCCCAGCGCCAGTGTTGCCACGCCCAGCCAGGCCGGGGCGGTGAAATGTACGGCCTGGAAACCCCGCGCCGCAGACAGATACGCCAGCGGCGCCAGCAGGCCCAGGGCCACCGGCAGCATCCAGTGCCGCTGCAGGAACGCCATCGACGCCGTCAGCGTCATCGCAAAGGCCGCCCACAGCGCGAAAATCCACGGTGGCGGCACCCATCCAAGCGGTGCGGCGGCGTACTGCACAGCACCGCTGGCTGCAGCGCTGCCATCCACCAGCCAGGCACACCCCAGCGCGAGCAACAGCAGGCGCAGCTCCAGGCGTGGCCGCGTCGAGGCAAGCAACTGGCTGCCGACATAGAGCGTGGCCGACAGCAGGGCCGGCCATTGCCAGCCGCGGCCGGCTCCGGCAACGGCGCACAGCCATACCAGCTGGTTGCCGATTACGTTGACCCAGGTGCGGCGCATGTCAGCCGGCCCGTTGGCCATGGACGTCCGTCTCGGGACGGTAGCCCGGCCGCGCCAGCAGCAGATGGGACACGCCGATCGAGCGCTCGAGGAAGCCGCCCTCGCAGTAGGCCAGATAGAACTCCCACAGCCTGCAGAAGCGGTCATCGAAACCCTGCGCACGTACCGCCGGCAACTGCGCCAGGAAGCGCTGCCGCCAGGCGCGCAGGGTGAGTGCATAGGAGTGGCCGAAATCCTGCTGGGCGATCAGCTGCAGGTCGCAGGCCCGGGTCTTGGCGGCCAGGATGGCGTTGATCGAGGGGATGAAACTGCCGGGAAACACGAAGCGCTTGATGTAGTCCACGCTGCGGCGCGCCTGCTCGTAGCGCTGGTCCTCGATGGTGATGGCCTGCAGCAGGGCCACGCCATCGGCCTTCAGCAGCCGCTGCAGGGTCGCCATGTAGGTGTCCAGATACTCGGCACCGATGGCCTCGATCATCTCGATCGACACCAGCTTGTCGAACTGGCCCTGCAGATCACGGTAGTCCTGCATCAGCAGGGTCACGCGCTCCTGCAGGCCCGCCTCGGCCACACGCTGGGCGGCAAGCGCGTGCTGTTCGGCGGAGATGGTGGTGGTGGTCACATGGCAGCCGTAGTGCTGGGCGGCATGCAGGGCGAACCCGCCCCAACCGGTACCGATCTCGACGACGCGATCACCGGGTTGCAGCTGCAGCTGCTGGCAGATGCGGTCCAGCTTGCGGCGCGAGGCGGTTTCCAGCGAGTCGCCGGCATCGCTGAACACCGCCGAGGAGTACATCAGGTCCGGCGACAGGAACAGCGCGAAGAAGTCATTGCCCAGATCGTAGTGGGCGGCGATGTTGCGGCGACTGCCTTCGCGGCTGTTGCGCCGCAGGCGGTTCCAGCCGCGCAGCAGCCAGCCACCGATCCGCGCCGGCCCGCGTTCCATGCCATCCAGCAGGTCGCGGTTGAGTACCAGCAGCCGCACCAGGGCCACCAGGTCATCGCAGTGCCAATCGCCGTGGATGTAGCTCTCACCCGCGCCGACGCTGCCCTGCGCGGCCACCTTGCGGTAGAACGCCATGTCGCTGATGGTCACCGTGGCCTGCAGTGCGCCGGCACGATCACCGAGGATGACCTCGCCCAAAGGGTCGCGTACCCGCAGCCCGCCTTCGCGCAGCGGCGCCAGTACCGCCAGCAGCCTCCGGCGCAGGAATGCGTCCACCGCGCCGGGGCGGGGCAGGGCAACGGAAGGATTCAGCTCGTTCATCGCGGTTTCTCGGCAAGAGCGGGGTGGTCATGCACGGGATTGCGCTTCAGCCACAGGCGCAGTGCCTGCCAGTGGATGGCGGCTACCACCTGCACGGTCATCAACGGGTGGAATGCCAGGACCCGGGCCAGGCCGCGGCCATCGAGCGGGCGTCGCTGCATCGCCTGGGTGGCATCGAACTGCCGGACACCGTCGCGCCAGACCTGCATATGTACGCGCAGATCATCGCCGGGCGCGGTGAAGCGCCAGTCGTAGCGGCAATCCATCGGCATGAAGGGGGAAACGTGGAAGGCTTTGTCGAACTGCCAGCGCAGGGCACGCCCCTGCGGCTGTGCACTTTCAACGGGCAGCACATAGGCGTGCCGTTCCTTCCACGGTGTGTTGGTGATGTCGGCGACGATGCAGTCCAGGGTGCTGCCGTCGGCCCGGTAGCAGTAATAGAAGCTGACCGGATTGAACACGTGGCCACCGAAGCGCAGGTGCGCCAACAGACGCACCGGGCCGTCCGGGCGCCGCCCCAGCACGGTCGCGGCATGATCACGCACGGCGTCTGCAAGTGATGTCGCGGGATCGCCGAGATAGTCGCTGCGGCGGAACTCTGCCAGGTTGCGTCGCCCGACCGACCATAGCCAGCGCCCGGCGAATACCTGGTCCAACTCGTCCAGGTCCAGCAGCAGCTGCGCGATGGGGTAGCGGAAGGCATGCGGATGCGGATGGTGCCGGCGGTGGACCACCTGCCCGATGTAGAGGGCGCTGGCGCTCATGCGGCCACCTCCACCTGCAGGGGAGGCGGCGCGCCGGCATTGCGCAGTTGCAGCGCATCCACTACGCGGCGGGCACTGCGGATTCCATCTTCGTGGAAGCCCCAGCCCCAATACGCACCCGCAAACCAGGTGTGCCGCCGGCCCTGCAGTTCGGCCCAGCGCCGCTGCGCGTCCACCGCAGCCGGATCATGCACCGGATGCGCGTAATGCAGACGGCGCAGCACCTTGGCCGGATCGATGGCCTCGCTGCGGTTGAGGGTCACCACCAGCGGCGTATCACCGGGCAGCCCCTGCAACAGGTTCATGCAGTAGCTGACCGTGCAGGGTGCGGTGGGGTCGCGCGGTACATGCGCGTTCCAGGCCGCCCACGCCTTGCGGTTGGCGGGCAGCAGCGAGGCGTCGGTGTGCAGTACGGCCTCGTTGGGTTGGTAGCGGATCGCGCCGAGCACCGCATGCTCGATCGGATCGGCGTCGGCCAGCAGGGCAAGGGCCTGGTCGCTATGGCAGGCCAGGATCACTTCATCGAAGCCTTCAATGCCGGTTGCGGTGTGTACGCGTGCCCCCCAGGGCATGCGCTCGACCGCATGCACCGGGCATTCCAGCCGCTCGTGCACCCGCCAGCGCGCGCGCAGGGCGTCCACGTAGCGCGCCGAGCCGCCCTTGACCACGCGCCAGGGCGCGCGCCCGGTCATCTGCAGCATCTGGTGATTGGCCATGAACTGCACCAGGTAACGCGCCGGGAAGTCCAGCACCTGCGCGGTCGGCGAGGACCACAGCGCCGAGGCCATCGGCAGCAGATGTTCCTGCACGAACGCTTCGCCATAGCGCTGGCTGTGCAGGTACTGGCCCAGCGTGGGGCCCTGTTCCTCGCCCAGCAGCAGGGGCGCGTCGCGATAGAAGCGCCGCAGGTCGGCCAGCATTCCCCAGAAACGCGGTGAGAGCAGGTTGCGGCGCTGGCAGAACAGGCCATCCAGCGACGTGGCGTTGTACTCCACGCCGCTGCGCTCGCTGTGCATCGAGAAACTCATCGTGGTGGGCTGCGAGTCCACCCCAAGTTCATCGAATAGGGCCGACAGCAGCGGATAGTGCAGGGCATTGAAGACGATGAACCCGGTGTCGACCGCCATCCTGCGGCCGTCCACCGTCACCTCGTGGGTGTGGGTGTGGCCGCCCAGGTAGTCGTTGGCCTCGAACAGGGTGACGTCATGCTCGCCGTCCAGCCACCACGCGCTGGCCAGACCCGCGATGCCGGAACCGATGATCGCGATACGCATGTCAGTGCCTCGCCTTGGCCAGTACCCAGGCCGGGATCGGCTTGAGGCCCTTCACCAGGCCCAGCGCAGCCATTGCGCGCAGGCCATACCAGCTGATGTCGATCTCCCACCAGCGGAAGCCCTGGCGGGCGGTGCCGGGAAAGAAGTGATGGTTGTTGTGCCAGCCTTCGCCGAAGGTCAGCAGCGCCAGCCAGAGGTTGTTGCGGCTGTCATCACGGGTCTCGAAGCGGCGCCGGCCGAATCGGTGCGCCAGCGAATTGATGGTGACCGTGGCGTGGAACAACACCACGGTGGAGATGAAGAAGCCCCAGACCAGCAGCTGCGGGCCGGAGGTATGCAGGCCCGGTGCCACACGCTCGAGCACCGCGCCCACACCATACAGCGCAGCGGCCAGCAACACGGGAACCACGGTGTCGAACCGGTCCAGCCAGCGCAGCTCGGGGTAGCGGGCCAGATCGGGAATGCGCTGCAGATCGGTGGCAAAGGCGCTACGGGTGAGGAACCAACCCATATGGCTGCGCCAGAACCCGCCCTGGCGCGGGGAATGCGGGTCCTGCGGTTGATCGGCGTGGCGGTGGTGGTGGCGGTGGTGCGCTGCCCACCAGAGCGGGCCACGCTGCACGCTGGCGGCGCCGATGACCGCGAACACGAACTGCACGGTGCGCGATGCCTCGAACGTCCGGTGCGAGAAGTAGCGGTGATAGAACGCGGTGATGGCGAACATCCTGATCGCGTACAGGAACACTGCGACGGCAACCGCTGTCCAGGACACGCCCACCCAGATCACCCCGAGGCAGGCCACGTGCAGCAGCGCGAAGGGCAGGGCGCGCAGCCAGTCGATGCGGTCACCCTGGCTGCCGTCGATCGCCGCTTCGCTTCCGGCATCGGTGTCGAACCAGCGCTGGAAGGTGCGCAACAGGCGCGAACGTCTGCGGAGTGGAGGCGCTGCGGATGCCATGGACGGAAGCCCGAGGGAGTCGATTGCCTACCTCTACGCGTTGCAGTGCAGGTTGGATGCAGTGGATTGCAGCTGACTGCATGTTCACCTGGTCGTAACACCGCAGCTGGCTACCAGCGGTCGCTGCAGCTCAGTGCGCCAGCGCTGCTCCGGCTGCTCGGTTGCGGGCGCGGCAAAGCGCACGGTCACCTGCGGATAATCGCCACGTGCATCGCGCAGGTTGCTGGTACCACGGAACTCGAGCAGGCGGCGATCAGCATCGGCGTAGACCAGCGACAGACGTGGGGCCACCGCGCCGAACCAGGTATCAAGGCGGACATTCACCGCATGGGCGGAAAGCCCCTGCCAGCGCACCGGGCCCAGGTACTGCACCTGCACGGGGTAGAAGCGTTGCCGGCCGGGCACCAGAAAAGGAAGGCTGACGGGTGCTCCATCCTGCAGCGTGCGCCAGTGGGCCCGCACGGCGGCATCGAAGCCGGCGTCGATCACGGCATCCGGGGGCAGCGGCAGCTGCCTGGTTCGGGAAGGCGTGGACGTGTCCTCCTTCCAGTCGACCCGGACCACGCCGGGGTCGACCCTCACATCGGCCGCTTGGCCGCTGCGGGCGTCCTGCAGCACATAGCCCCGCACCTGCGGCCGGGTGGCGGCGGGCATCTGCTTGCGGGCGAAAGGTTGGCCCGCAGGGCAAAGGTATTCCACCCAGCGTTCGCTGCCATCGCCGGCGCCGCGCTGCCAATGCACTTCGCGGTAGGCAATGACTCCGTTGGCCAGGGTGGCCACGCCCTCCGAACGCAGCAGCGGCGCGGCCGAAGCGGCGCAGGGCATGCAGAGCAGCAACCAGGCAAGACGCATCGGGGCGATCCATGGGAGGCTTGCGGGCCTGTACGCGCGACGGCGCCGGCTGGATGCACGTTGGCACCCATCCCGGGTGCATCCAACAGGCGCCACCGTGCGTAGAGGGAAGGACTCCTCTTCACCCAACGGCAGCCCCCGCCGATGTACCGTCCTCCCGCCAGTCCCTCCCATCCCTTCGACACCGCGCGGATCGTGTCCAGTTCACAGCAGCCCAGCAACGAGCCAACGAACTGGAACGGCGAGATGGATGGCGTCGCCAGGCTGCGCGATCGTGACTGCTTCATGCGCATCTACGACCATTTCATGCCGCGCCTGTGCATTTATCTGCGTGGCCTTGGGGCACCCGCAGCGGTGGCCGAAGAGCTGGCCCAGGAATGCCTGCTGCGCCTGTGGCTGCGCGCGGCCGAGTTCGATCCTGCCCAAGGTGCGCTGAGCACCTGGTTGTATCGCATCGGCCGCAACCTGCACATCGACCGCGTGCGTCGCGAACGCAGCTGGATGCAGGTGCAGGAAGCCGTGGAAGACGCCGCTGCCGCCGACGTCGGCGAGCGCAGCAGCGCCGAGCAGTTTGCCGACCATGCCCGCCTGCGCCAGCGCATCAATGAACTGCCGGCCACGCAGGCGCGTCTGGTTCGCATGTCCTACTTCGAGGCCAAGAGCCACAGCGAGATCGCGCAGGCGCTTGGGATGCCTCTGGGCACGGTCAAATCACACCTGCGACGAGCGTTCCTGCAGTTGCAGTCGAAGGTCGGGGGTGCACCATGAATCCGCACCACCACCTGCATGAGTCGACGCTGATGAGCTACGCCGCCGGTGCTCTGCCGGCACCGTTGAGCATCGTCGCCGGCACCCATCTGGAGCAGTGCCCGCACTGCCGCCAGCGGCTGCGCGAAGCGGAGGCCATCGGAGCCGCACTGCTGGAGCAGACCCAGCCCGTGGCGGACGAGGCGCGGCGGGCGGGCCTGCGCGAAGCGATGCTTGCGCAGCTCGTCGAGGTCCAGGCCGACGCGGTGCCAGGCCCGCTACGGTCGATGCCGCGCGAACGCCCTGAGGCGGATCCGGACCATCTGCCGACGTCGCTGCATCCGTACTTCGGCGATTCGCTGGGCCGTCTGCACTGGCGCTGGATTGCACCTGGGGTGCATTGCATCCGTGCCGAACAGATGCCGTCGCTGATCATGCTGAAGATCGCGCCGGGCAAATGCCTGCCGATGCACAGCCATGGACGCAGCGAACTTACACAGATCCTGCGGGGTTCCTACAATGATGCGCTGGGTCTGTTCGCACCCGGCGATGTTGCCGATCTGGATGAGGATGTCGAACACCAGCCGGTAACGGCGCCTGGTGTACCGTGCATCTGCGTTTCCGCGCTGGATGCGCCGCTGGTGTTCAGTGGTTGGCTGGCCCGCAAAATCCAGCGCTTTGTGAAACTCTAGGCTTCTTTGAGGTCAACGCATGCACGAAACACGCCCGCTGCGGATTCTGCTGACCGGTGCGACCGGTCTGGTCGGGCAGGGCGTTGCCCGTGCCTGCCTCGCTTCGCCGCAGGTGGCGCAGATCGCCGCTCTGGTCCGTAGCAAAGGCGGGCTCGACACTCGTATCGAGCAGATCGTGCTGGCGGATTTTCAGCACGCCCGCGACGTGGGCCTGCAGCTGACTGAATTCGACGCTTGTTTCTACTGCGCCGGCGCGCCACCGGTTGGCACCGCCGAGGATGAGTATCGGAAGGTGACGCTCGATGCCACCCTCGCCGTAGCTGCAGTGTGGGCGGAAGCGAATCCGGATGGCCGGTTCCTGTATGTCTCCGGCGCCCATGCCAATCCAGACAGCAGGATCATGCCGCTGCGGATCAAGGGCGAGACCGAGGCCGCGTTGGCGCAGCTCGCGGTGCGCACCGTCATGCTGCGCCCCGCCGGGGTGCGCCCGGTGGCGGGGACCGGCACCCGTCATGCGGCGTTGAAGCCGCTGTATCGCGTTGGCGGTCCCCTGATGGCGGCGGCGGGCCGCGTCCTGCCCTCACTGGTGACCAGCAACGAAGCCATCGGCCGCGCGATGATCGTGCTGGCGATGATGCCGGAGCCGCCGCCGGTGCTGGAATGTGCGCAGATCAACCGGCTGGGTGGCGCTGCTGCAGCCTGATGGGTGCGGTGCACATCTGCTGCACATCGCGCCTACTACAGTCGTCGCTCATCCTTCTGTGACGCATCGACGTGAACCTGCAGCCATCGTCTTCCCTGCTTCGCCCATCGCGCCCAGCGCCTGAAAACGGTCGTTTCGACCTGCTGGATGTCAATGCATTGCAGGATCCCGGCAGCGGCCGCATCGTCCATCTGTATTTGCTGGTGGCGCGCTGCCTGTGCTGCGAGGTCGTATTCAAGGCGCAGGAGGGCGATGGGCTTGTCAGCACGTCTGCCGCGCGTGTACTGCGCTGCCCGACCGGCTGCGGTGAGCAGGCCTTCAGGGGCAGCGCGCTGCGCCAGTGGCGGCCCGCAGCGCAAGGCCCTCAGGCATTGCCCGGCTAAAGCACGGCCGGATTGGCCTGCCACACCGCGTAGTTGAGCGCGCTGGCGAACGTCACCCATGCCAGGTAAGGCAGCAGCAGCCATGCCGCCGCCGGACGCACGCGATGGAAGGCAACGATCGTGGCCACGATCAGCGCCAGCAACAGTGCGATGTCAGCGAACGCCAACGCCCCCTGTTTCCAGCCGAAGAACAGCCAGCTCCACAGCACGTTGAGGGCCAGCTGCAGCAGATAGAGTGCCAGCGCAGGCGCGGCCGCGCGCCATCCGCCCTGGCGCCACACCAGCCACGCCGCCAGCGCCATCAATGCGTACAGCACCGTCCACACCGGACCGAACACGCTGGCCGGCGGTGCCCATGCCGGCAACGTCAGGCTTGCGTAGAAATCCGCTGCCGAGATCGAGGCACGCGCGCCCAGTGCGGCCGCCAGAAAAGTGACGCTGGCCCAGCCCAGAAGGCCAACTGCTTGCCTGCGGACATTCATGGTGTCTTTCCTCCTGCACAATCGCGAACTTCGGTAGTGCGTTGTACGTAAAGGCGTCGCGACTGGATGCAGCCTTCGGGTCAGTCCGCCGTGCCACCGTCGCTGGCCGCTGCAGCACCGGGCAGCAACGCGGGCCGACCGTCGAACCATTCCCGCGCACCGGCCAGATGCCATTGGCGGCGCTGCCCATCCAACTCGATGCCGGCACCCAGCAGGCCCCAGCGAAGGTAGAGGTCGCCACGCTTGCGCTGGTCCAGCAGATCCAGCCGCGCACGCAGCGAAAGGCGCTCGTTCTCCGCCTGCAGTCCATCCAGTACCAGATGCCCGGCGCGCCAGCGCAGGCGGGTATGCGCATCCACCTGGCCGGAGTCGAGCAGCGACAATGCCCAGCGCGGGTAATCGCTGCGCTCGGCAAACAGCGCCAGCAGCGGGCCAGCGTCGCGCATGGCAAGATCCGCGCGTGCGTCCACCTGGAACGGTGACTGCGCATCGATGTCACCGCGGGCGATGGTGACCCGGCCCCACCACGGCTGTGAACGCTGCTGCTCACCCACCTGCACGTTGCGCAGCTCGATCACGCTCCCGCCCAGATCGAACCGGCGCTGGCTGAAATCGCCACGTCGCAGCCTGCCATCAACGCGGGCGTCGCCCTGCAGGCCAAGCCCGGCCACCTGCAGGCGCGCGCGTTGACTGCGCAGGCGGACACTGCCGTTGCCAACCCGGCCCTGGGTATCCAGTTCAACGTCACCGCTCACCTGGCCGGCGCCTCCCAGCAGCCGCACCTGGCCGTTGCCCAGGTAGCGGTTGTAGGCGGTGAGGTCTGGAATGCTTGCGTCATCGAAGCGCAGCTGCGCGCGCACGCCCTTGCGCAGCTCGCGCAGGCGACCGTCACCGGTGAGTGTCAGTGCCAGGTCGCGCCCATCGAACAGCGTGGCACCCTTGGCGCCGCCTGCACGCGCATTGAACGTGGGAAGCTTCACTGCCAGTACGGCGTGCGTCGGCGTCCCGGCCTGCAGTTGCCCATGGGCGCTGGCCGTTCCCTGCATGTGCACGCCGGCCACTTCGGCCACCGCCCGCGCCGCAGGAATATCGACGCTGCTGCCAGCGGCCAGCTCGCCGTTCTGCAGGCGCAGGTCGGCGCGCAGCACGCCACCGCCCTGCAGCTGGAACCAGGGTTTCTGCACGAACAGTGCGGGAATCCAGTTGAGCGAGGTGAAGGTCCATTCGCCCTTGACCGTCCCGGAGGTGCGGCCCAGCATCTCGCTGGGTTCGGCGAATGGAATGTGCCGCCCGGTGATGGTCACATCCGCGTCCAGCGCAGCGCCTGTGCCCTCGCGCTGCGGCAACCGCGCCTGCAGGCGGATGTCGCGGGCGGTATCCAGCTGCACTGCCAGCGTTCCGCGGTCGGGGGCGCCAGCTCCCATCTGCAGGGGAACCCGCCAGACCGCATGGCTGCCGGGCTGAAGCGCGCCCTGGTCCAGGGTGATCTCGGCCTGCAGCTGCCCCGGCACGGCGGCGCTGGCAATGGAAGGACGTTGCGTGTCCGTATCCAGGCGCAGGCCCTGGCTGCGCGCCTGCACCTCCAGCACGGCATGCAGCAGCCCCAGCTTTGCCAGCCCGGGTGCCTGGTCGCGGTAATGCCGTGGGTAGGAGAACTGCGTCTTCAACTGCATGTCGCCGAGCAGCTGGGTGCCGTCAAGGCTGGCGTCGGCATCAGCGAACGCCACCTCCGAGTCCAGCAGTTCCGAGGGACCACCACGCAGCTGCTTCACGAAACCGACCGTGCCGCTGCCCTGGCCAACGATCAACAGCTTGCCCACGCGGACGCTGCGGATGGTTTCGCTATGAATGGCATCGAACCGCAACGTCCAGCCGCGATCGCCGCGCGGTGGTGAGGGAATGGCCTCCTCCACGCGCGCGATCTCGGCGGCCACCCCGGTCGCGTGCAGCGACGGCACGCGCACCTCGCGCTGGAACAGCGGCAGCAATGCCAAGCGTGCACTGGCGCGGTCCGCGCGCAGCACATACACGGTGTGATTGACGTGGCCGCGCATCTGCACATTCCAGGCGATGACATGCCCCGGCAGCAGCGTGATCGCCGGGCCGGTGGTCATCACGAACTTGTGCGGTTTGCGATTGGTGACCTGATCGAACAGCGGCGTATTGAGGAAAACATTGCCCGCCAACAGGTACAGCAGATACAGGCCCAGCAGGTACGGCAGCAGCTTGCGGCCGTGACGGCGCCATCGCTGCGGGCGGGCGAGGGAGTGGGGCATGGACCCTCGGCGTGGAATGGGATGGCCATCACTATCGTGGATGCGGCTGCGGCGCGATGTGAACGTGCTGCGCACACCGCGTCCTATAATCAGCGCGTCACTGTTCAAGGAGGTCACGGCATGAATGCCCGGACCAGCAAGGAAGGCGCAACCCAGGATGCGCCGCGCGATGCCGCCTCGGCGTCGTTCGATCCGGCCTACACCTCGGCCAACAGCGAGGTGCGGGCCGCCGCCGGTGGTTACTCGGTCACGTTGAACGAGGGCGACGGCGCGTTGAAAGTGGGTACCGAGCACAAGCGCGCAGTGTCCAGTCTCGCATCGCAGTTCCAGGGGACGTCGCTGAACATGGCCGGCAGCCCGACGCCCGATGGCGGCAGGGATTACCTGCTCACGATGGAGTCGGTGGTCGGGGCAAGCGCGAAAGGTGCCGGCTTGCAGGACACCAGCAGCACCGGCGTACGCGGGCGCTACAGGGTCAGCCTGCCCAGCGAGGCGGTGGACGTCGATCCCACCCGCATCAACCCGTTCGATCCGCAGACCATTCCCAAGGGGGGCAGCGTCACCCTGGATGGCCAGCAGTTCACCGGCACCGCACTGGAAGGCAGCTTCCGCAACATCGCCATGCAGAGCCAGACGACCGAGGCGAGCGGTGCCAGCTACCGCGTGGATCGCCTGGATGATGGCCGGGTGCGCGTCTCCACCGGGCCGAACGAGGCGGTGGAAGCCTTCAACGGCATGGGATTCAGTGCCGGCAGGTTCAGCGCGATTGCCGGTCGCCAGGACGCGCTCGGCCACGCTGCCGTCCGCACTGCCACGTTCGACCTGGATCAAGCCGAAGGCCGCCAGGCCTATGAACAGTTCATCGACAACGGCAAGCTGAGCGGCCAGACCCCGGGCGTGCAGGATCTGGCGACGGTCGAGCGGCTGGGCATGAGTTCGCAGACGCGGCTGAAGGTCGGCTATGGCGACACGTTCGGCCTGGACCTGGCGGGTGCACGCAACAGCGGCGACGTGGTGCAGGTCAGTCGGGAAGACGGCAGCCGCATCGAACTGCGCAGCGTGCAGTACAACGGCAACCTGCCGGCAACCCGGGTCAGCGCCTACGGCGCCGACGGCCAGGAAGACAGGGCGCAGCGCCGCTATGAATTCACCTTCGACCTGCGCGGCCATGCGCAGGGTGAGCAGATTGCCGGAATGGTCAACGCGGCACTGTCCGGCGACCCCAGCGGTGATCGCGGACCGGTGAAGGCCGGTGAGCTCACTACCCTGAGCTTCAGCGAGGCCCAGATGCGCACGCTGATGGAGCGTACCCAGTCGATGGTCGGGGACAACCCGATGCTGGGGCCATCGTGGCAGGTGCTTGCAGAGGACGGCAACGGCAGGCCGCAGCAGGATGTGGACGCCTTTGCACTGGGGCTGGCGCGCAACCAGGGGCAATCCACCTATGGCATGGCCGAACGCCTATTCCATATCGCCGCGGCGGGCGGCAAGGATCTGCAGAAGATCGACGCTGCCGTGCAGGGCGAGCACCTGCAGTCGCTCGCGCCGCCCTCACCGCTGCTGCCCCGTCAGGACCCACGGCACACCGCCAGCCCGGACCACGGCATGTGGCTGCAGAGCCAAGGCGCTGTGAGCAGCCTCGACCAGGCGATGGGGCGCCAGCCTGATGAGATGAGCGAACGGCTGGGCATGGCCCTGCTGGTCGCGGCCAAGGCCAAGGGCATGCAGCGGATCGACGAGGCCGTGCTCAGTGACGACGGCAGGTACGCGTTCGCGGTGCAGGGCCAGCCGCACGCCGCAGATCGTCAGATCGCCCGCACCGATACTGCGCAGGCAGTGGCTACGCCGGTCAGCGAGCACGTGCGCGAGCTGCAGCAGGGCCAGTCGCTGGCGGCAAGCTCTGAGCAGGTGAGCCAGCAGCAGGAGCGGGAGCAGATGTCCCAGGAACACGCTGCACGGGCCATGGCGCGTTGAGTCGGGCGCGCCAGCCCGGCGGCTGGCGCATCGGGTCAGCCAGGCCTATCAGGCTCGCCAAAGCGCCCGGGCCTCATCGGCAAGCAGCGCAGGCTGTTCCTCAGGCCAGAACAGGCGTCCGCCTTCCACCCAGCGGATACCGCGCGATGCCGGCAGCGTCTGGTGCAGCCACTCGGCCCAGCGGCCTGGAAAGAGGGGATCGGCTGTTCCCCACACCATGCGCGTGGGAATCGTACTGCGTTGCAGCGAGGCTTCGATGGCCACCAGAGGATTGGGCTCGAACGCGGCGAGGTGGCCATTGAGCTGCTGTTGGCGCAGGGGCGAGGATACCAGCGGGCGGAAACTGTATACGATGGCCTCATCGCTGAAATGTGCCGGATCCACATAAGCCGAGCCACCGATACCGGCCGCTGATCGCGCGTAGCCGCGATCCTGCAGGTGGCGGACAATCTTCTGGTGATAGGTGCCTGCGCGTGCGGCGGCCAGCGAGTTCTTCATCTGCACCGGCGGGCTGTTCTGGTGCACGTCGCAGTTGGTCAGCAGCATCGTGCGCACGCGGCTCGGGTGCTGCACAGCGAACAACTGGGCCACGGTGCCGCCACTGTCATTGGCAACCAGGTCGACCATCGCAACGGACAGCGCATCAAGCAACGCAACGAGCATGTCGCTCTGTGCCTGCGGGGACAGGTCCTGCGTGGCCGCCACCGCGCTGTGGCCCAGGCCCATGAAATCCGGTGCAATGCAGCGGCGGGACGAGGAAAGCTGCGCGATCGCATGCCGCCACTGGAACCCACTCAACGGGAACCCGTGCAGGAACAGTGCGGCCGGACCCTTCCCTTGTTGCACGCAGGCGATGCGCCCGAACGGTGTGCGGACCCAGCGCCGGCGGGCGGCGAACGCTGCGGCATCCATGGGCTCGCGCAGGCTCGCGCTGGCGCCGCGCACGCTGGGCGGCCATCCCATGGCCAGCAACAGTCCAGCACCGATCAGCAGTGACCTGCGCGACGATGAAGGCGCATCGTTGGACGGACCGCTCATGACGTCACCGCCGTTCGACCGACGACCGCATGCTTGAACAACCGCACGGGCTTGCCCGCTGCGCGCTCGATCACGCCCTTGGCTTCCAGATCCAGCTGCACGGCCTTCAGCCACCAGCCTGCGGTTGCGCCTGCGGGGAACAGATCTGCAGGCAGCGCCGGCAGCAATGACTGCTTGGCAATGGCAACGGAAACCCCGGGCGGCGTCTGCGGCAGCACGCCGAGCAGGGCGCTGCGCATGGCGCTGTACTTGCCCCGGTCGACCCACTGGGTCCTGCCGGGCGAGGTGATGCTCTCGATCTCGATCTTGTCTGGCTCAGCCATGGACCTCTCCTTCAATGCGGATATCCGGGCTGCGCAGGCCCATCGCAATCCAGGCCTTCATCAACCGGGCATAGAAGCGCAGCGAGTGTTGCTTGAGGTTGGGTACATCGGCGGGCAGCACGGAGGGATCGGGCAGATCGCCCACCATGGTGCGCATCTGCAGCGGCGGCCGGGCATCCTCCGGCCACAGGCCGCCATACAGGCTCAGCCAGTGGCCGCCGGTCAGTTCAAGAAACAGGGGCGTGTTGCAGCAGGTGGCCAGCACGCGACGGGTGCCGGCATCGGCTGAGAGGCGGAACGCGGCCAGGCGCTCCACTCCTGCCAGGAACTCCACCCGGTCCTTGCGATACATGACGAACCGGGTAGTTCCATGCGGTCCGAGCAGCCGCTGGGCGCCGGGCAGGCGCTGCAGGCGCAGGCCTGCGGCGCGGCAGCTGTTGCAGCAGCAGTCGACGCAGGCGATGGGTGTGCCGGTCAGGTTCAACGTCACTTCGCCACAGCGGCAGGCAACCTGTTGTGCGGAAGGCATGTGGATGCTCTCTTCGGGGGCTCTTTTTCTATCGACGAACCGGGGGGGCCGGAATCGACAGGGACGGTGGCAGCCGATAGCTCACCCGGTACAGGTCCAGGCTGGCGCCATCGCCGCGACGCGTTGAATAGGTGAGCGTGCCAGGGCGGGACCAGTCGAGCATGGCCCCATAGCTGTCGCTCGCACCGTCGTTGACGGGTGCGGGCAGTCGCATGCCGGGCGCGTAGCGGTCACCGAACGCGCGTGCCGCGAACTGCTCGACCCGCGAACTGCCGAAGTCCTGTGCGCGTGCGAAAACGATGGTCCGGCCATCGCCCAGGAAGGTGGCGTCGAACTCCTGCGCGGCCGTGTTGACCGCGCCTTCCACCGGCCGCGCAGGTTGCAGTTGGCCGTCGTCCACCCGCGCGACATACAGATCGTGGCCACCGGCGCCACCTGCTCGGTCGCTGGAGAACAGCAGGGTGCCACCGTCGGGTCCGAGCATCGGCGCAAACTCGTTGGCGGGACTGTTGACGGTAGACCCGAGATGCTCAACGGCACCGAACTGCAGGCCCTGCACGGGCACCCTGTACAGGTCGTCGCCGCCCAGGCCACCGGGGCGATCGGAGCAGAACAGCACGAAGCGGCCATCGGCGGTGAACGCAGGGTCGAAATCGCGGCCGGGTGTGTTGAACGAAACCGGGCGCGCGGGACTCCACTGGCCGTGATGCAGATGCGAAAACCAGATGTCATGGCCACCTTCGCCGCCAGGCCGGTCACGGCTGAACCAGAGCGCCGTGCGTCCGTCGGGGCTCAGCGTCAGGCGGACTTCGCTGTATCGGGTCGACGCGATGCCTGGTGCGAAACGCTCTGCGTGAGGGTCGAGTGCCAACGCCTCCCGGCTGGCATCACCCCCCAGCAGTCCAGCGACCGCGACCGCAAGCGCGACCAGTGAGGCAAGCGCATTCATGCCTGCCGCTCGAAATCGCTGATCCAGTTGGTCTCCCAGGTCGCTCCGCCGTCTGCGGATGCCGCCTGTTCCCAGCGTGCGGAACGCGAGGTGATCCGCGACCAGATCACCCGCGTTCTGATCGGTTGTCCCCGCAGCTGGTCGTCTCCCATGAACGTGCCGACGCCATCGACAAAACCGCCGCGGACCGGTGCGCCGATCCGCGTGGGATCGCGGCCATCCAACCACCAGCTCGACCACTGGCCACTGCTGGCATCCCATGCGCGGATGCCCATGCCGCGTACGGTCGCAGCGGGGAAGTTCATGACGTTGTCGCCAACGTTGCCGAAGCCGCCCAGCACCGGCCAGTTTTGCAGCGTGCCATCGAAGTGGTCCCAGCGGTTGCTGCCAGACAGGCGTTCGCGCAGTCGCTGATGCTGCACGCTCCAACGGCCGACCAGGAAGTCGAAGTCGCGGGGCGCATCCGATTGCAGCGGCAGCGGCGAGGGTATCGCTGCCGTGCGGGTGAACCAGTTGCGCCAGTTCACTTCCCAGTGGACGCCGTTGTCCGCGGAGAATGCCTGCTCCCACCACGGCTGCGCAGCGTGGATGTCGTGCCAGCGGAACCAGACCTGGATGGGCTGGCCCTTGAAGGAATCCGCACCACGGAAGCTGCCGCCTGTACCGCTGAAGCCGCCACGCACTGGCGCTTCGAAGCGGCTGGGAGCGCGGCCATCCAGCCACCAGATTGCCCAGGTGGCGGAGGCCGGATCGAAGGCACGTACACCCAGGCCGCGGTAGGCGCCGCCGGGCAGCTGCATCAGGTTGTCATCGATCGTGCCCAGCCCGCCCAGGGTCAGCCAGACCGCACTGGTGCCGGTGAAGTCCACCCAGCGCGTGTCGGCCACCAGGCGTTCCTGCAGCCGGCGGTGACGCACGTTCCAGTTGCCCTGCAGCCAACGCCAGTCATTGGCATGGTCTCTGCCGGCATGGGCAGGGGTGGCGCCCAGCGGCAGGCACAGCCCGAAGGCGCCGGCACCGTACAACGCGGCAAGGCCGCCCAGAAATCCACGTCGCTGCATGTCTGATCCCCGTTGTCCGAGGCCTCATCTTCGGCGTCGTATGGGGGATTGACCACGCGGATATCGAGGCTCAGGCTAAGCCACACTTATGGTCGCCCACCGCCACCTGCCGTCGCTCGTTGCCATCCGTGCCTTCGAGGCCGCGGCGCGGCTGGGCAGCTTTGCGCGGGCCGCGGAAGAACTGGACACCACGGCGGCATCGGTCAGCTATCACGTCCGGCGCCTGGAAGAGCAGACCGGTGCACGACTGTTCCTGCGCCACGCCCAGCACGTCGAACTGACCGAGGCCGGTGCCAGCGTCGCAAAGGAGGCTACCCGCGCCTTCGATGCCCTGCGTGCCAGCTTCATGCGTGCCGCCGACATGGATGCCACCCGCCTGCGCCTGACCGCACTGCCTACGTTGGGCACCAGTTGGCTGACGCCGCGGCTGGGTGGCTTCCGCGCCCGGCATCCGCAACAGGTGCTGGAGCTTGATCTGTCGGCGGAGCCGCAGGACCTGGCAGGCGGGCGTTTCGATGCGGCCATCCGCAACGGTCACGGCGACTGGCCGGGGCTGCACGCCGTGGAGCTGTTCCCCAGCGTGTTCACGCCACTGTGCGCGCCCGCGCTGCTTGAAGCCGCCACCGGCCTGGGCGGTGCGCGGCTGCTGGATGTGCCATTGCTGGGGCGTCCGGACTGGTGGGCGCTATGGTTCCAGGCATTCGCGCAGACGCCGGCACCCGGGGCGGAGCGCTTCGCCACCAACTTCGCTGCCGAGCATCTGGACGTAGCCGCAGCGATCGCCGGCCAAGGCATCGCCATCGGCTCGCCGATCCTGTTCAAAGCCGAGCTGGATGCGGGGCGCCTGGTACAAGCCCACGAAGGCGTGGCCAGCGATGGCCGCAGCTTCTGGTTTGCCAGCCCGGCAGGACGCAGCAACGCCCCGAAAATCGCGCACTTCCGTGAGTGGCTGTGCACCGAGGCAGCGGCGGCCCGGCATGCTGCACGATCCCTGCTGCGCAGGGTGGCCACGCCATGACCCAGAGCCCGGAACTGCTGCGCCGCCTGCTGCGTGCAAAAGACCACATGGACCGGGCCAGCCATGAAGACTGGCCGGTGGCGCGGCTGGCCGGGATCAGTGCGGTTTCCGCGGCCCATTTCGCGCGCTCGTTCAAGGACGCGTTCGGGGTGCCGCCGCATCGCTATCTGCTCAGCCGCCGCATCGAGCGCGCTGTCGCCCTGCTGCGCGATACCGACCTGCCGATCACCGAGATCGCACTTCAGACCGGGTGGACCAGCCTGGGCACCTTTGGCCGCATCTTTCGTGACATCACCGGCGACAGCCCCGGCGCCCTCCGCGACCGTGAGCGGACCGATGCCCCGGCGCAGGGCCCGGTGCCGGAGTGCCATGCGCGTGCCGCACGGCGCCCGGACCTGAAGATCGCAGTTTTGGAGAAGCGCCGCCGCACCGGCCTTGTTAGCGTAGATCCCACCTGAGGGAGGATCCTATGACTGGCATGGTGAATGTGGTCGGCCTGTATGTGCACGACCAGGATGCGGCACTCGATTTTTACGTCAACACACTCGGCTTCCAGGTGCATACCGATGTCGGCAACGGCGACTATCGCTGGCTCACGGTGCATTCGGGCGGCGAGGGTGGTTTCCAGCTCGGCCTGTTCAAACCGGGGCCGCCGGTACACGATGCGGCCACTGCGCTGACCCTGCAGCAGATGGTGGCCAAGGGTGCGATGCCGCCGCTGGTGCTGGCGGTGGACGATTGCCGCGCCAGCTACGAGCGGCTGCTGGCACGTGGGGTGGAATTCACCCAGGAGCCGGTGGAGCGCTATGGTGCAGTGGATGCCGGATTCCGTGATCCGTCCGGCAATGGCTGGAAGATGATCGAGCGCCCTGCGAAGACTGTCGCGAGGACGCCGCAGTGAGGGCCGGCAGCTGGGCGCGTCCCGTGCACCGCTGGACGTCTATCGTCTTCACCCTGACAGTGATAGCCAACTTCGTGGCGCGCTGGATGGGGCAGGGCGAACCACCGGACTGGCTGACCTACTCGCCGCTGCCGCCGTTGTTCCTGCAGCTGTTCACCGGGTTGTATCTGTTTGCGTTGCATTACCGCCGCAGGCCGGATGCCGCTCGCGCCGGCGTCGCACCCTGACGCGGGGTGCGGAGTCAGATCAGGCAGGGTCCTCACGCAGCGCAGGCCCGGCGGAGAAGGCTCTGCCGGGCCATCCGGCGCTCAGCTCAGATCACATTCGCTCGGCAGCGGCCAGCTGGCACTGGGCAGCATGTTCTTCAGCGACGCCGGTGCATTGATGGCCACGTAGCTGGCGCCCAGCAGCTCTTCCAGATCCGCGATGGTGACCAGATAGCTATCCAGGCCACCCAGTCCCGCTTCATTGGGAATGATCCAGCTGATGGCCTTGGCGGTCCCGGTGTTTGGATCCTTGGTGATGATCGTCTTCCAGAAGAATTCCGGGGTCGGAATACCATGGCTGGCCAGGAAATAGTCATTGGACGCATCGCCGTAGACAACGCCACCATAGACGTCTACCGGAGCGATGTCCCTATAGCATTCGGCCACGTTCTCGGCCTTGACCCAGGCGCCCTGATTGAAGCTGGAAACCTGCGGCACGATGTTTGTCATGTAGTTGGCGCGACGGATGTAGGTGGCGTCGTAGTCCATGTGATTGGACGTCACCAGATGTCCCCGGTCATAGCCGGACCGCACGCTGGCATACGAGGCGGTGCTGGCCTGGCCGAGGCAGCCTGCCGGCAGGTCCGGGTCCTTGTAGAAGCTGGACGGGCGGGCCGCCGAGCCGGTGTCAGCCACCAACGTGTATTCGTACCGTGTCGCGCTGTGGATGCTGCAGTCATAGGTCAATACGAACCCACCCTTGTTGAGGGTCACAACCTGGGCATGCGCAGCCCCGGCAAAAGTGCTGAAAACAAGGGCAAGGAAGAACGTGGCAAGGCGCATTGCGGATCTCCATGGATATGGGCAAGGCGCAGCCGTCCACCACGGCAGGCCAGGCCTTTCCGTGTGAAGGACGATGCGGTGACAGGTGTTGGGGATGCGTCCCGGCCGTAGCCGGTACTGCCTGGGATCTCGACCGCGCACTGGCGTCAGGAAAGCTGTCGCGGTGTCGTTAGCGTCATTTTTTGGCGTCAACAGGTCAACGACCAAAGTGCGAAGGTGTGACTGCGCGCAAGCACTGGGCTCCTGTCAGATCCGAGTGCCCATGCATGAAAGGAAGACCTGTTAGTGGCGTGGCCGTTGCCCGGTTGATAGCTGTCCGCAGGGCGCGTGCCGACGATTGACGTGACGCATCACGGCCGGGCAACGCGATGCCCGTAGCGGCCGCGTCGCGCTGGCGCTATGCTCGCCGGAAAAAGGGCATTCCCAGATGAAATGGACTTCCATCGCGGCCGCAACACTCTGCGCGCTGCTCACGAACAGCTGCTTGCGCGATATCCCTTCCAACGCCAGTTGGCCGTTCCTGCGCCGGGCGCACCGTCCACCGACGCGCTTGAAGAAGAGCTGAGAACCTCGGCGAGAACTGCAACGTCTACCTCGCGGCGCCTCTGCAGATGCGGTAGAACCTGCATGTCGCCCGGCATTTCAATGGAACCGGACAGATGAAGCGAACGATTGCAATGGTAGCGCTGTTGATGCTGTCGACAGCGGCGAGCGCGGGCGTGGAAAACATCAAGGAATCGAAGAAACTCAAGCCGGACGAAGGCATCCTGGTCACTTCGGTCACCTGCGCAGATCAGATCAACTTCGTGCAGCTCTACCTGTCCGGAAACGCGTCGACCGGCTTCTGGGGTCCGTACAGGTTCGATTCCGTAGCCACCTGCGCAAAGGGCCTGAAGACCCGCCCCGTCAAGGCTGGCCGCTACTACATCGGCTGGGTTGGCATCGGGCAGCAGGGCGTCGCCATTGCCGAGCCCCAGGCGGTCAGCTTCACGATCGAGGCAGGCAAGCTCAATTACATCGGTGACATCTACGTCGGCGACGTTTCACCCTTCCGCCTGGACAACGAAACACTGTTGCGGACAACCGGCAATCTGGTCAGCGTCGTCGATCAGGAGGCACGGGCGCGAGCTGCCTTGGCAGCCGATCATGCCTGGTTGCTCTCACGCTATGAATTTGTCAGTGCTCCCGCGGCGGCGCCGCCGAGAGTTGAAGAAGGTAACCAGCATCCGGCCAGGCCTTGAGATCAACGGCTCACGCGGGGAAGCAGGCAGGGATCGACCTGCACGCAACGGCCATCCCTTCTTGACGGCGCCTTGGCGCCGGACGTGGATACTTCCGCCGTCATTGGCCGAGGAGGACTGGAAATGGGTAGCACCGAGACCACCAGGGCGCCGCGCATTCTGCGCGTGGAAGTGATGCCGCTGGACTGCGGGGAAACCGCAGTCGTGGTGGAACTGGCATCGCCCCCCGGCAGGGCCTGGGAGAAGGCACTGAAGCGCGTGATTTCTGAAGCCGAGGGGCTTGAATCGGCGCAGTCGCGCTGTGACGGCCGCTTCGTCTACATCATCGGTATCGAGCCCGGTGGCCGTGGCACGCTCCATCGGGTGAACCAGGTCCTGGCCGCCACCCACGAACGCGTTGCACCGCGCAACGGACATTCCATGCCGATGCCACAGCAACCGGCAGGCGCCATGGTCAACGCCAGCCTCTGAGCAGCGATGGCCGATACACGGCAACCGGCCGGCTGCAGGCCCGCCACGCCCGGCGGCACAGGCTTCACGCCGCAGCCAACGTGTGTTCACCATGTTGCTACGGGCCTGTCGCCACCGTAGCGCCATGGCACGTGAACTCCGTCATCCGCGACCGGGCCACCCGGTCGCCGTGGGCTGCGCAGGGTGGTCGCTGCCCACGGACATCGCCCACGCGTTCGCTGCGGGAGACAGTGCGCTGCAGCGCTATGCGTCGCGCTTTCCGATCGTGGAGATCAATTCGTCGTTCTACAGACCACATCAGCCCGCCACGTATGCGCGCTGGGCGGCCAGCGTGCCGCACGGTTTCCGTTTCTCGGTGAAGATGCCGCAGGCCATTTCCCATGACGCGCGCCTGCGCGGTGCTGCGCCGTTGCTCGACACGTTCCTGCATGAGGTGGGGCATCTGGGGGATCGGCTGGGCGCCCTGTTGCTGCAGCTGCCGCCGAGTCTGGCCTACGATGGCCGCACGGCCTCGGCCTTCTTCCGGGCGGTGCGCCGGCGCAGCGCCATGCGGGTCGCCTGCGAACCACGCCACCCGAGCTGGTTCGACGACAAGGCCGACGCGCTGCTGGATGACCACGGCATTGCCCGGGTCGCGGCCGACCCCGCCCGGGTTGCAGGGGCTGATCAGCCGGGTGGAGCCAGGCACTGGAGCTACTGGCGGTGGCACGGGCAGCCGCGCATGTACTACAGCGCCTACCAGCAACCGCAGCTATGCAGTCTGGCGGCCGCCGCGATACAGGCGGCCCAGGCGGGGGAGGCGTGGATCATCCTTGACAACACGGCGCATGGCCACGCCGTGCCCAATGCACTGCAACTGCAGTCCATGCTGGAGCACGCCAATGCCTGAAGGTCCTTCCATCGTGCTGCTGCGCGAGGCCGCCGCCAGGTTCAAGGGAAAGACCGTCCGTGGCGTCAGTGGCAACAGCACGCTCGACCTGGCCTGCCTGGAGGGACGCCGGGTGCGGGCCGTGCGCAGCTGGGGCAAGCATTTCCTGCTGGAGTTCAGCCACGTCAGTCTGCGCATCCACCTGATGATGTTCGGCAGCTGGCGCATCGACGAACGCAAGGAGACGCCAGCGCGGGTATCGCTGCGCTTTGACAACGGCGAACTGAACTTCTACACCTGCTCGGTGAAGCTGATCGATCAGCCGTTGGACGAGGTCTACGACTGGCGCGCCGACGTGATGAGCGACCTGTGGGACCCCCGGCTTGCCCGCCGTCGCCTGAAGTCGATGCCCGATGTCCTGGTCTGCGATGCCCTGCTGGACCAGACGCTGTTCTCCGGCGTGGGCAACATCATCAAGAACGAGGTGCTGTTCCGCATCCGGGTCCACCCGGCCAACCCTGTTGGTGATCTTCCGCCGCGCAAGCTTGCCGAACTGGTCAAGCAGGCCCGCGAATACAGTTTCGACTTCCTACGCTGGAAGCGCGGGTTCGAGCTGAAAAAGCACTGGCAGGTGCACACCCGGCGGACATGCCCCCGTTGTGGTGGTCCGGTCAGCAAGGTCTACATGGGCACCACGCATCGGCGCACCTTCTTCTGCCCGGTATGCCAGGTCGATTATCGCGCTGGGACGCCGCGGCCGCCGGCGAAGAAGCGCACCCTGGCGAGAGGACCGGTTCAGCGCGGTGGTGTCAGGCCCGTGCGTTGATATGAGGACGTGGATGACAGCGAAGTGATGATCTGACGGTTGCTGAGTACTTCGACGGCGCCCGATCGCTGCAGTGTCTCCAGGGCCGGCTGGCGGCGGTCCGGCAGGGCGGCGACCGCGTCCCGGGCGACCACCGTCGCGTACTCGCGCGAGTTGGCATCGATGGCAGTGGCCAGCACGCACGCGTCCAGTGCCATGCCGGCCAGCACCAATCGCCGGGTGCCGAGCTTGGCCAGCAGCACCGGCAGTGGCGTGGCGAGGAAGGCGGAGTGCTTCGGCTTGAGGATGAAGTAGTGTTCCTCGCTGGGGGCAAGGTACTCGACGATCCGCGCCGGGGCTCCGCCCCTCTGCCGGCAGGCCTCGACCAGCTGCGGGAAGTCGCGCTGCCAGTTGCCGAAATTGTCATTGGCGTAGATCACCGGCGAGCGGTGCGCGTCGAATGCAGCACGCAGGCGGGCGGTGCGCTGGGCTGCACGTACGGCGTACGGAGCCAGTTGCCGCCCCTGTGGAAAGTCGAACAGGCTGAAAAGATCGATGATGAGCAGGGCGGTGGGCTGTTCCATGGCGGGCTCCGAGGTGTCAGGCCTCCACTGCCTGTTCGTCTTCGGCACCACGCACCAGCGCGCCGGAGCCGCCTGACGGGCGCGGGCTGCCCGGCCCCCTCGGCGGGAGCGCAGGCCCGATCACTGGCCAGCTCCGTCGTCCCCCTCACCCTTGTCGTGCCGAGCGGGCGCCACGCGCTTGCCAAGCCGTTGCGCCTGCTCATCCGGCGTGGCGGCGGCGACGAAGGGAGAGATTGGATCACTGGCCGGGAACGTCTCCGTCAACGCCTGATCATGATTGGCACTGTTGTGGGCCTTGGCCTGTCCAGCGCTGCCAGCAGGCACCGCGGCCGTGTGGTCATCCGGATGGGGCAGGTCTTTCTGATCGCGCTGCATGACATTTCCTCATTCTCATTGATTGGACCGCATGGTCCCGGGGGCATTGCAACGGTAAATGTGAACGCGTGAGTACCCGCATCAAGCCGGTGTAGACGCAACGTCAACAATCAAGGCGTCCTTCCAGATGAGCTCGAAGCCGTTGCACGGTTGCGGCGCCACGCCAGCAGCTGTCCGATCAGCGCGGTTGCCAGCAACAGCAGGTTGGTGACCACGAACACGGTGGCGCCGAGCAGCGCGCTGTAGATCGTGAACAGCGTAGACGCGGTCATCTGCCCGATGAAAAGCCACTTCGAGACGGCTTCCGGGTGAGGCGAGTGCCATTGCTTGACCATCTGCCGGACCAGCGTGGCCATCAGTACCGCTGTGGCGGTCCATCCAAGTAGATCAGGATGCATACGTCATCCTCGCGCAGAAGCGCGCCGCCCCTTGGGGAGCGACGCGTGGGCTGATCTGCGGTGCACCTGCGATCACGCGGCCTGGGCGGCCTTGGCGTTGCCGCCGCTCTTGGCCAGCAGGGTCAGCTTCTCGTCCGTGGCCTTTTCTTCTTCCAGCGTTTCCAGCAGCAACGGCACAGCGTCCTTGTATCCGAGCTGCTTGGCCAGCGCGGCGATGGTGCCGTAGGAAGCGATTTCGTAATGCTCGACTTTCTGCGCGCCGCCAATCAGTGCTGCATCGCGCACCGGGCCCTTTTCAATGCTCTCGATGACTTCCTTGCCTTCTTCCACCAGGCCCTCCATCGCCGCGCACTTGATCCGCTTCAGGCGGATGCCCAGTACCTCCACGACCTGGTCGATGCGCTCGATCTGGCCCTGGGTCTCCTCCAGGTGCGTCTCGAACGCGGCGGCAAGTGCGGGGTTCTCTGCGGCGCGGGCGAGGCGCGGCAGGGCCTTGGTCAGCTGCTTCTCGGCACTGTAGATGTCGGACAGTTCGTGGATGAAAAGGTCTTCAGCGGTCTTGATGGCCATGGTGCGCTCCAGCAGGGAAGGAGCGACGAGGCTATCCCGGCCGGTGTTGGGGTGCGGGGTAGATGCAGTGAACGGCGGATGCGCATCGAGCGCGCAGATGCATGCATTCCCCTCACGCCGGGCACTGGGCGCGCGTCGGAACCAAGCTCAGCGTGGGTCGGCCGCTGCTGCAGATTGGCCGGTTGCCGCCAGGTGTTCGCCGTCCACCAGGCGCGCATTGCTGACGGCCTGGTGAGAGCCGCACCTTCCGCAGGTCAGCAGCGTGCCCCCTGTCATCCGCTTGAGCTCCGCGTCGGCGCGGGACACGTGGTGGCACTGGTTGCAGCGGAAGGCGATAGCGGTGACCTGATCGATGCAGCCTCGTGCATCGGTCGCGTAGTCCACYGAAAAGACGTAGAAAAGTCCGGTGTCAGGCATGAAGTCGATCTCGCGGGCGGACCTGTTTCATGCCATGGGGCAGCAGTGCATGGCGTGAATCCTTTTCGGGTTCGTTTTCACATTTCACTGAATTGTTTTGTTTCAGGCTGCGCCTGCTGCGCTGCCTCAACCGGCCTTCTGCTACGGTTGGGAGCCCACTGCAGGGAGGTCGAACGTGCCCATCAGAGCCGTTGTGTATACCAGCGAGGCGGCAGCGGATATTGCTGCCAGCCGGCTGGGCCAGACCGGGGGCAGGCTGTGCGGAATCGTGGATGACGCAGCACGTTTCAACCGTGATGCCGGCGTCACTGGCGTACTGCTGTTCGATGGCGCGCGCTTTGTGCAATACATGGAAGGCCCGGACGATGGCCTGCAGGTGGCATATTCCCGGGTGCTGGGTGCCAGCAGCCACAGCGGCCTGATCGAACTGCAGCGCGGCAGGGTGGGGCAGAGACGCCTGCCTTTCTGGCCCATGCGTTGGCTGCCGGTGGAACCGACGGAGCTGAGGCGGGTGGCCGGCGCGGACTGGACCGGTTTCGTCCAGCGCGAAGGCACCGCTGCGCCCACCACTACTGCCACGGGCATGGAGCTGCTGCGCGCCCTGGTTGAACCCTATACCGTCTCACCCAGTACGGAGTCGCCGTGACACAAGCAACTTTCCACAGCGGACACCACCGCCGGCTGGACGTTCTTGCCGGAGCGTGGGAGACCACCCTCATCGCGCTGCAACCCGACGGCAGCACGGGCGGGGTGTCGTTTGCATCGGACGTTTACACGTGGATGCCCAATGGTCACTTCCTGGTGCATGAGGTCGACGCGATGATGGACGGGCAGCGTGTGCGCTCCACGGAAATCATCGGCGTCGATGTTGAAGCCGGTGGTTTCTTCAGCCGCAGCTACGACGCTGATGGTGGCACCAGCGATTTCACGTCACGACTTGATGGCGGCAGGTACACCATCCAGGGCCAGTCCCAGCGGTTCGACGGCGTGATCAGCAGCGACCGGCAGTTGCTGACCGGGGAATGGGAGCATCGGGTCGGCGATGACTGGATACCGTTCGTCCGCATCGTGCTTGAAAGGGCCGAGTAGATTCGCTTGTTCCGCGGGCGCCCCCGATCGGGGGCTTCGCTGTTGGCCGCGCCTAGCGCTTGGGCGGTGACGGCGGCGCGGCTTCTTTCCCGCGTTCGGCCTCTGGCCCCGAGGCCTGGTCTTCGGAGGCGGCGGTGCCGCTGCCGCCGCCGGGCACGTTGCGCGCCGGCGCGCTGGCCGCTGGTGGGGTTTGCCGAACCGCATCGGCATGTTGTGCCTTATCGGTCGGTTCGCCTTGATTGCAGGCCGACAATACCATCGTCGCCACGGCACACAGCAGCAGTACCCGCATGGCCACTCTCCAGAGTAGGAAACCCCTTGTTTCTAGCGCTGAGCGCGTTGTGCGGGCGTGACGGGGGCGGCAGCGCACCGGCTGGAATCTGCCTCTGCTGGTGCCGGGAAGAAGGGTGCTTTGCCGCGCTGCGGCTCTTCCTGCTCACTCCGCGACGACGTTCAGGTGCGTTAAAGTTGCCCGCGTAGGTGCCCCCCCGCGTCGCGGTCAGGGGCAGCCGAAGAAGTGACGCATCAGGAGTCCACATCATGAGTGTTCCCGAGGGATTGGAAGGGAGTGGGCAAGGCCTGACGCGCAGAACCTTCCTGCTGGCCGTTGGCTCTGCTTCACTGCTGGTTGCCTGCAACGGCAAGGCGCCAGCAACCCATGCCGGTGCCACGCCAGCGAAACGGACGGACGGGCGCTTTCTGCAGCTCTCCCAGGCACTGACCGGCAAGTCCGACCTTGATCCGGCAACCGCCGCGCGCATCGAAGCCGCCTTCGCCAAGCTGCATCCCGACATGCACGCCCAGTTCCCCGCACTCGCGGCGAAGGCGCAACAGGTGCAGGGCCCTGAAGCGCTGCTGGCGGCCGCTGGCGATGCACGGCCGACAGCGCTGGCCATCATCACTGCTTGGTACACCGGCAGCGTAGGCAAGGGGCCGCAGGCCATCACCGTTTCCTATCGCGATGCGCTGATGCAGCGCCCGGTGGACGATGGCCTGTTCCCGCCCACCTATGCACAAGGCGGTCCCGCATGGTGGACGGCCGAACCGCCGGCGGCGGTACGCGCGCACGGCTGAGCCTGCGCTTCCAGCTCTTTTCCCGTAATTGTTATGGATTCCCCTCATGAAAGCTCCGGTTTTCCGTGATGGCGACGCCGATGCCGATGTTGTGATCGTCGGTTCGGGCGTCGTTGGCGCATTGATCGCCCACCAGTTGGTTCGTGCCGGAAAATCGGTTCTTGTGCTTGAGGCGGGCCCCCGCCTGCATCGTTCCGACGTGGTCGAGAACTGGCGCAACGTCAGCTTCGAACGGCGCATCGGCAGTGATTTCCAGGGGCCGTATCCACAGTCACCGCTTGCCACCGCGCCGCTGTACTTCCCGGCCAATGACTACGTGGGCCTGACCGGCCCCGACGCCAGCAGCTTCCATCAGGGCTTCATCAAGGCCGTGGGTGGCACCACCTGGCACTGGGCCGCCTCCTGCTGGCGCCACCTTCCAGTGGACTTCAGGATGCAGTCCACCTATGGGGTAGGGCGGGACTGGCCGATCAGCTACGACGACATCGAGCCTTACTACTGCCGCGCCGAGGAGGCGATGGGCGTCTCCGGGCCGAATGATCCGGCCAAGCAGAGCCCCTCCGAGCGATCCAGGCCCTACCTTGCCGACATGATCCCGTGGGGCAACGGTGACAAGGTGTTCGCCGAGGTGGTCAATCCGCACGGCTACAACCTGGTGCCCATTCCGCAGGGCCGCATGGTCACGCCCTGGAACGACCGGCCCGCCTGCTGCGGCAACAACAACTGCCAACCCATCTGCCCGATCGGCGCGATGTACAACGGCATCCATACCATCGAAGCGGCCGAGAAACTGGGTGCGCAGGTGCTGGCCGAAGCAGTTGCCTACAAGATCGATACCGACGCGCAGAACCGGGTAACGGCCATCCATTGGTATGACAACAACAAGGTCAGCCACAAGGCCACCGGCCGCAGTTTCGTCATCGCGTGCAACGCACTGGAGACGCCGCGTCTGCTGCTGCTTGCCGCCAACGAGCAGAACCCGAACGGTATTGCGAACAGCTCCGATCAGGTCGGGCGCAACATGCTCGACCATTCCGGTTTCCACTGCTCGTTCATTGCCGACAGGCCGATCTGGCTGGGCCGTGGACCGGCGCAGTCCAGCTGCATGGTTGGCCCGCGAGACGGCGCCTTCCGCTCGCAGTACTCGGCCACCAAGATCATCCTCAACAACATCAGCCGGGTGGCGATCGCCACCGACCAGGCGCTGAAGAAAGGCCTGGTCGGCGACGCGCTGGATGCGGAGATCCGCCGCCGTGCGGTATTCGGCGTGGATCTGTCGATCAGCCTGGAACCCTTGCCGGATCCCAGCAACCGGTTGACGCTGTCGAAAACGCGGGTCGACGGCCACGGCCTGGCCTGCCCGGATATCCATTACTCACTGGGCGACTACGCCCGCAAGGGTTACGACGAATCCTGCAAACAGCTGCGGCATATCGGCTCGCTCTTCAATGCCGAGGAGTTCGTCATCACCACGGCGCTCAACGCCAACAACCACATCATGGGCTCGACCATCATGGGCGCTGACCCGCGCGATTCGGTGGTCGATGGCGATTGCCGCGCACATGATCATCCGAACCTGTGGCTTCCCGGCGGCGGCCCGATGGTGTCGGCCAGCGTGGTCAACAGCACCTTGACCATGGCCGCGCTGGCGCTGAGGGCAGCTGATGCCATCGAGCGTGCAGCATGAAGACCTTCGCCTCGGCTCTGCTGATGCTGCTGGCCGCAGCCAGTCAATCCGCGCGCGCAGACGAGGTTGCCGAGCGTGGGCGCTACCTGTCTGTCGCTGCGGACTGCGTGGCATGCCACACCAGCCCCAAGCAGGGCAAACCCTACGCAGGCGGCTACGCGATTGCGTCGCCGCTGGGTGAGATATGGGCAAGCAACATCACGCCCTCCAGAAGCCATGGCATCGGCCTCTACAGCGAAGATGATTTCGCCAAGGCGGTACGCGAAGGCGTGCGCAAGGATGGCGCCCACCTGTATCCGGCGATGCCCTATACCTCGTATGCCAAGCTGACCGACGAGGACATCCACGCGTTGTATACCTACTTCATGAAGGAGGTGGTGCCGGTCGATGAAGAAGCACACGCGACCGAGCTGCCGTTCCCCTTCAGCATCCGCCAGTCCATGGCGGTGTGGAACCTGCTGTTCCTGGACAAGGAAACGTTCAAGCCCGATGCGGGCAGGAGCGCGCAGTGGAATCGCGGCGCCTATCTGGTGGAGGGCCTGGCGCACTGCTCCAGCTGCCACAGTCCGCGCGGGCTGATGATGCAGGAGGTGGACGGCAAGGCCTTCGCCGGCGGATCGCTGGGTGACTGGTACGCCCCCAACATCACCTCCCACCCCACCAGCGGTATCGGGGGTTGGAGCGATGCCGAGCTGGCCCAGTACCTGAAGACCGGCCGCGTCGCCGGCAAGGCACAGGCCGGTGGCGGCATGGCCGAAGCGGTGAGCAACAGCCTGTCCAGGCTGCAGGACGAGGACATCGCCGCCATCGTCGCCTACCTGCGCACGGTGCCGGCCGTGGCCGACCCTGATGCCACGCGGGCCGCCTTTGCCTGGGGCGATGTCGCCTCGACGGCGGGCGAGCAGCCGGTACGAGGTACGGGAGCGGCACTGGCATCGGGCGGCGTACTGTACTCGGGCTTGTGCGCAAGCTGCCATGGATCGCGGGGCGAGGGCAGCAGGGACGGGTACTACCCCTCCCTGGTGCACAACACCACCGTCGGCATGACCCGCCCGCAGAACCTGATCGCCACCATCATCGGCGGCATTGACCGCGATGTGCACGGCGAACACGCGTTGATGCCGCACTTCTCGAAAGGCTCGTTCGTACAGGACCTGAGTGACGCCGATATCGCAGCGGTTGCGACCTACGTGCGCACGCAGTTCGGGCCGGGCGACCAGGTCACCGAGGCGCAGGTTGCGCTGACCCGTGCCGGCGGCGAGAAGCCACTTCTGGCGAAGATTGCACGCTTGTGGCTGCCGATGCTCATCCTTGCCGTGCTGGCGTTGGTAGGCATCGTGCTGCTGGTGCGACGCGCCTGGAAGACCCGAAAGGCGCGGAGGGCGGCCGCATGAATTTCGTATCCTTGACCGGCATCGGGCTGCTTGCCTTCATCGTCAACGGGTCGGTGTCGGCTGCCGAATCAAGTGCCACCGCCAAGCCCAAATCGGTCGACAGCGTCGTGCAGACGCCGCTGAGCGCGGATTGGGCAGCGCGCCTCTGGCTGCAGGACCACGGCGTTACCCCCAGCGCACGCATCGTGATCGGCAGCGGCGTCAACAGCGATGGTTACAAGGGCAGTGGCTGGTCCACCGCCGAGCACATCGACCTGGGCGCGACGATCGACACCGGCAAGGCATTCGGCTTCGACGGCACCTTGCGCGTGGTGTTCTCCGATCGCTTCGGCAACGCCATCAACGAACGATCCACCGGTTCCTACATCCAGAACCAGGCCTTCTATGGCCAGGGCCAGAACCTGCGTTTCAACGAGCTCTCCTACGAGCGTTTGCTGCTGGACAAGCGGTTGAGCCTGAAGGGTGGCTTCTACTCGATGGGCAACGACTTCGGTGGCTTGCCTTACACCTGCAACTTCAACAACAACGGCCAGTGCGGGCATCCGCTGGGCCCGATCTACAGTTCTGGCTGGCTGGACAATCCGACAGGCCAATGGGGCCTGCGGGTAAAGTGGAACGATCCTTCAGGCTGGTACGCGCAGACCGGCATCTACGACGTCAATCCAACGCGCAAGCAGGCCAACAGCGGCTTCCGTGTATCGACGAGGGGAAAGACCGGCCTGTTCCTGCCAGTCGAGCTGGGCTACAGCCATGGCAAGTCCGGAGAGGACTACGGCGGCACTTACAAGATCGGTTACTACCTGGATACCTCCAACGCCGATGATATCGGTGACCCGACGGCACCTCGCGCTTCGCATCGCAGCGGTTCGTACGTGCAGGCCGCACAGCGGGTGTGGAAGCCCGAGGGTGACACGGTGCGCGGCATTTCGGTGTTCGGCGTGGCTACCCGTGCCGACGCAAAAACAGGGCTGATGCGCTACTCGTGGGAAGCGGGCGTGAGCTGGCGCGGCGTGATCGCGTCGCGCGAGGATGATGTGCTCAGCCTGGCCTGGAACCGGCTGGACATCTCCGACCGGCTCGCCCGCCATCAGCAGCTGACCGGAAAGGATGTGCAGAGCAACGAGCAGTTCGTCGAGCTGAACTACGGCGTGCAGGTCGCCCCGTGGCTGGTGCTGCGGCCGGCGGTGCAGTACGTGGCACGGCCCGGCGCCTATGCCAGCCGGCCTGACAGCTGGGTGTTCACCCTGCAGGCGCAGGCGACGCTGTAGCGCTGCGTCAAATAATTGACCATTTTCCCCGGCGATATTCCGGGGTCCAATGGATTATCTGCACTTTCTACTTTTGCGACGCCGCGCACGATATTCATTGATTATAGGATCATACTTCGCCGCAACTGCAGGAGCGGATGCAAGGTTCGCCCTCCGGCCTGGATTCAACGAACGGGCCGCATGCAGAAGCGGGAATACACGATTGGCGTAACAAGAATTTCAGGCTTGTACATACGTCCAAATGCGAAGGGGGCAGGGGATGCGCACGCGAACCTTTGGAATGCTGGCCGTCGGCATGGTCGCCTTGTTGGGATTTGAAGGGGCGGCCCTGGCGGACTTGCCGAAGAACATGATTTTCTTCATGTCCGGAACTGCTTGCCCGGCAGGCAGCAGCCGGCTCACCAATGCGAATGGCAGGATGCTGCTGGTGGCCAACGATACAGGTGCGATCGGGTCGACCTCGGGAAAGGCGCTGTCAGACCGCGAAGATCGCAGGCACAAGCACAAGGCGAAGGTTTCAGCCAATTTGAACGAGCATTCGATATCGGCCGCCAGCAGTTGCTGCAACAGCCAATCGACCCGCAAGGGAGAGCACTCTGCGGAGCTGGAGACCGACGAGTCGACATCCGCGCTGCCGTTCGTTCAATTGCTTGCCTGCAAGGTCGATTGACTTCTCCTTCAAGCTGCACGTTTCCAACACCAAGCGCCGTGCTGCGACCTCGGGTCCAGTACATGCCTGACCACGACCGCTTTCGCCTCACGCTCACTCAAAAGGTGCGACATGGCTACCACGCGTCGTCTTTCCCGGCCAACCCAGGCCCCGCTGCTCGCAGCTTTTCTCCTGTACGCATCCGCGCCGCAGATCGTTGCAGCAGCTGATGCCATGCCATTCTTCACGCAGGCCTATTTTGCCGGCACATGCCCAGAGGGCTGGACATCGGTCGATGGTGCCAAGGGACGCTTTGTGGTGCCCGCGCCCCTGGGCGCCGGTGTCGGCGGCTTTGCCGGAGATGCGCTCGATGGAAAAAAGCCTCCGGCGCACAGGCATCAGCGCATCAACGGCAAGATCAATCTCCCATCGAAGAACTTCGTGCTGATCGGCGGTTGCTGCAATGGCAGCCTGGGTGATTCCGGGGATTATGCGGTGAGCGGTGCCTCCGAGGAGGCGAGCGGCGACCTGCCTTACGCCCAGTACGGCCTCTGCATCAAGACCTCCAATGGCGATGGTTCTGCCATCCCGTCAGGTCTGATGACCTTCATGGCACAGACGATGTGTCCGACATCGTGGGAGGTGGAAAATTCAGTTGCGGGGCGCTATATCGTAGCGCTCCCCGATAATGGCACGCCCTACTACCAGTTCGGCGGGAAGCCGCTGGATCCAAGCGAAGTGCGCAGCCACGTGCATGGCGTGCAGGGAAAGATTCCGTTCAGCGGCCATGACATCGCGGGCGCCAGCGGCTGCTGCGCCAGCGGCTATGCGTCCAAGGGCGATTTCAACATCGTCGACACCAAGACGGCGCCGGTTGCCGGGCAGCCGTCCGACAGTGCGGTGCAGGCGCCGTACTACACCGCGCTGATGTGCCGGAAGCACTGAGTCCGGCTTTGGAAGGGCAGGGAGAGCATCATGAGCTGGGGTCACTTTGGCGGCGAACGGGATCGGGAACGTGCCGATGCCTCCGATCGTAATGCGCCAGGCACGGCCGCCGTACGGGTGCGCAATCGCGCTTGCCCATCGTTGATGCGTGCAGTTGTGGCAATGTGCTTGGCTGCGGCAGCGCTTGCCAACGTTGCGGCGGCACAGCAGGCAATGCAGGTGCACCGGGAAAGCGCTGCTGAGGTGCGCCCCGGTGAAGTGGATCCCATCACCAACCCGAAGCGGCTGACGATGTTCCCGGTCAGCACCATCGGAATGCTGGCGAGTCAGAACTCATCGCTGTACAGCGATCTGTTCGACTACGCCGCAGCCAACGCAGAGCTCACCCAGTGGAACGTGTCGGCGCAGAAGCTGCAGCCGGGAGATTCCTGCCAGCAGTCACAGCGGCGACGCCTTGCCCATGGCCGCGTATCCACGCCCGATTTCGAGCAGGCGGTGTGCATGACCAACTTCGGCATCACTGTTTATACAAGCCCTCTGAAGATCAACGATGGTCAGCGCGCAACGCTGTCCTTTGCCAATCCCTCCACCAGCATGGCGGGGCGCAATTTCGATCTGGCGGTCGGGGAGATCCTGCGGCGCCCCAACCAGGATGAACAGCCCCAACAGATGATCGTTGCCGCCTATGCCAACCTGCAGCAGCGACTGCAGGTCGACGTGATCCTCTGGACGCCAGGAGAGGGTTCGCAAGGCGGACTGGAAGTGGCTGCCTCCTATGTCGGCCCGGCCGATGAGGCGCCCACCGGCGACGTCGCGGTGACGCTGGGGGACTACATGAACGACGGCACCCTGCAGATCGTCACTGCCGCCGATGCGTCTGCTGGCGCCGGCGCCGGACGCATCCGCCTGGCGGCGTACCGCTATGCGAGCGACGGCAGCAAGCACGCCCTGCAGCGAGTCGGCACCTCCTATGCGTACGATGTCCCCAGCGGCCGCCCGAGTTCGATCGGGCTCGCCTCGGCGGACTTCGTTGGCCGAGGCCATGAGCAGTTCATCGTGAGCTATCTCGCCCAACGGGACGCCGGCGCCGACCAGATGCTGTCACTGGCCTATTTCGATCCGGCTAAGCTGGAGCAGATAGGGCCGCCGAGGGCAAAGTCCCTGGTCGGACCTGTCGCCGGCAACTCCTACGCCGATCTCGCTACTGGCCTGTTCCAGTTCGATCCCCGGACAGCCACTCCGGCAAGCGATCCGTTCTTCAGGCGGCAGCTGGCGATCGCCTACGTGTCACCCGACGGCAGAGTAATGGGGCGCGTACTGCAGGTCCGTGATGGCACGCCGCCATCCTTCCATGCCGGTCCGGAAGCTCAGTTCTCGTCGGACCGATCGCCGGTCGCGACCACCGGGTTGGGCCCGATGGTCGCGGCAGGCAATTTCATCGGCCTCAAGAACGATGGCGTCGATCCGCGGCACCAGCTGGCGGTGGCACTGCCCCAACGGGGTGACCAACCCGGGCGCATCCTGCCGGAGATCGTTGTCGCCCGTGTCAACAACGAGTCGTTTGCACTTGATCCGGTGTATCGCCACCGCATGCCCAACTACGAGAGCACCGGCCTGGTCTTCGGCGTGCCGATCATCGCCTATGATCGTGGTGGCGATTCCCTGTATCTGGGAAATCCAGCGCACATCACCATCCAGGACATGATCGATCCGCAGTACGTGGTCGGCATGCCGCCTCGCCACGTTGATGCGCTGCCTGACCCCGGTGGTGATTCTCCCTACAGGATCGTCAACCTGCTTGGTGGCTTCGGTCCATCGGCGTTCAGTGTCACCTTGCGTGACAGCGCAGACAGCACGCTCACCGAGACATCAACCAACTCCAGCTCGTCCCGGTTCGGTGGCGGCCTTACGCAGACCGTGGGCAGCACCGTCGGTGGCGGCTTCATGAACATTGCCAACTTCGAGACGTCGCTCTCGGTAAGAACGGCGGCATCGTTCGAGACCAACAGCATGGAGCGCACGCTCAACAACGACTACCAGTCGATCACCACCCAGAAGGCCGCCACCACCACCCAGGACGACCACTTGGTATTCAACATGCGCCTGATCGATATCTGGCGCTATCCCGTTTACGGCGTGAACCAGGAGCGCTCGGGCCGGTTCCCCTTCTACGACATCGTCATACCCGGGCAATTGATGGAGTACAGCGGCGGCGGCCTGAACTACGACTGGTACAACCCGTCGCACCAGAACTACAACGCCACCAGCTATCCGGAGATCCCGACGCAGGGTTTGTTCGCCACCGACATCGGCATGTTCAGCTTTCGCGATGAGGCGGGGAAGACCGTCGAGGTGGCGGGAAAACCGCTCAACAGCCCCATCGCGCGTGCCTTCGATGGCAATGCCCAGACGTTCAGCCTCGACTACACCAGGGAATCCGGCTCCAGCAGCGAGAAGTCCTTCTCCTATTCGCTCAGCAGGAGCATCGACATCACCACCGGATTCCGGGCGTCAGCAGACGTGCGCATGTTCAGCGGCAGCGCCAACTACGAAGGCACCGTCAGCCTGTCTGACGCATCGAACTGGGAAAGCAGCGTAGTCGCGCAGCGTACGATGCGCAACTCGCGGGGAATCACCCTCGATCAGCCGGATGTGCCCGGAATTGCCTCACGGGCCTATCACTACCAGACACTGATCTATGTCACCGGCAATGGCGGCATCAAGGTCGCGCATGGTACCGACTTCCTCCGCTCGTCCGGTGGATCGCAGTGGTGGAAATCCACCTATGGCGGACGACCGGATCCTGCCCTCAACCTGCCGTGGCGCATGGCCTACGACCCGACGCAAGGCGCGTGGACACTGGCGCCGCAGGACGAGTACTTCCGGTTGCGTGGACTGACGCTCACCGAGGCCTTGCCGGACGATGTCACCGGCGAGTACGCACCGCTGCTGGGTGGCGTGGATGCAGGAACCAAGGTCAGGGTCGTGGTACCGGTGCACAACTACTCTCTCGATACAGCTGCGCAGAAGGTCGTCGTCGCCTTCGCCTATCGCGCAAGGGCGCCGGACGCCGACAGGCTGGGCGGGCGCGAACCGGTCTCTGCACACGAAGAGGACTATGTCGAGTTCGCTCGTTCAAAGCCGATCACCATTGCGCCGCGCGGTGTCGCCAACGTCGACGCGCTGTGGAATACCGCCAACCTGGGCGGTAGTGACGCCGGCACTGCCTATGAGTTCAAGATCACCGTGGACCCGGACGATGCGATTCCCGACAAGTTGCACGGATCGGATCCCGCCGCCGGTGCGCAGACCATCGGCCATTGGCCATGGAATGGCGGCTTCTGGGTATTCAATGCCCAGAAGCCCGGCGCGAAAACGCGGCGCCATGACCTCCGTCAATCGCCACAGACGCCTCGATTGACGCTGAGCGTGCCGGCGCCCGCGCGACCGGCAGGTGAGGGCAGGGCGGCTGAAGGCAAGCGCACTGACGTTGCCACCGTGATCATCGATATGCCGGCAGCGGACCGCTCTCTGCGTCGACTGATCATCGGTGGCATCGACGCCGACGGCAGACGCGTCGCGCTGGCGTCGCGCTCCCTCTATGGACTAGGGCCCGGCCAGCATCGGTTTGACATCAGGCTTGGGGCCGCAGATGGCCCGGTCGCCCTGGCATCGCTGCACGCCTGGATGTCCTCGGGTGCGCTGCGCGGAGAATCACGCGCCGGCATCAGCACGCAGGGCGTGGATGCGGTGCATCCCGGTGCAAAGGAATCGAACCCAACAGAAGGGGAGTGATGCGTGACGAGGCGAGGCAGTCGCCTTCGGTGATCCACCCGTATCGGTTGGCGTGAGGCTATGCCGCCGGAATATCGACTTCAATGCATGGAGGGGTATCCCGATGAGAACGACCATTGTTGTAGCGATGCTGCTTGTAGCTGGCTCGATTTCCACAGCGAATGCCGCACAGTGCTATCAGGGGAGGGCCACGGTGCGACAGAACGCGCCAGCGAACATGTGCACGCAGCCGGAAAAGGGCTATGCCAACACCGGCAAAGGTCCATTGACCCATGACGGTTGCACGGCAGCCAAGAACCAGGCCGCTACCAAGCTGAGAGCGCGCCTGCAGCAGAGTTGTCGCGCCTATGTGCAGACCAATGAATCGTGCACCGTCATCACCGCTCCGACCTGTACCTGACAAGGGTGGTGAGGTGGTTTGCGGATTCATGCCTGCTGGCGGCGGGTTGGCTCGGGCCGGATGCCGGGGCCGATCCGACTGCTGGCGCTCGAACAGACAACAGGGACTACTGCGATGACGGACTGCAGAACCTTCAACGGGGTCACCAAGGCCATCTTCAGCTGCGTCAAGAAGAAGAGCTTCGAGGAGCACGGCACGGTCTACGAACCGGCGAATGCGAACCAGGGCAAGGCAACGACGAAAGTGCCGGTGGTCGGGACGGTGGTCGTCAGCTTCAGCTTCGATCCAACTGCGGGAACGATTGTCTACTGCATCATCTCAAAGCCCTGGATCGTGTCCGCTTCCCAGGTCTTCGATGGCATCGGCGACACCATCAATTCCTGCCGGAAGTCGTAGGGCCTGCGCAGGCACGCCGATGGCATGTCTTGCGCCTCCTTGCCCCAGCCATGCTGCAACGCAAGGTGTAAGCCACCATTCGCACTGGTACGGTCCTGCCCGTTGCACCACCAACGACGGGGAGAGACGACGATGCGCAAGGTATTGCTGCTGTTGATCCTGCTGACCGGACTGGCGCCCACCGCCTGGGCTGCCACGGTCAAGACCACCCACCGCACCCTTCCCAGCTGGGATGGCACGCCCCTCGGGGTCTTTGTCATCGAGCCCCAGGACGCAGGTGGCGGCAAGTACCCGCTGCTGGTGATGCCCAGCAGCTGGGCCGTTCCCAGCGTGGAGTACGTGGGGGTGGCACAGTCGCTGGCCAAGCGCGGCTATGTGGTCCTCAGCTACAGCTCGCGCGGCTTCTGGGAGTCCGGCGGGGCCATCGATATTGCCGGGCCGGCCACGGTCGAGGATGTCAGCGCATTGATCGACTGGGCGCTGGACAACACCCAGGCCGACCCGGCGCGGATCGGCGTCTCGGGCATCTCCTACGGCGCCGGCACCAGCCTGCTGGCGGCGGCACGCGATCCCCGCATCAAGGCGGTGGCCGCGCTCAGCGGATGGGCCGACCTGCAGGCGTCGCTGTACGCCAACGACACCCCCAGCGCACAGGGAATCGCGCTGCTGGTGGCCGCCGGCCTGGTCACCGGCCGACCCGGGGCAGAGCTGGCCACGATCAATCGCAACGTGGTGGTTGGCAACTACCAGGGTGCAGTGGAATCGCTGCTGCCCGTGGCCGCCATCCGCAGCCCCGCTGCGAGCATCAGCGAGATCAACGCCAACCAGCCGGCCGTGTTCCTGGCCAACGCCTTCAACGACAGCCTGTTCCCGCCGGGTCAGCTGGTGGATTTCTTCAACCAGCTGAAAGGCCCCAAGCAGCTGCAACTGCGCCACGGCGACCATGCCCTCAACGAGGCCTTGGGCGCACTGGGCATTCCAAACGAGGTCTACGAGTCGGCGGGCGACTGGTTCGACCATTACCTCAAGGGCGTGGCCAATGGCATCGACCGCCAGCCGGCGGTGCAGCTGAAGTCGCAGAAGGGCAGCTGGAGCAGCTACCCGAACTGGCAGGCCACCAACAGTGGTGCGGTCAGCTACGCGTTGACCGCACCGGGCGGCCTGCTTCTGCCCACCGGGGGGCTGGTTGAAAACGGGCGCAGCAATGGCTGGAACTACCGCATCGGCAGCGGCCTGGGGACCGCCGCCAATTCCGGCGTGGCGATGGTGTCCGGCTCGCTGCAGATGATCAACCTTCCGCCGGGTGCGTACGTGCCTTTCATCGGGCGCAACGCCGCAGGTGTCTGGCAGGGGCCGGTGTACTGGAACGCACGCCGCCTGGACGGCGCGCCGGAAGTACGGGTGACCGTTACCCCCAGCCGCGCCAACACCACGCTGTATGCCTATCTGTACGCGGAAGATGTGCTGGGCAATGGCCAGCTGATCAGCCACAAGCCGTACACCCTGCGTGGCGTTGCGCCCGGCCAGGCGACCACCCTCGATCTTCGGCTGGAAGCGAGCAGCTGGAACATTCCGGCGGGCAGCCGGCTGACGCTGGTGGTCGATACGGTGGACCTGCGCTATGCAGGCATCAGCCAGTTGGGCGGGGCGGTGACCTTCAGTTCGCCCGCGTCAGCACCATCGGTGCTGAAGGTGCCGTTGCATTGAGTTGCAAGCGGGCGCCCGTCGTTGCGGGCGCCTGCATGCGTTGGTTACGCTGTTCGCATTCATGACGCATGGAGTATTCGATGGGGCCGGAAACGCTGATCGGCACAGCGGCAGCCGCCATCGCGCTGGTGGTAGTGCTGGCCCTGTTCAACAAGAAGCGACAGCCACCTTCGCGGATCTTCAAGTGCGGTCGCTGCGGCAGCGCCGCTCACCACAATGATCGCACCAGCAACGCCTGGCGCAATGGCAAGACCCGGTTCTTCTGCCAGGCCTGCCATCGCCAGTGGCTGCAGTCACAGCCGCCGTCCGAGCGGAGAAGCGGCGACGCTCGGAGCGATTTCACATCCAGCACCAGCAACGGCGGCTGCCTTGGCGTGCTCGCGCTGCTCGCCGTGTTGCCACTGGGCGGATGGCTGGCCTGGGCCTGTATCTGAAACTACGTGTTGTGCCGTCCTGCAGCGTGCGGGGCCTCCTGCCATCCTGTCAGATCCAGCTGAGGACACCAGAAGACACCTGCGGACCGCGTGTTGCACTTAAAGCTTGCCGGCCGTCCTATAGCGGGACACGCCCTGTTCGATCAGCATCTGCAGCTCACGCAGAAGAGCCGGGTCCCAGGCATCGAAGTTGAAGCAGGACTTTCCTTGCATATGCTTCTTCAGCGCCGGGCTGATGCCCGCCAGCAGCTCGGGAAAGGTGTAGACGGGCATGAAGTGGAACGAATGCCTGCGAGCCGACGACTTCACCGCGCCGAAGAACTGCGCCTTGCCCTTGGCGTCTGCGTTCCTGCAATTGGCGTAGAAGTGACCGTCCTCGTCATGCACGACGAGAAGATCGGTCTTGTAGGGAAGCAATAGATCACGCAGGGCGACGAACAGGTCCGTCGCGGCACCGTCCATGTTGAGATTCGACTGGGCAGCAGATGCTTGCGGGATTTTCATGGAAGTAGCCCGGAAGGGAGCGCGGGTGAGAGATCGTGCGCAGGTTCTGCTGGGCAAGCCTATCACGGGGCAGTAAGCCGACAGCGGCAGATGGCTATGGACTTATAGCCACGAGCACCTGACCATGGCGCTCCAAGAAAACCCCCGCAACCTGGCAGCTCGATGAAAACACTGGCGCTGATCGCACTTTCCCTCTCCATCTGCATCAGCCTGGCTGGCTGCATTGCGCCATTTCGCGTAAAGGTGCGCGAGTTTGCGTCTGCCGACGTGCCGTCGCCAGAAAAGCGCGATGCGCCCGTTCGGTCAGCGCCGCCGCAGTAACGAAGCAGGAGGCTGCTGCCGGGCAGATATGGCGTATCAAGTGATCGCGCTGTCCACCAGCACCACATTGGTGAGGGCGCTGGAAGCGATCGCACAGCCCTACCCGTTGCCTGAGCTGCATCATCTTCAGCCAGGCAATTCGCACTTCATCCTGCCGTCAACATAGTTCAGCGCTGTTGATCAGGTTCACCGTTTTGGCAGAGGCCAGCGGGCTGAAGGCAAGCATGCAGCCGGCAATCATCAGGGTGTGCAGCTTGGTCATGTGGTTGCGCCCTGCAGAAGTCCAATGAAGTGTCAGCATGGTTCGGCGCCGTTAATAGCATGTGGTTGCGGCTTCGCTGGCCGCGGAACCATCAGGGGCGCAACCCTCAAGAAAGATGCACGGCAGCCGCTAATGCTCGGGAGAAGGTCGTGTCGCCCTCTCGATTTCGCAATCCTGATCCGGATACAAGGACGTAGTTCTGTGAGAATCACTGTAGTTTTGGCGCTGGCGCTGTCTGTCAGCGGATGCGGGATGCTTCCAAAGAAGGAAACGCCCGAACAGACGGCGGCTGCATCCCGCTTCTATCCGGGCAAGTCAATCGACCAGGTTCGTGCCGCATCGACAGAGGTCTTGAATCTACTGGCGCCGGGGAAGATGAAGTACGACGCTGGCGCGGCCGGTATCGCGGCCAAGCGTGAATATGGCTATGTGGAACGGCGCATGGGTTACCAGGGGAGCATGACGACGTTCTACAACGTGAGTATGACGGCGGTTAGCTGGTATACCGTTGTCTTCTCCGAAGAAGCGGGTGGCACGCGGGCCCGCTTTGCGGTGCAGACCCGTGCCGATGACCAGGGTTCGTACTGGGCCAATCCGGCGATCCCGGAGATTCACCGCAGCTTCCGCCACAATCTCCCGCTGGACGGCCGTTACGGCGTTGCCGATCTGAAGCTGTTCCATGACCGCGTCGAGTACCTGCTGGGGCTGCGTCCGCAGTGGACATCGTGCAGCGACGTGAAGGAGCCGGGCATGCCCCTCGAGTTCTGTGATCGCGCCGGTGCCAACGACGTGGGTCCAGCTCAGCCGTGACCGAACCGGGGCCGGCCTCTGTTTGATGTGCAGGGGCGGGCCCGGACCAAGAGGCATCCTCTTGTGAAGGACGAGCGGTAACAGCACACTCCTCGCCAGCCACTCCCATAAAGAAACATCCATGTCCCTTTGCATCACCTGCCTGTGCGGCGCAAATACCATGGAACTGCATGGCCGTCCCGCTGCGCAGGCGAACTGCCACTGCGCCACCTGCAGGGATTTCTACGGCGTTGCGATGCTCTCGGCCACCGCATGGGCGGCCGAATCGGTGAGCGTTTCGGGGACGAAGAATGCGCGTTTCCAGCACCCGGCCAAGCAGCTTTCCAAGACCTTCTGCCTGACCTGCGGGGATGTCTTGTTTGGCACCAATCGCCTGGGCATGCGCGTGGTTCCCAACACTCTTGTTGCGCGAGCTGCCGAGGGCGTGCTGGGTGCAGGGTTTGCGCCAACGATGCACCTGTTCTACCGGGAGCGTGTCATCGACGTTGCAGATGCGCTGCCGAAGTACCTCGATGGGTGGGATGGTCCGCTTCATGTGAGCCAGAAACATCCGCAGCCATGTCCTGGCCCCTGACGATACGAGGCCGCAATGTCCATGGATAAATCGTGGGGCAAGATCAAAAGGACTGCGCAGATGAGCTCGCCAATCACTAACGACCTGGTACTGGATACGCTCCGGAAGAGCTTTGAAGGCCTGCCCGCGACCGATGGTGTGGGCCTGCCATTGCTTGCAGTCTGCGCAGCATTCGATGATTTCAACGCGCTTTCCATTGGAAGGAAGCTCGATGAGGAAGCGCTTACCAGCCTGTTCCTGGGGCACTTGGGGTCGAGCATCCGCCATGCAAGCTGCATCTGGCCAGAAGGCGACGTTGGCGGCAATCGCATGGGCCTGCGCTGGCTCCATTACAGCCGCCCGGCAGAAAACACCTTTGGCAGTGACTTCGCGCTGCTGATCGCCGCACCTGGGCAGGACGAGCGCTACCGGTTGGCGGTCTTCCAGGCCAAACGCTGCGATGGGTCTGCCGTTGACCTGAAGCGGGCACCCGCATGGGATCTGGGTGAGAGTCCCGATGGCAATGGGGCTCCAGCGTCGGTCAGCAAAGCCAGTAGGGATCAGCTGGAGAAGGAACGCAAGGCAAAGCGTGTGGAGGAAGCCGACGCCGAGCTTGAACGCTATCTTGGGTGGTTACAGAAAACAGATTCCGTGCTTACGGCTGACCAGCTTTCGGAGATTGAACAGCGACAGCCCGGCAAATGCTGGCAACTTACCAAACTGGTCATCCTTGCCCTCAGGCTGAGGCACCAGTTCAACAGGCCGGCGGCGGCGAGCGTGAATTATGTGCTGTGGCCAGAGCAGACCGGCAAGCCTGTGACCTATGCGCCCGTGGCCCATGCCAGATTGGAGCGTCTGGTTGACAGCAAGAGACCCACGACAGCGCCGGTGGCGCAGCGGAATACGGCGTCCGGGGAAACGCTTGGGCGTAGCAGGCAACGTCTGGAACCACCCCAAAGCGAGCTTCGCACGCTTTTGATGGCGTGGCTGACGGAAGACGGGGGCAGCGGCGACTCCTTGAGCGTGGACGAAGCTGCCGACGCCTGCCAGTTGATCACTGACTGTGTCGGCTCGGTCGCCATCGTCGACCTTCGCAGTTCAGGGCCCGCACTCACCCTGGATAGCAGGATCGGACTGGTAGAACCTGCTGCAGCACTGTCCACCTACGAACACGCGTTCGAAGGCACCGGGTACACGCCCTGATGCAGATGGGCGAAAGGTGCACGGGCTCTGCGATGCTGCAACCCGCATCGTGCGGGTTGCAGCAGAACCGTCTTCGCCCTGCAGGTGCTGGTCTCAGCGGGCGTCGGTGGCACCACCCGAATCATGCAGGCTGCGCAGCTTCTTCTTGTTGATCTTGCCCACGCTGGTGCGTTCCAGCGAATCGACGAAGCTGACGCGGTCGGGGATCGCGTAGCGGGAGATATCGCCGGAGCGGCTGCGTGCTGCGACCAGCTCGATGATCTCCGCCTCGGTCACATCGCTGCCGTGCTGCCGGACCACCAACGGCAGCGGTCGCTCGCCCCATTTCGTATCGCTGATGCCGATCACCGCAACCTCGTTGACCGCCGGATGCAGGGCGATGATGTCCTCCAGGGCGAGCGAGGAGATCCACTCGCCACCGGTCTTGATCACATCCTTGATGCGGTCGGTCACGCGCAGGTAGCCGCTGCCATCGATGCTGCCGATGTCCCCGGTGTGCAGGTAACCGCCGGCCCATAAAGCCGTCGAAGCGTCCGGATTGTGCAGATAGCCCTGGGTGAGCCAGGGCGTGCGCACCACCACTTCCCCGGTGGCGATGCCATCGTTGGCAACATCATTCATGTGTTCGTCGACGATGCGCAGGTCAACCAGCGGCACCGGAATGCCGGCCTTGGTGCGCAGGGAAAGCTCCTCGTCCGGGCCGTCCACGGCGTCGGCATCGATCTGCGCGAGGGTGAGCAGAGGGCAGGTCTCGGACATGCCGTAGCCGCCGAAGATGTCGATGCCACGGGCCAGTGCCTGCTGCGCCAGGGCCCGCGGTAGTGCCGCGCCGCCGATGATCACCTTCCAGTTGCGCAGGTCGGTATCGGCAGCAGTGGGATGGCCCAGCAGCATATGCAGGATGGTCGGCACGCAGTGCGAGAACGTCACCTTCTCGCGGGCGATCAACGCCAGCAACGTGCCCGGCAGGTAGCGACCGGGGTAGACCTGCTTGATGCCCAGCAGCGTGGCCACGTACGGCATGCCCCAGGCGTGGACATGGAACATCGGGGTGATCGGCATGTAGACATCGTCACGGTGGAGGCGCCCTTGACTGGACGCACTGCCGAGCGCGGCCATCGCCGCAAGCGAATGCAGTACCAGCTGCCGATGGCTGAAGTACACCCCTTTGGGCAGGCCCGTGGTGCCGGTGGTATAGAACGTCGTGGCGCGGGTGTTCTCGTCGAAGTCCGGGAAGTGGGTGATGGGCGTGGCCTCGCGCAGCCCGGCTTCGTACTCGGTCACGAAACCCGCTGGCAGTGGGCCATCCTCTTCGTCCAGCAGCACGCGCGTGCGCAGGTCAGGCAGCTGTTCGTCGATGGCGTCCAGCAACGGAAGGAACTCGCGGTTGGCCAGGAGTACCCGCGCGCCGCTGTGATTGAGCGTATAGGCAATCTGCTCAGGCGCCAGGCGGATGTTCACCATCATCAGCACCGCTCCGATCATCGGCACGGCGAAGTAACTCTCCAGGTAGCGGTTGCTGTCCCAGTCCATCACTGCCACGGTATCGCCGTGCTTTACCCCCAGTGAGGTCAACAGCCCGGCCAACTGGCCAATGCGTGCCTGCAGGGTGCGGTAGTCGAAGCGCACCTTGTCGCCATAGACGATCTCCTGCTGCCGACGCACGGCCAGCGGCGTCAGCAGCAACTGCTTGATCAGCAGGGGATAGGCATGAGCCTCGGCGGTGGGCGCGTCTGTAGCGGTGGCGAATGACATGTGGGGACTTCCTGGTGGGCGGCGTGTCAGCGGCTGGGGATGGCCTGGATTGCGGGAATGGACAGCTGCTCGCGCAGCAAGGGCGCTTCCGCGCGTGGCGCTGGCTGGATGAGCGCATCCTTCGGCAGTGCCTGCGTTGGATCCTCAAGGTGACCCCACACCTGGTCCAGCGCCGCGAACATGTAGGGCAGCAGCGGCACGTAGCGCTTGCGGTAATCCGGGAAGCCCAGCAGCGAGTCGAAGTGCTGTGCGTGGTTCACCCGCCAATAGGCGATCTGCGCCCCCGCCTTGCGCGCAAATGGCACGTACCGATCGCTGGTCATGCTGATCGGCACCAGCCCGTCGTCGATGCCATGGATCACCACGATCGGCAGGCTGCGATGCGGAGCCTCGGCGGTGGCCGCGGCGATGCCGGCGCGCACACGCCGTGCATCGGCGCTATCGCCATTGCCGAGTGCACGCAGGCAGTTCAGACCGCGCAGGGGATCAGCTTCCGCGCCGGCGGCATTGCCATCCACCAGCACCACGCCACTGCCTGGCGGAATGCCACTGCCCTCGCTCCACCAGGTTGCACGCATTTCGGCTGCGGCCGCGCCGGGCCTGCCATCTGCCCCGGCGGCCGAGAAACTGTACGCACAGGGATGCTCGCCAGCACCGTAGCGGCCATAGGCTGACGAATAGGTGACCGCGATGGCGCGCCACAGATCGAACCCGGTCGAGAACGCGCCGGCGCGAAGTGCATCGGCACTCAAGCCAGCGTCGAGCAGCAGCTGCCGTGCCGACCGAGCCTGTGCCGCGGTGTCATCACCTTGCACCAACCCGGCGGACTTCAGCGTGGCGCATCGCTGGGTCCACGCCGGCACAGCCTGCGCTCGCATCGGCGGTTGCGGCAGATCATCGTCTGCCAGCAGCGCGCAGGGCATCAGCAACGCGGCCTGGGTGACGAAATCGTACAGCGGCGGTGCGCCTGCCACCGAGACATTGGGTTCTCCGGCCACCATCGCATCGAACCAGTCGCCTTCGATCTCCGCCGCACGCAGCACGGCGCCACCGCCATTGGATACGCCCACACCCAGGATGCGCGTGTTGGCTGCCGTGAATGGCGTCGATTCCGGGTAGGCGCGGTCCAGGGCCTGCAGGCCGAACTGCAGCGCCTGCAGCAGATGCCCGCCCCAGTCTGCTTCCGGGTTGTCACCCGAATGGGCATGTTTGAAGGCGATTCCCTGGGTGGCTGCCGTACCCGCAGGGACAAAGGCCAGCGCACCTTGGCTAGCGGGCGTGCCATCGTCCTGGAAGCCCGTCTTGGCGTCCAGATCGTAGTAGTCACTGCCTGCGCCCTTGTCGGTATAGGCGACGGCGCAGCCATGGGCCAGGCCCCAGCCGCCGGCAACCGCAATCGCGCCATAGATGCCACGCGAGCCGGAAGACGCAGCGACGAGCAGGCAGCGCCGCGAGGCATCGAAGTTGTCAGGCACCTGCACCAGAACGCGATGGGGCTGGCGTGCGCCAGGAATGCGCGCATAGGCCGAGAACTCGCGGCCGGGTACCGCCTGCAGGCTGCCGTAGACATCGCCAAAGCCACCGCCGGGGGTCAGGTCGGCGATACCACGCCAGCTGCTCCAGATCGCACGGCGCCGTGCCTCTTCGGCCGTGGGCTGGCCCGGGTTGCTGAAGGCTGGCGCGGCTGCCGAGCGCAGGGCGTCGATATCCAGTCCCGCCGTCAGCAGTTCATCGTTGCCGCGATGCACGGTTTGCCGCCACTGCTCGAACACCGGAACAGCAGTGATAGGGCGGGGCGCGGCAGCCTGGGCGGCGGAAATGCTGCCCACAAGAAGCGGCAGCGTGGCGCACAGCAGCGTAACGGGGCGATGGATGTTCATTGCTCCACCCTAGCAATCCGGGCGGCACACGCCAGCGTACCTTGGTACCCGTGCCCAAGCGCGGACGATTTGCTAACCTCGGCTGGACATGCCGACCCTGCTCATCGCCGACGACCACCCCTTGTTCCGCGCGGCGCTGCATCGCGCGGCCGAGGAGGCGGTGGCGGACCTGCAGATCAGCGAGGCCGATTCGCTGCACAGCGTGCTTGAAGCGATCGAGAGCCAGCAGATCGACCTGATGCTGCTGGACCTGCATATGCCGGGCAACCACGGTCTTGCCGGGCTGGCGACCATACGTGCACTGCAACCGGGGCTGGCGATCATCATCGTCTCGGCCAATGAAGAGCCGCACGTGATCCGCCGCGCCATCGATCTGGGCGCGGCCGGCTATCTGCCCAAGAGTTCAGGGCTGACCGATCTGCAGTCCGCGCTGCAGTCCGTGCTGGAAGGTGAGCGCTGGATTCCGGCGCTGCTGCGCGAGCCAGTGGCGCGGGTGGCCCCCTTCAACAAGGACGCCGATCTTGCCGCGCGCTTGTCCAGCCTGTCCGCGCATCAGTACAAGGTGCTGAGCCTGGTGGCCGAAGGGCTGCTCAACAAGCAGATCGCTGACCGGCTGGGCGTGCAGTTGCGCACGGTCAAGGCGCACATGACCCGCATCATGGGCCGGCTGGGCGTGCGTAATCGTGCGCAGGCCATCCGTGTGCTGCACGAGATGGGGTTGACCGATCCCTCGCGGCAGATCGAAGAGACGCACGACGCCTGACTCTTGGTCAGGCCTTTGCCGTAGCGGCCGTTGCCAGCAGATGGTTGATCGCCCAGCGCAGGGCCAGCGGCTTGAACGGCTTGTTCAGCAGCGACAGGCCCACGCTGCGCACCGCCTCGCGGGTGTCGTTGCCGGTGTCGGCGCTGAGAATCACCGTCGGCCGCGTTCCGTGGACGGCGACAAGGCGCTTCCACAGTGCGACGCCCGTATCGCCATCATCAAGGTGGTAGTCGAACAGCCACAGTGCCGCCTCCGGTGCGGAAGCGCCCAGCGCATTGACGTCGCGCGCCGCGATGACATCGCAGCCCCAGGCAAGCAACATCTGTCGCATCGCCTCCAGCGCGTCCGGATCGTTGTCGACCACCAGCACGCGGATGCCCTTGATGCTGCTGTTGCCAGCGGCAGGTTCAGTGCGCGGGGCCGCAGGCGGCACTGCCCGCGCCACGGTGATGGAGAAGGTCGAGCCGCGATCGAGCACGCTGTGCAATTGCAGCGGCGCATGCAGCAGGTCGGCGATGCGGCTCGCGATGGTCAGGCCAAGGCCGAGGCCCTGGCCGTTGCTGCGATCGCCACGATGGAATTCCTCGAACACCACCGCTTGTTGCTCCGGGGCGATGCCGGGTCCGCTGTCATGCACGCCGATCGATAGCGTCTGGCCATGCCGACGCACGCCCAGCAGCACGCCGCCATGGCGAGTGTAGCGGATGGCATTGGCCAGGAAGTTCTGCAGCACCCGACGCAGCAGCAACGGGTCGCTGTGCACCCACGCGCGGGTCCGTACATGGCGGAACTGCAGGCCGCGCGCCGCGGCCAGCACGGCGAACTCCTGCGCAAGCGGGTCCAGCACGGTCGACAGCGCAAACGGGCGCGGATCGGCCACCAGTCCACCGGCTTCCAGCCGCGAAATATCGAGCAGACCCGACAGCAGATCGTCGGTGGAGTCCAGCGCACCACGAATCTGGCGCAGGAAGCTGTCCAGGAACTCCGATTCGATGTGCTGCGACATGGCATCGGTCAGCAGCTGCGCCGCATGCAGGGGCTGGATCAGGTCGTGGCCGACAGCGGTCAGGAAGCGTGTCTTGGCCACGTTGGCCCGTTCGGCTTCATGCACGGCCTGCTCCAGCCGGGCAGTACGGTCCTGCACCCGGCGCTCCAGGGTTTCGTTGCTGCGCTTGAGCGCGTCCTCTGCCCGCCGGAAAGCGGTGACATCGGTGAAGGTGGCCACGTAGCCGCCACCGGGCATCGGGTTGCCGCGGATTTCAACGATGGTGTTGTCCGGGAAGATCCGCTCGGACAGATGCGGAGTGCCGCGCCGCATGTGTACCACCCGCCGTTGCAACGCCTTGTCGCGCGAGTCGCCGGGGGTGTCGCCGATCTTCAACTGTCCCAACGCCCACGCCGTCAGGTTCGACACCGGCTGTCCGACCTGCAGCAGCTCCGGCGGGAACTTGAACAGCGCGGCATAACGGCTGTTCCAGGCCACCAGCTGCAACTGCGCATCGACCACGCTGATGCCCTGGCTCATGTTTTCCAGCGCGGCTTCCAGCAGGCGCTGGTTGAAGCGCAGCACCTGGGTGGCTTCGCCGACCGCGCGGGTAACGGCGTCCAGCGGTGCAGCGCCACCATCGCGGGCGGCCTCCACCAGCAGGCGTGCCATGCCCGCACCGACCACGGCGGTCAGCTCCCGCTCGATGGCGGTGACCCGCTCGTCATCCAGCATCTGCCCGGCATGCCCGTCCATCAGCTGGCGTGCGCGTTCCTGGCCGAGGAAGCGACCGGCCGTCTTGCGCAACGATGCTGCGGCCACCGCGTCGCGCTGCCGAGGCATCGATGGGCGCACCGCTCGCGACACCAGCACCACGGTCACCAGGTTGACCGCCAGGCTTGCGCCCATGCTGATGGCGATATGGCCCGGCTGCATGCGCAGCGAGAACATCGCCAGCCAGTGCAGCCCGTCTGGGCTGGCCGACGGCGGCGGGGCGGGGATCACCATCGGCAGCAGCACCAGCCACAGCCAGACCAGTGAGCCCAGCACGATGCCGGCGATGATGGCCAGGGAGGGCGTGCGCGGCCGGTACACCGCCAGCAGCACTGCCGGGGCCAGCTGCGAGAGCGCGGTGAACGACATCAGGCCGAAATCGCTGAGCGCTTCGGTACCGCTCATCGCGCGGCTGTACAGCCACGACATCAGGAACACGGCGAGGATGCCGGCGCGACGGAAGGCCAGCACGCGCGGTCGCAGATCGGCGGTGGTGACGCCGCCATCGACGCCGGCGAACAGCCGCGAGCCCACGCCGTGGTTGCCGAGCATGATCGACAGAGTCAGCCCGGACAGGATCATCATGCCGGTGGCCGCGCTCAGGCTGCCCAGGTAGGCCAGCAGCGCCAGCAGGTGGTGGCCGCGTTCCTGCGGAAGGGCCAGCACATACAGGTCGGGCGACACCGAAGATGGCAACTGCGCGGCACCGGCCAGTGCCATCGGCACCGATGGCAGGCCGATCAACAGCAGGTACACCGGGAACAGCCAGCGCGCTGTCTTCAGATCCGACGACTGCCGCAGTTCGACCACGCCCACGTGGAACTGGTGGGGCAGGGTGAACGCGGCCATCGCACCGAGCGCGACCATGGTCAGGTAATCCGGCACCACTGCCGGCGGCGGAAGGTGCGCCATCTTTTCAAGCAGCGGCGCGCCAGCCTTGTGCACCGACAGCGCGGCATACAGGCCGATGGCCAGCAGCGCGGTCAGCTTCAACAGCGATTCCACGCCCAGCGCGACTACGATACCGCGGTTGTGTTCGGTCGCCGACGCTTTGCGTGCGCCGAACAACGTGGTGAACGCCGCCATCGTCAGAGCGAACCAGAACGACATGTCCAGCTGCCAGCCAACGGGCGCGAACTGATCGCCGAGCAGGGCGGCAAGGCCCTGGCTGACCGCTTTCAGCTGCAGCGCGATGTAGGGAATGATGCCAAACAGCGCGACCAGGGTGATGGTGATGCCCAGCCCTTGGTCGGCACGCAGCCGTGCGACCACCAGATCGGCGATGGTGGCACTGTTGTGCTGCTTGGCCAGCCGCCCCAGCCGCACCAGGAACGGCAGGCCGAGGGCAAAAATGAGCGCCATGCCGATCAGTGTCGGCGGGATCGGGAAGCCCCACTGCACGCCCTGCGAGGCGGCGCCGTAGTACGTCCATGCCGTGCAGTGCACGCCCAGCGACAGCGCGTAGATGGCCGGCCAGATCTTCGACAGCCGATGCCCCTGGCGCTCTCCCCACAGGGCGACGCCGAACAGCAGCACGGTCCACGCGATGCAGGCGAACAGGACGATGGAGGGCGTCAACATCGCTCCAGTGTAGAGAGAACCGCGGCCGGCGGGCAGCCGGTTGGCGCTAGTCGGCGAGCACGATCAGCGACAGCTGTTCGGCGACCACGGCCACCTCACCGGCGGGGATGACTTCCACTGTCTTGTGCTGGGTCAGCAGCCATTGCCCGGGTCTGCGCGCTTCCAGTGACACCAGCTGCGAGCGCACCCGCACCTCGGAACCGCTGGGCACCGGCGCCAGGAAGCGGACCTTGTTCAAACCGTAGTTGAGTACGTGGGCGATGCCGGGAAAACCGGCCAGGGCCGCCACGTCGTCTTCGACGGTGAGCGAGAGCAGAAGGAAGCCGTGCGCGATGGTCTGCCCGCCCGGCAAGCCGGTCTGTGCGCGGGCGGGGTCGGTGTGGATCCAGTTGTGGTCACCGGTGGCGTCGGCGAAGGCATCGATGCGCAACTGCGCGATGCGCGTGCTGCCGCCCAGCCGCTCGCTTGCTGCCCATTGCCGCAGTGCCTGCAGGGCAGCAGGCAACTCATCCGTTGAAACGTCGGCAGTCATCGCACGCGCTCCAGCAATGCCAGGATCGCATCACGCGCCTCGGGCTCGGACAACATCGGGGCATGGCCCACCTCCGGCACTTCAACGAGGCGGGCGTTGGGCGAGGTGGCTGCCATCTGCCGCGCGACATCGGCAGGCAGGATGTCCGACAAAGCCCCGCGAACGACCAGCACCGGCACGCGTGCAGTCAGGCCACGCACCGCGCGCCATAGCACCGGGCGCAGCAGCCACAGCACCCACGGACGCGTGGTGCGGATCACCGCCGGGTCGTAGTCCAGTTCCAGCAGGCCATCGCTGCGCTGGCGGAAGGTGCGCACCGCCATCGCGCGCCAGTCGTCGGTGGTAAAGCGCGGGAACGCGGCCTTGCCGATGGATTCCACATACGTCGTGGCCTGTGCCAGGTCCATCGGTGGTACGGGCTTGCCGGCGTACTTGCCGATCCGCGCCAGGGCTTCGCGCGGTACCTTGGGGCCGGCATCGTTCAGAACTGCCGCGGCGATCAGCCCGGGCGCACGCGAGGCCAGGGTGATGGTGACCAGCACCCCCAGCGAGGTGCCGACGAATACCGCCTTGTCGATGTTCTGCGACCGCAGCAGCGCCACCATGTCGTCGGCATAGGTGCGCGGGTTGTAGCTGGACGGGTCCGATGCGCGTTCCGAACCTGCGCGTCCTCGCAGGTCAACCGCGATCACCCGCCAACCCGCAGCAGTCAGCGATGCGGCCAGCGCATCGAAGTCGGCGCCATTGCGGGTCAGGCCGGGGATGCAGACCACGGTGCCGCGCGCCGGCTGTGCGCCTGCAGGAGCATGGTCACGCGCATGCAGGCGCAGGCCATCGTCACTTTTCCAGTACAGATCATCGTAAGACGGTGTCATGCAGAAGCTTCCTAGAAATCGTAACGGACGCTGAGGCTATATTGGCGCGGCGGCCCATAGAAGCCAATCAGCGTGCCGACCGCCGGAATGTTGTAACCGGTGGTGCGGTATTCCTTGTCGGCCAGGTTGGTGCCCTGCAGCGAGAAGGTCCAGGCGTCGTCAAGCTTCCAGATCACGCCGGCATTGACCAGCCCGTAGCCGTCCTGGCGGATCACCGGGCTCAGATCGGTGGTCGGCCATACTTCGCTCTGATAGCTGTAGCTCACCCGTGCGGACAGGTTGCTGCCATTGGCCAGGTCGGTGCGGTACTCCACGTTCAACGCGCCCGAGAAGTCCGGTGCGTTGGTGAACTTCATCTGCTTGGCCACGTTGACGCCACGATCCATGTACTCGTCATACTTGGCATCCAGCCAGGCCAGGTTGCCGGAGATCAGCCAGTGCTGGCTGGGCAGGTACTGGTACTCGATTTCCAGGCCGTTGATGGTGCCGGCGCCGGCATTGGTGAAATCGCCGAAGAAGGCATCGTCGACGCCGTCGCCATTGGTATCGATGCCGGTGAACACCGACAGCTGGATGTCCTTGTACTTGTTATGGAACGCCGACAGGTTCAGGAACAGGCGCTGATCGAGGAAGGCCATCTTGCTGCCGATCTCGAAGCTGTCGACCGTCTCGTCATCGAACGGCTCGGCCGAGCGTGGCACCGCAACGGCATTGGCGCGGATGTTGTAGCCGCCCGACTTGAAGCCACGCGTTGCCAGGCCGTAGACCATGATGTCCGGGGTGATCTGGTAATCCAGCGACACCTTGGGCGAGACGTTCTTGAAATTGGTCTTCTTGTCGAAATCGGCGGCGACCGCGATCGGACGGGTGAACGTCGCATCCGAGTAGAAGCGGTTGAGCACGATCGCGCGCTTGTCCTCGTCGGTGTAGCGGGCGCCGACGTCCAGCTTCAGCTTGCTGGTCAGGTCGAACGTCCAGTCGGCGTACAGCGCGATGCTGTCGGTCAGCACCTTGCCGCGGGTGTCGCCGAACTGCAGGTTGAAGAAGTTGTTGCGGATCTGTCCGCCGGCCTCGCCACTGAACTGGTACAGGCCCACCACGCCGCGCACGCGGCCGCCGGCATCGTAGTTCAGCTGCACCTCGTTGCTGACCTGGTCATCATGATAAGTGCCACCCACATCGGCCAGCTTGACCGGCGTACTGTCGAAGTCGATGTTCGCGTCGCTGTCCGACTCGCGCTTGGCCACCACGTACTTCAGCGCAACGTCTTCGCTGGGCCGCCAGTTCACCGTGGCCGAGGCGCCCTTGGTCTCCACACTGTTGAGGTTGCGCATGCCCGAGCGGATGTCGTAGCGGTCATCCATCGGCGGGTAGGCGCGCACGAACGGGTTGGGTGCCAGCATCTTCGAGCCACGCATGCCGGACTGGTCATCGATCCAGTCCAGGGCGAACTGCACGTCGAAGTCGTCGCCCGCATACGCACCCAGGTTGAAGCGTGCAGCATTGATCTGCTTGTCACTGACCGGCTGGTTGGTGAAGGTGTTCTCGCCGAAGCCGTCACGATTCATGCTGGCGACCGCCACGCGCGCGCGCAGGCCGCTGTCGGCCCCGCCGATCGGGCCGCCGATCGCCGCCTTGGCGTCCAATTGGCTGTAGTTGCCCACGGTGATCTGGGCGAAGCCTTCGGTCTGGGTGGGCAGGCCGCGCGAGATGTACTTGATGGCCCCGCCGATGGTGTTCTTGCCGTACAGCGTGCCCTGCGGACCGCGCAGCACCTCGATGCGCGAGACGTCGAACACGTCCAGCAGCGCACCCTGCGGACGGGCGATGTAGACGTCGTCCAGGTAGATGCCCACGCCCGGGTCAGCGCCCCAGGTGGGGTCGGACTGGCCGACGCCGCGGATGTAGGCGGTGACCGTGCTGCTGGCGCCGCGCGCCGCGTAGATGGTGAGGTTGGGGACCTGTCCATCAAGGTCGCTGATGTCCTGGATGTTCATCTTGTCCAGGGCTTCGGACGTAAAGGCGGTGACGGCAACCGGAACCTCCTGCAGGGTTTCCTCGCGCTTGCGTGCGGTCACCGTGATGCTGTCCAGGTTGGTGGCCGAAGCGGTGCGGGCGGCTGCCGGCGTGCCCTGCGGTGTGTCCTGCGCCAGGACCGGCCCGGTGGCCAACAGCGTGCCGATCATCAGGCTCAAGCAATTCCGTTTCATTCGGTCCTCCCCCAAGGCATGTACGCGGCGAATGGCCCATTGCCACCCATGGACGCTAGGCTAGCGGCGCGGTTGCGCACCGGCGAGTGGACCTAGGTCCAGTCGGCAGCGGTCACCAGATCCGGATACTGGGCGCGTCCCCATCCGGAAGCGCCGTATGTCGTTACTGATCGTACTTGCAGCGCTGGCCTTCCTCATCCTGGTGGCCTACCGCGGTTACAGCGTGATCCTGTTCGCGCCCATCGCCGCGCTTGGCGCAGTGCTGCTCACTGATCCCTCGCTGGTGGCACCGATGTTCACCGGCTTGTTCATGGACAAGATGGTCGGCTTCCTCAAGCTCTATTTTCCGGTGTTCCTGCTGGGCGCGGTGTTCGGCAAGCTGATCGAACTGTCCGGCTTCTCCCGCTCGATCGTAGGTGCGGCGATCCGCTTGTTCGGACCGCAGCGGGCGATGCTGTCGATCGTGCTGGTGTCGGGCCTGCTCACCTATGGCGGCGTGTCATTGTTCGTGGTGGTGTTCGCGGTCTATCCGTTCGCGGCCGAGATGTTCCGCCAGAGCAACATCCCCAAGCGCCTGATTCCGGCCACGCTGGGGGTGGGCGGCTTCAGCTTCACCATGGACGCATTGCCGGGCACGCCGCAGATCCAGAACATCATCCCGACCACGTTCTTCGGCACCGATACCTGGGCGGCTCCGGTGCTGGGTACGCTGGGCAGTGTGTTCGTGCTTGCGGTGGGCATGGCCTACCTGGAGTGGCGCCGTCGCGCGGCGGTACGCAGTAGCGAGGGCTACGGAGACCCGGCCACCCTGGTGAACGAGCCGGCACCGTTCGCAGGCACCCATCTGGCGCACGCGGGTATTGCCGTGCTGCCGCTGGTGCTGGTGTTTGTGTCCAACAAGCTGTTCACCCTGGGCATACCGCACTGGTACGGCGCGGAGCACAGCTTCGTGCCGTCTATCATGGGCAGCTCGGCGCCGGTGGTGCAGGGCGTGGCGAAGATCACCGCAATCTGGGCCGTGCTGGGGGCGCTGCTGGTTGGCATCCTGTCGGTGCTGGCGCTGGCCTGGCGCCCGGTAGTCACGCAGTTTGCCGAGGGCACCAAGGCGGCGATCGGTGGTGCAGTGCTGGCCGCCATGAACACCGCCTCGGAATATGGCTTCGGCGCGGTCATCGCCGCGTTGCCCGGCTTCATGGTGGTGGCCAACGCGCTGGGGGCGATCAAGGACCCCCTGCTGCATGAAGCGGTCACCGTAACCGGTCTTGCCGGCGTCACCGGCTCTGCATCGGGCGGCATGAGCATCGCCCTGGCGGCGATGTCGGAGACCTTCATCGTCAACGCGCAGGCTGCCGGCATACCGATGGAGGTGCTGCATCGCGTTGCCGCGATGGCATCGGGCGGCATGGACAGCCTGCCGCACAACGGTGCGGTCATCACCCTGCTGATGGTCACCGGGCTGACCCATCGCCAGGCCTACAAGGACATTTTCGCAGTGACCATCATCAAGACCCTCGCGGTGTTCGTGGTGATCGGCATCTACTACGCCACCGGCTGGGTTTGACAGCGGCGTCGCAGCACCCTCTGGAAGGTCGGTCCACGAGGATTTCCGGTACCACTTCATCCACGACTCACGCATGAGGATCTGGTCATGAAATCTGGAATCGATTCAATCAAGGCGCTGATGCTGCTGCTGTGCACATGGCTGGCCACCACGGGGACCGCCTCCGCGGCAGACCCATCCGGACATTGGGATGTTGGCCTGTACGGCAATCTGTTCGGCGCCCGCGAGTACCAGGTGTGGGTGCCGGCCGGCTACGATGAAACGCGGCCACTGCCCCTGCTGCTGGTACTGCACGGCTGCGTGACCGGGCCGAACCTGATGGGCGAGGCCTCCGGCTTCAACGAGGTCGCCGACACCGAAGGCTTCATCGTGGTCTACCCGCGGCAGAACGTAACCTCCAACCCCGCACGCTGCTGGAACTGGCAGCTGCCGATCAACCAGGCGCGCGACAGTGGCGAAGCCTCCATCCTGGCCGGCATCGTGGACAAGGTGAAAGCGGGCTACAGCATCGATCCGCACCGGGTGTACGTCACCGGCATTTCCGCCGGCGGGGCGATGACTTCGATCATGCTGGCCTGCTATTCGGATGTGTTTGCGGCGGGCGCGATCCATTCCGGCGGCATGTACAAGGGCGCGACCACGATCTCCGGCAGCGCCTATGCGCTGTTGGCCGGCAGCATCTACTCACCGGACAGCAACGGGCGCCTGGCCTGGCAGTGCTCGGGCTCGCCGTCGCCGCGGCCGATCCCGGTGCTGGTCTTCCATGGCACCGCCGACGCCACGGTGAACCCGATCAACGGGCAGCAGGCCGTGCGCCAGTTCCTGCAGACCAACGACCTGGCTGACGATGGCGTGGACAACGACTCGGTGAAGTACGTGCCGACCAGCACCTTCCACGGCCAGGTGCCGGGTGGGCGTGCCTACACGGTTGACTCTTACACCTATGGCGGCAGGACGCTGGTGCAGCATTACGTGGTGCAGGGAATGGGGCATGCCTGGAGCGGCAGCCAGTCCGGTTTGCCGTTCACCGACCCCAAGGGGCCGGATGCCACGTTGATTACCTGGCTGTTCCTGAAGGATTGGCAGCGCTGAGTGTGGGGGCACAGGAGCAGGGGAGGCGGCGCCAGTGTGGGAGCGGTGGGCTCCCGCACTGGCGCGCGGCCTTTGCCTCATCCATCCAAGCGTGTGCGCCCGCATGCGCACTCGTGCTCAGCCGCGGGCCAGAAGCTCGTCGCGGATGATCTGTGCACCTGCGCTGAGCGCGCGCAGCTTGCCTCGTGCTACGTCACGCGACAGCGGCGCCATGCCGCAGTTGGTGCTGGGGTAGAGCTTGTCAGCATCCACGAACTGCAGGGCCTTGCGCAGCGTGTTGGCCACTTCTTCCGGCGTCTCGACCGTGCTGGAAGCCACATCGATGGCACCGACCATCACCTTCTTGCCGCGCACCAGCTCGATCAGGTCAATCGGCACGTGCGAGTTGTGGCATTCCAGCGAGATGATGTCGATGCTGGACGTCTGCAGCTTCGGGAACGATTCTTCATACTGGCGCCATTCCGAACCCAGCGTCTGCTTCCAGTCGGTGTTGGCCTTGATGCCGTAGCCGTAGCAGATATGGACCGCGGTTTCGCACTTGAGCCCTTCGACCGCGCGCTCCAGTGCAGCGACACCCCAATCGTTCACTTCGTCGAAGAACACGTTGAAGGCAGGCTCGTCGAACTGGATGATGTCGACGCCGGCCGCCTCCAGTTCCCTGGCTTCCTGGTTGAGGATCCCGGCGAACTCCCATGCCAGCTTTTCGCGGCTCTTGTAGTGCGCATCGTAGAGCGTGTCGATCATGGTCATCGGGCCCGGCAGCGCCCACTTGATCGGCTGCGTGGTGTGCCTGCGCAGGAACTTCGCGTCCTCCACGAACACCGACTTCGGACGACTCACCGCACCCACCACGGTGGGCACGCTGGCGTCGTAGCGGTCGCGGATGCGGACGGTTTCGCGCTTCTCGAAATCGACACCACTGAGGTTCTCGATGAACGTGGTGACGAAATGCTGCCGTGTCTGCTCACCATCACTGACGATGTCGATGCCGGCATGCTGCTGCTCCTGCAGGGACAGGCGCAGGGCATCCTGCTTGCCCTCCAGCAGCTCTTCATCCTGCAGCTTCCAGGGCGACCAGAGCTTTTCCGGCTGTGCAAGCCAGGACGGCTTGGGCAGGCTGCCGGCGGTCGAGGTGGGCAGTAGTTTCTTCATCGGGCTGTTTCTTGTGTCCAGGTGGGAAAGGGGGAATCGACTGATCAGCGGGCGGCCCACTGCTCAAGCACGGCGCGGTACGGCTTGATGAAGTGTTCTTCGGTGAACCGGCCTTGCTTGACGGCCAGCTGGCTGCGCTCTTCGCGGTCGTAGACGATGCGGGTGGACGAATAGTCCTGGTGCTTCAGGCTGGGCTGGTAGACCTTGCCCGCTACGGAATTGGCGTTGTAGATCTCGGGGCGGTAGATCTTCTGGAAGGCCTCCATCGTGCTGATGGTGCCGATCAGTTCCAGGTTCGAGTAGTCGCCCAGCAGGTCACCCTGGAAGTAGAACGCCAGTGGCGCGACGCTGCCTGGCGGCATGAAGTAGCGCACCTGCAGCCCCATCTTGTCAAAGTACTGGTCGGTGGGGGAGAACTCGCCTTGCCGATACTCGACGCCCAGGATGGGATGGTGGTTCTCGGTGCGATGGTAGGTCTTGCTGCTGGACACGCTGATGCAGATCACCGGCGGCTTGCTGAAGTGCGCACGGTAGGCGTCGGACGCCAGGAAGTGCTTGAACAGCTTGCCATGAAGATCGCCGAAGTCTTCGGGAATGCCGAAGGTGGCCTTGCCTTCGTTGCTGGCGGGCAGCACGACGCTGAAATCGTAGTCGCGGACGTAGGAGGAGAAATTGTTGCCGACGATGCCTTCCGTACGCACGCCGGTACGCGTGTCGACGATGGTCGGCCGCAGCACCTCGATCAACGGGAACGTATCGCTGCCGTCGCTGCCATCGATGTGCATCTCCACCGAGATGATGTCCAGCTCGACCGCGTAGCGATCCGCGCTGGGGTTGTCCCAGTGCGCCAGATCGTTGAAGCGGTTGTTGATCATGCCGAGCGTGTTGCGCAGGTTTTCCTGGCGGGATTCGCCGCGGGCCAGGTTGGCGAAGTTGGTGGTGATTCGCGTGCCGTCAGCGGGCTGGTAGTCCTCGTTGAAAGGAATACGGGTGATGCTGAAGGTGAAGTTCTCGGTCGTCATGGGCGGCGTTCCGGGTTGCGGGGGTGACATCCGAATGCAGGTCGCTGGCATTCGGCATTCAGAGGACTGCAGCGGCCTCGGTAACGGCAGGTGCTGCACGATGGGAGAGGGCAAGCAGGGGCATCGCTCGCTGCACCGCCAGCCGCGCCCGCTGCATCAGGGCCTCGTTCTGCACGCAGCCGTCTGCGAAATCCTTGTCGGTTGCGTAGACACCCAAGGGCAGGGTTCGCGCCTGGAAGAAGCTGAAAAGCGGTCGCAGCTGGTGGTCGATCACCAGCGCGTGGCGTTCGCTGCCGCCAGTGGCGGCCAGCAGGATCGGGGTATCGACCAGCGCGTCCTGGTCGATGAAATCGAAGAAGTGCTTGAACAGGCCGGTGTACGAACCGCGGTAGACCGGCGTAACCACCACCAGCACATCGGCCCGCTCGACAGCGGCCAACTGCCGCTCCACGGTTTCGGGCAACTGCGAGCGCCGGAGCGCACCGGCCAGTTGTGGCGCCAGTTCACCCAGTTCAATCAGGTGCTGATCGCAGGGGACGCCTTCGCCGATCAGGTCCAGCAGGTGCTMGGCCAGGGTCGCGGCCCTTGAGGGGCGCTGCAGCCCGCCGGAAACGGCGACGATACGGAGGGGGCGGGTCATCTCTTCGCTTCAGCAGGGGAAGGGGCTGCTTCGGGTTGACCTGCAGGGGCGCAGTCCTGCGTGCCGGCTGGGTAGCCGCGCTGGCAGGGATCCGAAGGCGTGAGCCGATGCTAGCCAGCCCATCCCATGACGTAAAATGGTATTACTTCACCAATCCATGAGTGAGATTCATCGTCATGTTGGAGCGGATCCATCTCAGCATCGTGCAGCAGGTCGAGCAGCAGGGGTCGCTCACGGCCGCCGCCGGTGTGCTGAACCTGACCCAATCAGCCCTGAGCCACAGCATGAAGAAGCTGGAGCAGCAGTTGGGCACCAACGTCTGGTTGCGCGAAGGCCGCAGCCTGCGCTTGACCCAGGCGGGCCAGTACCTGCTGGCGGTGGCCAACCGGGTGCTGCCGCAGCTGGACCTGGCCGAGGAACGGCTGGGCCAGTTCGCGCAGGGCGAGCGTGGCGCGCTGCGCATCGGCATGGAATGCCACCCCTGCTACCAGTGGCTGCTGAAGATCGTCTCGCCCTATCTGGCCAGCTGGCCCGACGTCGATGTGGACGTCAAGCAGAAGTTCCAGTTCGGCGGCATCGGCGCCCTGTTCGGCTATGAAATCGACCTGCTGGTCACGCCCGACCCGCTGTTGAAGCCGGGCCTGAAGTTCGTCCCCGTCTTCGATTACGAGCAGGTGCTGGTGGTGGCCAAGGGCCACGCGCTGGCGTCGGTCGAGCACGTCAAGCCCCGCCAGCTCAGCCAGGAAGTACTCATCAGCTATCCGGTGCCGTTCGAGCGGCTGGATATCTACAACCAGTTCCTGCTGCCTGCCGGGGTCACGCCCCGGCGCCACAAGGCCATCGAAACCACCGACATCATGATGCAGATGGTGGCCAGCGGTCGCGGCGTGGCCGCCATGCCGCGTTGGCTGGTGGAGGAATATGCAGCCCGCATGGACGTGGTACCGGTGCGTCTGGGTGCGAAAGGCATTCCCAAGCAGATCTACCTGGGCGCGCGTGAGGCCGATACCGGTATCGATTACCTGCAGGCGTTTGTCGAACTGGCACGGAACAGCTCCACAAGCGCCGGCAACCTGCGTGGAGCCGGCTGATGTCAGCAGGCGTTGGCCGCATGGAGCCACTGGCGCAGACCTTCGTCAACGCCTTTTCATTGGAAGTCAGTGCCAAGGCCATGCCTGCGTTGCGCGCCGAAGCCGCCCGCATTGCACGGGGGACGACGATCTCCATTCCCTACCTGCCGAGCGAGGACGATGCTGCGCGACTGGCTGCGGCACGCAGGGTGCGCGAACTGGGATTCGAGCCGATGCCGCACCTTTCCGCACGCCGCATCGGCTCGCGGGCGGCGCTGGAGCACTTCATCGAGCGTGCCGTCATCGACGCCGGCATTGAGCGCTGTTTCGTGATCGCAGGCGATCTTGCCACGCCTGCCGGGCCGTTCGCCGACAGCACATCGATCATCGAGAGCGGYATTCTCGAGCGCGCCGGCATCAAGGTCGTGGGGGTGGGCGGGCATCCGCAAGGCCATCCGGCGATGACCAGCGCCGAGAGGTGGCGCGTGCTTGAAAAAAAGTGCCAGCGTATCGAAGAGCGAGGCATGGCACCGCTGGTCATCACCCAGTTCGCATTCGACGCCGATATCGTTCTGGCCTGGTTGAATGAACTGCGCGCCCGTGGCATCACCCATCCGGTGCTGGTGGGCGTTCCCGGGCCGGCCAGCATCGCGCGGCTTGTACGCTATGCGGCCATGTGCGGCGTCGCTGCAAGCACCTCGATGCTGTCCCGCTACGGCATCTCCATCGGCCGCCTGCTGGGAAGGGCCGGGCCGGATGTGTTCGTGGACCGCCTGGCAGAGGGCTTGACCGAAGCCCATGGGCAGGTCAGCCCGCATCTGTTTCCCTTCGGCGGTATCGCACCAACCATGGAGTGGGTGGAGCACTACCGGATGCGTGCAGGCGATGCGCACACGACCCGCTCACCTGTTGCCGATGAACCGTCATGACACGCATGGGCCTGTCATGGCCGATCACTGCACTCCTCACCCAGCCATTGGCAGAACGCCTGCACATCGGGGCGGTCCTGAGCCCTCTCGCGACGGATCAACCAGAATGCGTAACGGTTCTCCAGCTCCAGGCTGAAGGGTTTCACCAGCCTGCCTTGGCGGAGATCGTCTTCCACCAGCGGCGCCACGCCGAGCGCCACGCCATGGCCGGCCACCGCCGCTTCCTGCGCAAGATAGATGCTGGGGAAGACCGGCCCGGCGCTGGCATTGACGTTGATGGCGCCGGCGGCCTCCAGCCAGTGTGACCACGCCGGCACGCCGGGGCGGTCCGTGGCACTTTCATCGTGCAACAACGTGCAGTGGCGCAGATCATCAGACCGCTGCAGCCGGCCAGCAGTGCCGGCCAGCAGCGCGGGCGAGCACACAGGGAATACCGGCGCCTTCAACAGCAGCTCAGCACGCACGCCGGTGTAGTTGCCTGCACCGTAGCGGATGCCGACATCGAATCCTCCGCGCAGAAAGTCGGCGTGTTCATTGCCGGTGTCGATGCGCACCCGGACATTGGGGTGCGCATGGTGAAAGCGGTGCAGCCTTGGGGCCAGCCATTTCGCGGCGAACGACTCCATGGTTGTCACCCGCAGCTCGTGTGGTGCGCGCGTCCTGGCGCGCTCCAACGCCAGGTCCAGCTGCCCAAGTAGATCGCCGACCGTTGTTGCCAGCGCCGCGCCGTCTGATGTGAGCGCCACGGCGCGGTGATTGCGCTGGAACAGGCTTACGCCCAGATAGGCCTCGAGGTGTTTGACCTGATGGCTGACCGCAGCCGGGGTGACGAACAGTTCGCGCGCCGCCTGATTGAAGCTGAGGTGGCGGGCAGCCGCTTCGAACGTGCGCAGCGCATTCAGTGGGGCAGTGGGGCGGGCTTTCACGGGCACCATCCAAAGCAGGGGCCCTGTCATCGTAGCGCATGAATTTTTCTAACGCGAAGCGTAGAACTACTCGTTTGCCGGGTGCCGCATGAGTTGGTGATGATGCCGATCCTCCCACCCGGAAAGCCCGCCGTGCGAATTCAGGAGCTTGCCCCAGATGTGCTGATGTTCGTCGGTGACCAGGTTGAATCGGTCGCTACCGCCTTCGTCAACGGAGACCAGGTGCTGCTGGTGGACGCGTTGGGCAGCGAGGAGGATGCCGCCTGGTTGCGGGACGTACTGCACGGGCAGATGGGCAAGAGGGTACGACTGGTTGCCGCCACCCATTTCATGAGCGACCACATCTGTGGCATGACGCTGTTTCCGGAGGCGCTGACCCTGGCGCACCGCCATCACCGGCATGCCTTTCTTTCGCAGAACCAACCGGTGGCATCACGCTACCGCGATCCCGATATCGTGTTCGACAATCTCGCCATGCGCTGGGGGCGCCACCAGCTGCGCTTCCTGTACAACCCCGGCAAGACGATGGACCACATGAGCGTGGATGTGCCGAGCGCCGATCTGGTCTGCGTGGGCGACAACATCGTCGGCAACATCGTCTATCTCTCCCGGTCGGACCCGGCGCTGCAGCGCGCCGCCATCGGCCGTATCCAGCAGTTCGGGCGCAGCAGGGTGGTCGGCGGGCATATCGGGGTCTTCGATGCGGCGGTGCTGGGCAATGCACTCCACTACCTGCAGCGGATGCAGGAGATCGTCGTGGATATCCGGCTGCGAACTGCGCCGACGGAGACCACGGCGCTGATGGCAGCCATCAGACTGGAGGATTGCATCGCGTCGGGGGTAACGCCGACGGCATTCGAACGAGAATGGCATGGACACAATCTCACGGCGATCGTCGCGCAGTCGATCTTCTCCCTGGACGCTGCGCTGGCAGCAAGGGAGCAGGCCGCATGAAACACGATGCCGTCAACGCACCGGCGCTGGGCAGTCGCAGACGCTTCCTTGCCCGTTGCGCCGGTGTGGCCGCTGCTGCGCTGGTCCCTGCCGGCGCCGCAGCGCCACCGGCGGCGATGCGCAGCCTGCGCGCCCAGCGATTGGCGTGGGCCGGGGTGCGGCTGCAATTGCCGGAGAGCACGCTGCTGATTGATCCGCTGGTGAATCCCGCAACGTGGGGCAAGGCGTTGCCGGACCGGCTGGTGCCGGTGAACGATGCGCTGGGCGAAAGCCACGTGCTGGTCACCCACACCCACTCCGATCACTTCGATGCAGATGCGGTTGCGGCGGCGCTCAGCAAAGGGGGAACACTCGCATATCCAGCCGGCCTGCAGCCCATGCCGCTACCGGCAGCCGCACGTGCACGGCCGAGCGCGCTATGGGAGCCCCAACTGCTGGGCGACTTCACTGCAACGCCGGTACCGGCATCGGACGGCTACGGCGATACGCAGGTGTCCTGGGTGGTAACAGCAGGCGGCCGACGCATCTTCCATGGCGGCGACACCCAATGGCACGGCCATTGGTGGCGTATCGGGCGCCAGTTCGGACCGTTCGATGCGGCCTTCCTCCCCATCAATGGCGCCACGTTCGGCTGGCGCAAGCCAGTAAGTGGCCAGCCTGGCGTACTGACGCCGGAGCAGGCGGTGGCAGCGGCGGCAATCCTCGGCGCACGCACGCTGGTGCCCATTCACTATGGCATCAGCGGAATGGACAACTATGCGGAAGTGGACGACCCGCTTGGACGACTTCGCAAGGCAGCCGGTGACCGTGCCGTGGCCGTGCAGTTCGTCGAGCCGGGCGCGTGGCTGACATGGCCGGCGTAGTCCCGTATCCGCGCGTGAATCATTCCTGGCCCTGGGAGAACCCATGAATCGAGCACACTGCATTGCAACCGCCATCGCGTTTTCTTCTTTTTCCATGGCCGCTCTGGCGGCGGAAACCACCAGCCCCAAACGCCCCTCGATCGAGCAGCTGCAGAAGGTGATCGTCAGCACCTCGCCGCAGACCCGCGTGGATGCTCCCGACAAAGAACGCATCACAGCGCGGCGGATCGATATCGTCGACGAGAACGGGGTGATCCGGATGACGCTCTCGGGCCAGACGCCACCGCCCATCATCGATGGCATCCAGTACAAGCGAGCCTTCAATGTGGCGGGCATGGTGCTGTACGACCACAAGGGCAGCGAGCGCGGTGGCTTCGGAACCGCAGACGTCGAGGGCGGCATGGCCGTACTGGCGCTTGACCACCCGGCCATGGATGCAATTGGCTGGCGCGTGTCGCCCGACGGCGACGTGCGGTTCTCGATCAACCAGGCGCCGCCGCTGATTCGCGAGCCGCGGCTGGACAATCGCCTGATTCCGGGGGTGCAGACGCCAACACGCATCGAGATGGCGGTGGCAGCCGATGGCACCCCCGCCATCGCGCTGAACGATCAACAGGACCGCGCCAGGCTGCGCCTGACCGTAACGCCGGAAGGCTACGGGGCCATCGAGTTCCTGGACGCGCAGGGCAGGGTGATCCATACCCTGGCGCCCGAAGCCCATCGGCAGTGATGGCAGGTTGTCACTGACGCAGCAATCGCCCAACTACCATGGAGCCGGCATGGACACTGAAATACGGCAGCTCGAAGAAGCGCTGCGCATCGCGATGCTCACCAGCGACGTGGCCGCGCTGGATGGCCTGATTGCAGACGCCCTGATCTTTGTGGGGCCTTCGGGCGAAGTGTTTGGCAAGCAGGATGATCTGGCCCTGCATCGTTCAGGGCGCCAGAAGCTGAGCATGGCCGAATGGCAATCGGTGGAGATTGCCCTGCATGATCAAACCGCTGTTGCACTCACCACTGCGGACCTGGCCGGAACCTTCGATGGCGCAGCCTTCTCTGGCCGCTTCAGGTACTGCCGCTTCTGGGGCAAGACGGCCGGTGTCTGGCAAGTGCTGGGCGGCTCGGTTGTCGCTCTGCCCGCAGCAATGGAGACAATCGCCTAGACAGCCGGCGGTGACTCATGGCCCGGGGTGGACGTTGTTCTCCGCATCCTCCATTCCCGGGCTGACCCGGCGGCCGATGTCCTTCAGCCTTGCCAGCTGGTCGACCATCGACGGTGCATCGTCCAGGCTGCCGACAAAGGTCCACAGGTAGGTCATCACCGCATAGACGTGGCCAGGGGTCACGCCATCGGTCGTGGCGAGGCGGCCGATGGTCAAGGCAAACAGCACCGCAGCAGCCGCGCCGACCACCACGAAGGCACCAGCCTCGCGATCGGACAGCAGGATGCGCAGTCGCGACAGGGTGCGGTAGTGGCGGCGCAGTACCGACGGGCCGACCCGGTCGACCAGCCGGATTTCATGCTCCAGCCGGTTGTTCAGGCGGCCGTGCAACTGCTCGTTGCGGCGAGCGAACGAGGGCAGCAACACCAGCGCACCGAGCAGGGCGATGAGGCTGGCGGCCCCCACCAGGGGTTCGATTGCCAGCAGCATCGCCGCCGCGCCGAACATGGAAACGAGCGCAGTGGCGATGATCGGCACGTGCTTCTCGAAGAAGTCGACGAACTCGCGGGCCAGTACCACCCGCGCCGCCGAGGTGGAGGTGGCCTGGCCCAGGCGCCGCTGCGCCTGCACCACGTTTACCGCCAGATCGGCGTAGATGCGGGTGAAGGTGCGTGTATCGACCGCACGGCGGGCGGCGCCTACCAGCCAGAACAGCAGCACCACGCCGGCGTAGGAAATGGCATGGCCGACGTTGCCACGGATGATCGCGTCCACCGCGAAGCCGGCGAACAGCGGATAGGCCAGCAGCAGCGCATTCTCCAGCGCCACCAGCGAAAAGGTGCCAGTGAGCTGCCAGGGGTAGGTGTGCAGGATGGCTTTCAGGGTGGCGGCCGCATTCTGCTGGCCGATGCTGCCGGCTGCGACGGCCGGATCGTGTGGGGGCTTCATGGGGACCTGGGCAGATCGAGGATGGGGCAGGGGATCGATGGAGGCATTTCCCCTGATCGCTGCCAGTATCTGCAGTCCTTTGGAGGGAGCATGGAGGAGCGATGGAGATTGCGTGGAGATGCTGGCAGCATTCAGCGACGGGTGTGCACCGGCCAGGGGAGCTCGACCCGGGGCGAGGCTCGGCATCCATCGGCAATCGAGCCCCTGCCATCGGGTATCTTAAGGGCCCTTTTCCCACCTCCCTTCAAGCGCCTACGCATGCATGCGAATCCGATGACTGTTCGAAACAGGCGATGGCTCGGCAGCTTGGTCGTATCCGCGGCGTTGTTGGCGGCAGGCTGCGCCAGCGAGAAGGCCGCAACGAAGGATCTGGGGGCGGAGATCGATGAGATCGCCGCAGCGCTGATCCAGCAGCCGCTGCTTCATTCGACCTCGATCGGCGTCGTGTACCGGGGCGAGGAATTCGTCCGTCATCGCGGCGACATGGAAACCGGCAAGCCTGGCCCTCCAACCGATGCGACCCTTTACGAGATCGGCTCGTTGAGCAAGACCCTGGCCGGCACCCTGATGGCCAATGCCGTTCTGGAACACAAGGTCAGTCTGGACGACGACGTCCGACAGTACCTGCAGGGGGACTATCCGAACCTGCAGTACAAGGGCGAGCCCATCCGCATCCGCCATCTGCTGTCGCACACCAGCGGCCTGCCGAACATGCTGCCGGAACGCGCGAACACGGTGTTGGAGGACTTCACCGATCATCGTACGCCCAGCGAACTCAACACCCTCTATGCGCACTACGGCAAGGCTGACTTCTTCAAGGATCTGCACGCCGTCGAGATTGACCGGGCACCCGGCAAGGACTACGCCTACTCCAGTGCCGGAACGGAACTGACAGCGCATATCCTGGAAACCGTCTACAACAGCGACTACGAGTCGCTGTTACGCGGATTCCTTGGCGATTCCGCGGCGATGACGGGTCTCAGAATCAGAATCAGACTCAGCGACAGCGAAGCGTCCCGGCTTGCGGTCGGCTATCACAGCGACAACCCGATACCGACCACGCCGATGCCACAGTTGCCGTGGGGCGCCTCCGGGAACGTGAAGGCAACTGTCCCGGAAATGGTGAAGTACCTCAGGTTCCAGCTGGCCAACGGGCCGGTGGTAAAGGAGTCGCATCGCCCTCTGGTCACGTTCGATTCGGAGTTCAGCATCGGCTACTTCTGGAACATCGTTTCCGGTGACCGGCTGAAGGGCGTCTACCATGCGCATCATGGTGGCGTACCGCGGTCGCAGTGCTACATCTACATCGTGCCCAAGTACGATCTTGGCATCTTCATCATGACCAACCAGAGCGGCGACCAGACGGCGCGCGCCATGGAGGCTGCGATCGATGCGCTGGTCGAAAAAATCGCCGCGCGGGAAGCTCTCGTTGGTAATGATGTTTCCCGATAGAGAGGGTGTTTCCCAGCTGTCCGGTGTGGTGCCGAACAGTGTTGGCACCCCAGGCAGGAGCATTGCGCATTGATCACCCGTACGTTGAACAGGATTCTACTGCTCGCAGGCTTGGGGCTTGTCATTGCGCCGAACGCCCCGGCAGCAGGATCGATCCGCACCCCCGTTCCCAGGCAGGATGAAGTCGATCAGGCGCTGGCACTCGTGTCCTGCAAGGCGGATCGCACCGCATTCCGGGCGTTGGCCCATCAATTGCGTGACATCGCAACCCGCGGGAAGCCATCGGCCGGCTGGCAGCCGATCACCGGCAAGGATGGGGGTTACAGCAACGCACTGGGCGACATACCCGGCGTTGTCGCGGAAATGAAGCTTCCAGCACCGGCTCTGGTCTTCGGTCATCCGTCCACGCGGCTGATACTGTCGCGCAGTTCCGTGGTGGCTGTCTTCGATGCAGCCCTTGCTGCAGACCTCACCAAATCGCTTTCCCTCGATGGGCCGGGGACGCAGGGCGAACCCGGAGGAATGCGGGTGGTCCAGTCAGCACCGGAAGCCCAGGGCGATGGCATTGAAGTGATGGCACTGGTGGCCCAGCGCATCGAGGCCGACCCGATGCCGATCGCCGTGGCCGGGTGCCTGTACTTCACCCGGTGAAGTGCGCGACGTTTTCATGGACGGGGGGCCTTCCTGGTTCCCGATCTTCGCTCCGGGGCTGTGAACAGAGGGATTCAAGGGCGTGCCAATCTGGAAACCCTGCGCACGTACGGCCTGTTCGATCCGCAGGAATGCCAGGCTCGCACTGCGCGGTGAACACTAAACGTCTCGGCGCGTCCCGGTTTCAGTCGTGGTTTCCATCCCTTCGTCGGCCACCACGGGAATTGGTCGCGCGTCCATCAGCAATGTCGATGCGTTTGGCTAGGCTGGATTGATCGACCACAAGGATGAATGCTCTCGATGAATCGCTGGCTCTTTCTGCTGCTTGCCGCGCTCCCGTTCGCTGCCGGGGCCATCGTCATCCGTGATGATGTCGAAGATGGCAGGTACCGCATCGAACGATCTGACTTCCCGGCGCTGGCGGACATGCCAGGAGAGGGGCACGGTGTTCTCATCGCCTCGCGTTGGGTGCTGACCGCAGCGCATGCAGCGCCGATGGAAGGAATGGGAGCAACGATCGCGATCAATGGCAACGCGTATGGCGTTGAACGCGTATTCCTGCATCCCGGCTACCGGAGGATGCCCGAGGCCCTGGGCACGGAGGCGATGGCAACAGGAAGTCCTTCCCGGATCCATGCCTTCCTGGCGGCCTCGGATGACATCGCGCTGATCAAGCTTGCCGCGCCGGTGACCGATGCCACGCCCGTGGCGCTGTATGGGGGTTCAGCAGAGGTCACGCAGGTCGCCGTCTTGATAGGGAAGGGCGCCACCGGCAACGGTGCGGTTGGCCAGTTGCCGGATGCGCCGCACCGTACATCCCTGCGGCGGGCCCACAACACGATTACCGGCGGCAATCAGCGGTATCTCTGGTACCGGTTCGATCCGCCGCCGCATGGCCTGCCGCTTGAGGGCGTACTGGGAAGTGGAGACAGCGGTGGTCCGCTTGTGGTCGACGACCACGGCACCTGGCAATTGGTGGGACTCGGGTCCTGGATCACGGCCGTACCCGAGCATGCCCTTGAAGCGGGTTTCTATGGCCAGATGGTCCACAACGTTCGCGTGTCACGCTACGTCGACTGGATCGAGGCCGTCATGCGGCAGGGGGACGATAGCCTGCCGCCCAGTAAAGCCGGACGCGCCAATGGCTCACTTGGAAATGGACGCCCGTAACAGGTCCGATCGTGGAATCCCGCACAAACTGTTCTGAAGCGGAGCGCGCGCAGATGTGCCGCGCTCACCGCACCGCGCATGTCGCTGAGGTGGCCCGCGGGGTGGGCACCCGCCACACCTGTTCACCTTCCTCGTCATTGCCCACGTAGAACGCGATGCGCCCATCCTCCTCGCGGCGAAGCGTGGGACTGAACGTGATGGTGTCCATTTCGCCGCCCTTGCCGACGAAGCGCATTTCACCGCCGCAGACAAAGTTCGAACCGGCCTGCTCTCCCAGCGCACCACAGTTCAGTGGCGAGGATTCGGCGCGGACCAACGGCTTCACCCGAGGCTGGATGCGCCCCTGGTCGGCCAGCTCGCAGAAGTGGTCGGCGATGGCGTTGCGCATCTCGGCCTGTGAGGGCATCCATGCGGGGCAGCGGGACGCGTCGCCCTGGCAGCTGCTGGCCGGGGCGGTGGAAGCGGGTTGCGTGGACGGTGCTGCGATCGTCCCGGAAAGCGGCAGCAGGGAAGCTGCGATGGCAAGCAACAGGCGAGTGGAGACGGGCACGCGTATCTCTGGTCAGTTGAGCCCGGCATCGTAACGCAGCGCGCTGGCCATCACTCTCCTGGCGTCCCCGGCGGCAGGCTGTCATCACGCTCGTACCAGGATGGAAGCTCCAGCGCGTGGCTTTTGAGCATGGCCTGGATGCACGCGTGCGCCTGGCCCCTTTCTGCGTGCTCGCATTGGTCCAGAATCTCCGCAGCCAGCGTTTCGAACTGCGGCCAGAACTGCGCCGGATGGCGCGACCGCGCCAACCAGTGCACCAGCATCTCGGCCAGTGCATCAAGCTGCACCTGTACTTCAGGGCGCACGTTCATCCCGGGGCCGCACCCAGGTCAAGCGCGACGCGGTAGTGATGGCCGTCGTCGCGCAGCAGGACGGTGAGGTCCGGCTGCAGCACGCCATCCACGTGCAGCGTAGGCTGGTCCTGCGCAGTGCGGGTCACCACGAACTCGTAGAAGCTGCGGCCGAAGCGGTAGCTCAGTTCGAATGACGGCCAGTGATCGGGCAGGCACGGTGCCAACGAAAGACGATCGCCCTGCCGACGTATGCCCAGCAGCGATTCGACCAGCAGGCGATACATCCAACCGGCCGAGCCGGTGTACCACGTCCAGCCGCCTCGCCCGACGTGCGGAGGCACGGCGTAGACGTCGGCTGCCAGCACATAGGGCTCGACGCGGTAGGTCTGGATCGCCTCCGGGTCCAGCGTGTGACTGAGCGGGTTGATCATGCCGGCCAGCTCCCAGGCACGCACCGCATCGCCCTGCTGTGCGAATGCCATGGCCGCCCACACGGCCGCGTGGGTGTACTGGCCGCCATTCTCGCGCACGCCCGGTACGTAGCCACGAATGTAGCCGGGGTCTTCCGGGGTCTGGTCGAAGGGCGGATCGAGCAGCTGGATCAGCTTGGCGTCCTTTCGCACCAAGTGCGTGTACAGCGAATCCAGCGCTTGGGAGGCACGTTCAGGCGCGGCGACGCCTGACAGCACCGACCAGCTCTGCGAAATCGAATCGATGCGGCATTCTTCGTTCTGTGACGAGCCCAACGGGGCGCCGTTGTCGAACCAGGCGCGGCGATACCATGCCCCGTCCCAGGCATGCTGTTCCAGGTTCTGGCGCAGGCTTTCGGCCTGCTGTTGGCACCACTCTGCACGGGGTGCATCGCCATGCGCGTTGGCCAGCCCGATGAAGCGGCGGAGCGTGTCATGCAGGAAGAAGCCGAGCCACACGCTTTCACCGCGCTGCTGGTCGCCGACGCGGTTCATGCCGTCGTTCCAATCCCCGCTGCCCATCAGTGGCAGGCCGCGCTCGCCGAGCAAGCGGCAACCGCGCTCGAGCGCGAGCACGCAGTGCGCATACAGCGTGCCGCGCTGCGTCGAAGGCGTGGGCATGTCGTAATACCCTTCCTCTTCGGGTGTCACCGCGCGCCCCTCGATGTAGCCGACCACTTCGTCCAGCACGCTGGCGTCGCCGGTAACCTCCAGGTAGCGGCATGCGCCCTGCGGTAGCCAGAGGTAATCGTCCGAACAGCGGGTGCGCACGCCGCGACCTTGCGGAGGGTGCCACCAGTGCATCACATCGCCTTCGGTGAACTGGTGTGCAGCGCATAGCAGCAGGTGCTCGCGGGTCAGGTCCGGGCGAGCGTGCACGAGGGCGAGTGCATCCTGCAGCTGGTCGCGGAAACCGAACGCACCGCCTGATTGATAGTAGCCACTGCGTGCCAGGTAGCGGCAGCCCAGCGTCTGGTATACCAGCCAACCATTGGCCAGTGCGTCCAGCGCCGGGTCTGGCGTGCGCACCTGCACCGTGGCCAGCACGTTGCGCCAGTGGATGCGCACGGCGTCCAGCGCATCGATGGCCTCATGGGCGCCCTGGCGGCTTCGTGCCAACGCCAGCGTTTCCTTGCGGTTGCGCCCGGCGCCAAGGCGGAACGTCGTTTCGCTGCGGTCGCCTGCAGCCAGCAGCAACGGCACCTGGATCGCCGCGCAGGGATCCAGGCCCGCACCCAGCCGCGAATCCAGGCGCTCGCGACGCAGCGCCGCCGGTGCGTGCAGGCTGCCGTTGCGGCCGATGAACTCCAGTCGGTCACAGGTCCAGCCGCAGCCATCGGCATCGGTGTCGAAGAAGGCCATCCGGCCACCGAAGTCGGTGCTGTAGGTGTTGCGCGCCAGCAGCGCGCCACTCTGCGGGTCGCGTTCGGTGAGTACGTGCATGCGCGACTTCGCGCGCAGGTCACCCATCACCCATTCAACGTAGCCGATGGCCGACAACCGCCGTGGCCGCCCCGACAGGTTGTGGAGCCGCAGGACCGAGAACTTCAGCGGCGCGGCGACGTCGACGAAGACCCACAACTCGCTGGCGATGCCGTCTTCAACATGCTCGTAGACCGTGTAGCCGAAGCCATGGCGTGTACGGTACGCGCCGGTGCCACGGCGCGGCAGCGGCATCGGTGACCAGACACGACCGGTGTCCTCGTCGCGCACGTAGAAGGCTTCGCCGCCAGTGTCCGACACCGGATCATTGAGCCAAGGCGTCAGGCGGAACTCGTGCGCATTCTCGAACCATGTGTAGCCCGGTGCACTCTCGCTGACGACCGTGCCCAGGCGGGCGTTGGCGATCACGTTGGCCCATGGCGCCGGCGTCGGCGCGCCTTCGCGTACCACCACCACGTACTCGCGGCCGTCCTCGCTGAAACTGCCGGTGCCGTTGTCGAATCGGCCGGTGCCGCGGTAGGGAAGGAAAGGCCACGGGTCGTCCACTTCTTCGTCGTGCTCGGCGCTCGGCGGCAGTCCGGGCTCCGGGCCCAGGTCGGCAACGATGGGCAGCCCGGGCGTCGCCTCCATCGACAGGGCCAGCTCCTGCTGCAGCGCCTGCGGCACCAGGGCCGGGATCCGTCGCGGAGGCAACGGCTGACGCCCCACCTGCGCGACCAACGTACCGTCTTCGTCGCTGATGACCACCCGTGCCACCGCCTGCAACAGAATGCGGTCCTCGTGGGTCATGTTCTGCACCGGCCGCACGAAAATGCCGCCGGGGCGGTCGAGCAGGCCGGTCTCCGAACTGGCGGCCACCATCCCCAGAATCTGGTCCTGCAGCTCCTGCCGATAGCCAGCCTTGCTGTCGTTCCAGATGACAAGGTCGGTGTTGAGGCCCTTCTGGCGCCAGTAGGCATGCGCCTGCACCAGTTGCCGGACCAGTTCCACGTTGTCCGCGTCGGTGACCTTCAGCAGCACGATGGGCAGGTCACCGGAGATGGCATGGCCCCACAGCCCGGATTGTCCTCGCTGGTTCTGCTGCAGGACGCCTGCACCGGCGCGCAGCAGCGGACCGGCATACAGCACGTGGCTGGCCAGGCGCTCATACAGCGATGCCTCGGCCTGGCTTGCGTTGATCTGCCGGCGCACCACCTGGCTGTGTGTCCAGGCCAGGTCGAAGACGCGGTCGGCCAGGCGGCGATCACGGTATTTGTCCACCAGTGCTTCGCAACCGCCGCGACTGGCGCCGATGCCATACACCATGTCCAGCTGTACGGTCTGCTCGGGCTCAAGCACCACGCGGACGCGGATGGCCACGATCGGGTCCAGCACAGAGCCATCGGTGCCGGACAGGTCGGCATCGGTGGTCAATGCCTGCGGCGTCCGCGGCGTGTTGCCACGGCCCAGGAAGCGCGCACGGTCGGTTTCATAGGAGATCGCCACCACTTCCGCATCGTGCACCGCCACCAGATGGAACATCCACGGCGGCACCTCGTCGTGCGAACGTGGCCGGCGCGTGCACAGCACCGCCTGCTTGGCGGCCAGGATCTCGCTCTGCACGAAGAGGTTGCTGAAGGCCGGGTGCGCATCGTCGGCCGCCGCGGGTGCCAGCACCACTTCGGCATAGGTGGTGATCTCCACCGTGCGCGGGCGACGGCTGCGGTTGGTCAGGCGCAGGCGCCTGAGCTCGATGTCGTCCTCGGCGGAGATGGCGACCTGCAGGTGGCTCTCGCAGCCGCGACGCACACCGCGGAATTCCGCCTTGGCGTCAGAGAAGATCGCCTCGTAATTGTCCACTGCCACGCAGGTGGGCTGGTAGGCGGCAGACCAGAACTCGCCGCTGTCCACGTCGCGCAGATAGCAGAACGTGCCCCAGGCATCGGTGGTGCCGTCCTCGCGCCAGCGGGTAAGCGACAGGTCGCCGTGGCGGCTGTAGCCGCCGCCGGCATGGGTCAGCATGCCGTGGTAGCGACCGTTGGACAGCAGCTGCACTTCCGGGCGCGGGCCACCCGGGTCGCGCAGGACACGCAGGGACGTCTCGTGCTCGGCCAGTGCCGAGTGCTCGCCAAGCGCTTCGACCTCATGTGGATGGAACACGCCCACGCGCGGGATACGTTCCTGCAGCAGCAGCAAGGTCGCCTGGAACTCGACATCGGCAAGGAAGCGGCGCTGCATCGGCTGGTCGCGCAACAGGTAATCCAGCGACAGCAGGCCCATGCCCTGATGGTGGGCCATGAACGAACGCAGCAGGACGTGATCCTGTCCCGGCGGCACCCGGGTGGGCGTGTAGTCGATCGCCTCGTACATGCCGAAACGCCCGCAGAAGCCCAGTTCTTGCAGCGCCTGGAGGTTCTGGCAGGCCGCTTCCGGCGCCACCATCAGCGCCATCATGCTGGCATAGGGCGCGATGACCCGGTCCTGGCCCAGGCCGCGCTTGAGCCCCAATCCGGGCACGCCGAACGCCCGGTACTGGTAGTTCAGGCGGGCATCGACGGCGTTGTAGCCGGACTCGGACACGCCCCATGGCAGGTTCAACGTACGGCCGTAGACGATCTGCGCCTCGACCGCGTGCCGTGCGGTCTGGTCCAGCAACGTGTCCGGATAGCTGGGCATCACCAGCTGCGGCATGAGGTACTCGAACATCGAGCCACTCCATGACAGCAGCGTCGGCGTACCGTTGACCTCGGTGAGCATGCGGCCGAGCGCAAACCAGCTTTCCTGTGCAAGCTGGCCCTGCGCAATGGCAACGAACGCGCCCAGCCGCGCTTCGGAAGCCAGCAGGTCGTAGAAGCTGTTGTCGAGGCGGTGGTCGTCTACGTTGTAGCCGATCGAAAGCAGGTTGCGGGTACGGTAGAACAGGAACCCGTATTCCATCAGCGAGAACTGCCCGGCGCGGTGCGCCAGGTCCTGCAGCTGCTCGATGCGTGCGCGCGCGTCCGCGCCGGCCGTACCTGGCAGGGCGGCCAACTGGCGCAGGCTTGGCACCGGTGCATCGACGGCCGCGTTGGCATCGGCAGGGATATCGGCCAGCGAGGCGTGGGCGGCATGGCATTCGGCTGCGAACAGGGCTGGCCAATGCAGATCACCGTCCTCGGGCGAGGCCGGTGCCGGCCATTGCAGCAGCACCGCGTCGGCCAGACCGGCCAGTTCCTGCAGACGGGCCAGCGACTGCGCCGTCCCGACGGGACGGTCGACACGCGTAGACGCCAGACGCTGGCGAAGATGATTGAGCGCCTCGACCAGCGACGCATCGTCGGCGCGATGACGCTGCCGCTCCTCTTCCAGCACGCCCAGCGTATCGGCCAGGCCATCGAACGTGTGCGGCGCCAGCACCGGCGCATCCACCAGCGCGAGCAGGCCTTGGCGCAGGGTAAGCAGGTGGCCGGCAAGGTTGCCGCTGTCCACCGTGGAGACGTAGCGCGGCGGCAGCGGCGCCAGTGTTTCGGTGTCGTACCAGTTCAGGAAGTGGCCGCGATGGCGCGGCAGCTGGTCCAGCGTATCGAACGTGCGGGCGGTACGTTCAGCCACCGCGCCCTGCTGCAGATAGCCGAAATCCCACGCAGACAGATTGGCCAGCAGGGACAGGCCGATGTTGGTCGGCGAGGTGCGTCGCGCGACCACCAGCGCCGGATGCTCCTGGATGTTGTCCGGCGGCAGCCAATGATCCTGCTCGCGCACCCAGGCCTGGAAGAAGGACCAGGTGCGCCGCGCCAGCCGGCCCAGGAACGCCCGTTGCGTGACCGACAACTCGGCCACGCTTGCCGCCGGCGGGCGACCCAGCCACGCCATCAATGCCGGCGCAAAGGTCCACGCCAACAGCAAGGGCAGGGCAATCGGCAGTGCCTGCGGACGCACGCTGGCCACCACAGCCACCAGCGCGAGCGCCAGCAGCGAGGATGGCGCCATCACCCGCCATTCCGCGCTGCGATCGCTACCAAGGCGGCGTTCGACTTCGCTGGAGGGATTCCATTGCAGCAGGTGACTGCGTGTGACGGCCATGCGCCAGAGCGTGCGCAGCACGGCGTCACTGGCCAGCAGTGCTTCGTAGGGCAGGCACGCTATCTGGGTGGACGCGCGCAGCAACGACTGCAACGTACCGCGCCCGACCTTGATGTAATGCGCTTCCAGCGGCGTGTCTTCCGGAACGCTCAGGCCATCACGCAGCATGCCTATCAGCGGCGGCGCGAACCACAGCGCCAGCACCCACGCGGTCCACGCAGCAGGGTTTCGCGCATACAGCCAGCCGGCAAGCAACAACGCAAGGGCAGCAATCGGCACCACGCTCCGGCGCAGGTTGTCCAGCAACTTGCCGCGCGAAAGCAGGCTGAGCCGGTTGCGTTCCCAGCCCGAGCCCGGGCGCGGTGTCCACGGCAACAACCACGGCAGCAGCTGCCAGTCGCCACGGATCCAGCGCGCACGGCGCTTGGCGTCGGCGGCGTAGCGCTCGGGATAGTCCTCATACAGGCGCACATCACTGACCAGGCCTGCGCGTGCATAGCAGCCTTCCAGCAGATCGTGGCTGAGGATGCGGTTCTCGGGCAGGCGGCCCTCCAGCGCATGCTCGAAGGCGTCGACGTCATAGATGCCCTTGCCCACGAACGAGCCTTCGTCGAACAGGTCCTGGTAGACGTCGGAAACCATGCGCGTGTACGGATCGATGCCGGGCTCGCTACCGAACATCCTGGCAAAACGCGAGGTACGGCGCCTCCCCAGGCTGGTGCCGACGCTGGGCTGCAGGATGCCGTAGCCCTCCACCACGCGTTGCAGCTGCGGATCGAAGCGCGGGCGGTTGAGCGGGTGCGCCAAGGTGGCGACGAACGCGCGTGCCGCATCCCGCGGAAGCTGCGTGTCCGAGTCCAGCGTGATGACGTAACGGACGCCGATCAGGGCCACCGCGTCTCCGACGATGCGCATGAACGCAGCCGCATCGCCTTGGCGGAGCAGGGCATTGAGCGCGGCCAGCTTGCCGCGCTTGCGCTCGTGGCCCATCCACACACCTTCGCCCGGATTCCATTGCCTGGGCCGGTGCAGCAGGTAGAAGCGGTCGCCGCGCTCGGGCGCGTAACGATGGTTCAATTCCTCGATCCGTGCCACGGCGTGCGCAAGCAGAGCGTCGTCCATCGGCGCCTGTGCTGCTGGGGCATCGAGAAAATCCGTCAACAACACGAAGCGCAGGTGGGGATCGCGGTTGGCCAGGAAACGCACCTCCAGCGCTTCGACCAGAACGTCGATGCCGTCGACGCTGGACAGCATCGAGGGGACCGCGACCACGGTGGCGCACGCGGCAGGAATGCCTTCGCTGAAATCGAGCTTGGGAAGCGGCCTGGGGGCGACCAGCACCGTCGCGGTCCAGTTCACCAGCACGATGCCCAGCTCACTGAACACCAGCAGCCCGAGCAGCGCCGCCAGCCAGACAGGTACCGAGCCGCTGCCGGTTGCCAGCAGGCCGCTGGTGGCCAGCACCGCCAGCAGGCCGATCGGCAGCAGGTACAGCGCAAGCGGCACGCGATGCGCCAGTCGCCGTGCCTTGCGGTGGCGCGGTGCTGCCTCGGCCACCGCCGCAACAGTGGTCTGCAGGCCTTCGCCGACCAGCCAGTAGCCCACGTGCGTGCGCGGGCCGTCCGCCGGCGTAGCCGCCCGTGCCAGGTCCAGCGCGATGGTCGCAACGCGCTCCTCGGCGATGCGGCTGCCGCGGGCAATCTTCTCCACCACGTGGCGGTAGGCATCGCGGGTGCCGAAATCCATCTGCGCATAGACGGCCATGGGGTCTTCCCGCAGCCGCTGCTCGACCACACTCATGTCTTCGACAAAGGTGCGCCAATCCATGGTGGAGAGGAAGCGCAGGCTGCCGATGCTGTTGCCGATGGAGACCTGGTCGGCCGCCTGCTGTTGCCCCTCGGCGGCAACCAGTTCGTCGATGCGCTGCCCAGCCGCTGCCGCCCACTGTTCCAGCCAGGCGATGGGCATGGCCCACGCGCCGCCGCGCCCCTGCAGCGAGCGCGTCAGTTCGGCGATGAACGCGCCGGTCAGCGGCGGCGCGGATCGCGCCATGTCGGCAACCACCAGGACCACATCGGTAGGGGTGTCGGACGCCGCGCGATTGAGGTTGTCAGCCCACTGCGTAGCGAGGCGGCGGTCGGTCCCATCGCGCATCACCCGCGCGGCCATGCGCCGCAGGTTCTCCAGCAGTGCCAGGCGCAGCATGATCGGAACCGCCCACAGTTCGCCCAGGCTCAGCGGCGCGAGCGACTGGTACGAGGCGATGAAGCGGCCCAGCGTATCGGCGTCAATGCGGCCGTCACCGTGCGCGATCGCCTGCATCGACAGCTCATACACCCGTGGCAACCCGGCCGATGGGCCGGAGGCAAGTGAAGGCAACTGGCGGCTGTAGCCGCGCGGCAGGTGGCGTCGCGCGGTCTGGATCTGTTCTTCGACCAGGTAGTAGTTGTCGAGCAGCCATTCCCCCGCCGGAGTGACCGGCCGCTTTTCGCGCACCACGCTGCTCAGCAGCGTGTTGGCGTCTTCCAGCACGCGCTCGTTGGCCTGCAGTCGTTCGAGCAGGCGCTCCGGGCTGGGGCGCAACCGCACGCGATGCTGTCGCGCAAGTGCGCGGCCGTACTCCTCCATCTGTTCAACGTTGTACAGCGCGGCACGCAGTGGGCCCTCGGTGGCCTCGATGGCCGGGGCCGAGGCCTGGTGCTCACGCCAGCGCCAACGCACACGACGACGCAGGCGCAGCCAGCGGCCAAAAAGACGACGAAGGTGGGGCATAGGTTACCGATGGGGGCAGGGCGCGTCCTGCATGGTTGCATTGCGGGTGCCGTGGTAGCTGTGAAGGCCGGGTCTGGTTCGCGTGGTCGGCGCTGCCATGGCGCCCATCCCCAGGCGCTTAAATCGCAAGTATCAGTAGCGGCTGATCCTGCAGACCGGGTTTCGACGCCCGGCCAGCCGTCTTCGCTGGCATGGCAAGGAATACCCGGTTGCGCGTGATGCCACGCCACACGATGGACAGAGATCTATATCTTCCATGCATTGGGCATATGCATTCCCGATCTTCTTCCCGCATGAGCCGGAGGGTAGATTCCCCTGACAATGCGACCGTGGATCGCGCCGATCCCGGGCACGACCAAGCTCCACCGGCTGGACGAGAATCTGGGCGCAGTGGATCTGGAGCTCGATAAGGCCGACCTGGCGAAAATCGATAACGAAATGACGCAGATCAGGATCAGTGGCGCACGTTTGCCGGAGGCCGCGTTGAAGATGACCGGCAAGTAGGCATTCCTGCATCGCCTTGCTGCCGTGCAGAGGGGAGGGTGCAGGCTGTATCGCTGACACCTGTCACTTGTCCGGGCAATGCGTACCGCCAATAGTGAGCGCCACCGCCGCCTCCCTGGCCGGCACTCACCGAAAGGACCTCCCGTGAACCTGCTGCAGCAACTCCTCTCGCAGACCCCCATCTGGGTCTGGGTGCTTCTGGCGTTCCTGGTCTCGCGCGGCATCGCGGCCATGCGACCGGGACAGACCTCGCTGCGGAAGCTGGCCATCGTGCCCGCGCTGTTCAGCGTCTGGGGCATCTGGTCGATCAGCCATCGCTATGGCGGCTCGCCAGTGGCGTGGGCCGAGTGGCTGGCGGGAATCTGCGCGGGCGCGGCATTGGGCTGGCTGCTGCTGCGCCGGGCAACGCTGACCGTGGACGCCTCCACGGGCACGCTGTGGCGCAGTGCCGACTACAGCCTGCTGCCACTGCTGTTGGTCACGTTCGTCATCAAGTACGGTTTTGAAGCGGCGCTCGCCGTGGCGCCCGGCCTGAGCAGCAACGCAGGTTTCAGTGCCGCCTATCTCCTGCTGTCTGGCGGATTCACCGGCATCTTCATCGGCAAGTACTGCCGTTATCTGGCTGCGTTGCGCCGGGCGGCGCCCAGCGGGATGCAGCCTGCGGGCTGAGTCCAGCCCAGGATGAGGGGCGGTGCACGCGCTTCGGTCGCGCCCTCACCACATTCACCTCGCAGCAGCGAAAATGCATCCTTGGGCGCGCTTTGATGCGCACCGCTCACTGCCTGCAGGAACGAAACGATGTCCAACAACCCTTTCGGAGAATCCTCGTGCGCTGCCGCAGCCGGCGGCTGCGTCGAGGTGCGCGGCGCGCGCGAGCACAACCTCAAGAATGTCGATGTCTCCATTCCGCGCAATGCGCTGGTGGTGTTCTCCGGGGTATCGGGTTCGGGCAAGTCATCGTTGGCCTTTGGGACGGTCTTCGCTGAGGCGCAGCGGCGCTACTTCGAGTCGGTTGCGCCGTATGCACGGCGCCTGATCGACCAGGCGGGCGTGCCCGATGTGGATGCCATCGATGGGCTGCCACCGGCAGTGGCCCTGCAGCAGCAGCGTGGCGCCAGCAATGCACGTTCGTCTGTGGGCAGTGTGACCACGCTGTCCAGCCTGGTGCGCATGATGTATTCGCGTGCGGGGGCATACCCGGCCAATCAGCCCATGCTGTACGCCGAGGACTTCTCACCCAATACGCCACAGGGTGCCTGCAGCACCTGCCACGGCCTTGGGCACGTCTACGAGGTGACCGAAGCGTTGATGGTTCCGGATCCGACGCTGAGCATCCGCGAGCGCGCCATCGCCTCCTGGCCGCCGGCATGGCACGGCCAGAACCTGCGCGACATCCTGGTCACGCTCGGCTACGACATCGACATACCGTGGAAGAAGCTGCCGAAGAAGGACAGAGAGTGGATCCTGTTCACCGAGGAGACGCCGACCGCACCGGTCTATGCCGGCTTCACGCCTGCCGAAACCCGGGCCGCGCTCAAGCGGAAACTTGAGCCCAGTTATATGGGTACCTATACCGGCGCCCGCCGCTACGTACTGCATACGTTTGCCAATACCCAAAGCGCGCTGATGCGCAAGCGGGTTTCCCGCTACATGGAGGGCAAGCTGTGCCCGGCCTGCCACGGAAAGCGCCTGAAGCCGGAGGCGCTTTCGGTCACCTTCGCCGGTGTGGATATCGGTGAATTCATGCGGCTGCCGCTGGATCAACTGGCGGATCTGCTCGAGCCCATCGCGCACGGCGATTTCAGCGCGCACAGCCGTGGCTCAAGCAACAGAAGGGGCGCCACGCGCCGCGATCGCACCCAGCGAGCGGCCAGCGGTGGTGCCAGCCATGCCTCGGCCCCCGACGTACGGCTGACCTCGGCATTGTCGGAAGAGAAGCGCTTGGCTGCACAGCGGCTCGCAAGCGGGGTCATGGCGCGTGTACGGCAATTGCGGGGCCTGGGCCTGGGGTATCTCTCGCTGGATCGCGCCACGCCAACGCTATCGGCCGGCGAGCTGCAGCGCTTGCGGCTGGCGACGCAGCTCAGCTCGTTGCTTTTTGGCGTGCTGTACGTGCTCGACGAGCCATCGGCCGGCCTGCATCCTGCCGACAGCCAGGCGCTGTACGATGCGCTCGACCGGCTGCGCGACGGCGGAAACTCGGTGTTCGTTGTTGAACATGATCTGGAGTTGATGCGCCGCGCGCAGTGGCTTGTGGATGTCGGCCCAGAGGCGGGCGAGCATGGCGGGCGCGTTCTCTACAGTGGCGAGCCCGACGGTCTGCGGCTGGTCAAGGAGTCCCGGACCGCCCTGTATCTGTTCGACCAGATGCCCGCGGCCGCCAGCCGGCAGCGCAGCGCCAACAGCTGGCTGGAGCTGAAGGGCATCCACCGCCACAACCTGCAGGGCGTGGATGCGCAGGTGCCGCTGGGGTTGCTGACCGCAGTGACCGGCATTTCGGGGTCGGGCAAGTCCAGCCTGATGGCGCAGGCGCTGCCTGAGCTGATGCTGCTGCACCTGGGGCATGAGCCCGCGGACGATGGCGCCGAGGGCGCGTCTACGGACGGGCCAACAGTGATCGAAGTGACGCGAGGTCGGTTGGCAGGCGATGTGGACGCCATCCAGCGGGTGGTGCAGGTGGATCAGAAGCCCATCGGCCGAACGCCACGGTCCAATCTGGCCACCTACACCGGGTTGTTCGACCACGTGCGCAAGTTGTTCGCCGCGACGCCGGCCGCACGCCGCCGGCGTTTCGATGCGGGCCGCTTCTCGTTCAACGTTGCCAAGGGCCGATGCGAGACCTGCGAGGGCGAAGGATTCGTCAGCGTCGAACTGCTGTTCATGCCCAGCGTCTATGCACCGTGCCCCACCTGCCACGGCGCCCGCTACAACGAGGCCACGCTGAAGGTGCTGTGGAACGACCGCAACATCGCCGAGGTCCTGCAGATGACGGTGGACCAGGCGCATGCGTTCTTCATCGAGGAGGATGCCATTGCCCGCCCGCTGCAGCTGCTGAAGGAAATCGGTTTGGGCTACCTGAGGCTGGGCCAGCCGGCCACGGAACTGTCAGGCGGTGAGGCACAACGCATCAAGCTGGCGACCGAGCTGCAGCGCAGCCAGCGTGGGCGCACGCTTTACGTGCTGGACGAGCCCACCACCGGCCTGCATGCGTCGGACGTGGACCGGCTGCTGGCCCAGCTGCAGCGGCTGGTCGAAGCCGGAAATACGGTGGTGATGATCGAGCATGACATGCGTGCTGTCGCGCAGGCGGATTGGGTGATTGACCTCGGGCCTGGCGCCGGCGCTGCGGGTGGCACCATCGTGGCCGAGGGAACGCCGCAGCAGGTCGCCCGCGCCAAGGGCAGCAGGACGGCGCCCTTCCTTGCGCGGGAGCTGGGGCAGGGCGACTGAGTCGAGGGCGGATCTGGATGGGTTGTTGGCCGGCGGCTGGGCCATTGGCTGCTTGTGGCCGGGAGCGGACATCGACGGGGCAGAGGATAAGGGCGCGTTATCGGGGGAAGAAGAGCAACCGAACCTGTCCAATGCGAGTGGACGCCGACAAGTCCGAATGGCGCAACCCGAACAGCGCATGGGTTCCTAGCTGGTCAGCTCGCCAGAGAGTCTTCTCAGGCATGCGGAGATGGTAGGCCGGAATCCTCCTGCGGAGTGGCGAGGCTTCGGGCTTCAGCTCCTGCTGGCAACGCTGTCCATTTATCAGCAAGTAGTCGGCCCATTAGTAAGGGCCGACTCAGTTCTGAACCCACAACCCCTCGAGAGATCCGACGGGTCAGGCGGTGGGGGCTTTCGCGGGGATGATGCCTTCAGACTTGAGCTCAGCCCAGAATTCGGCGGGAGCGACTGCGCTGGCGGCGGCAATGTTCTGGCGCACCGCATCGGCGTTCTGCGCCCCTAACAAGACCTCCGTTACTGCAGGATGCTTACGGACGAATTCGATCGCGGCCGCTACCAGGCTCACGCCGTGACGTTCTGCGACTGCTTCGATCGCCTGCACCCGCGAGAGGATTTCCGGCGGCACCTTCTGGTAGTCATACATTGCTGTCCCGGCCTTGGTGCCGGTGGCCAGGATCCCTGAGTTGAAGACGCCGGCGGCAATGATCCCGACCCCGCGTCGTTTGAGCTCATCAAAGGCACCGTCAAGCGGGCCATGGTTGAGCAGCGAGTAGCGGCCAGCGATAAGCGCGCAGTCAAAGCCGAACTCCGACGAGGCACGAAGCACCGAGTCGGTATCATTGACGCCCAAGCCAACGGCCGATACGAGACCGTTGGAGCGGAGCTCCTCCAGGGCCTTGTAGCCGCTGCCTGCAAGCTGGCGCCAGTAGATATCCGCTTCGTCGCCGTGCCAGGCCTCGCCAACGTCGTGCATAAGCAGGATCTCGATGAAATCTACGCCCAACCGGAACTGACTGCCCTCGAACGAGCGCATGATGCCATCGTAGGAGTAGTCGTACTCGGCGAAAAACGGGAGCGGATCGACCCAGCCGATGGAGTATCGATCCTTCAACTCGGTGAAGCGGTTGGCGGGTCGCAGGACCCTGCCTGCCTTAGTGCTCAGTGTCACCTTGTCTCGAATACCAAGTTCACGGAGCGCGTGGCCGAGGTAGTACTCGGCCTTGCCGTAGCCATAGAACGGTGCTGCGTCGAAGTGACGGATGCCGCCTTGGTAGGCTGCGTCGATGGCCTCTTCAACCTGCCGATAGTTGACCTTGTTGTTGAAGCCAGCCATGCCCACCATGCCAAGCCCGATGGGGCTTACCAGGGTTTGTGAGTTACCAAGTCTGTTAGTCCGCGGATCATTCATCAGAATCTCTCCAGGTTGTCTTTGCAAGACGCCGCAATGGCGGCTCAGTAGTTGCCGTTCGGCCAGTCCGTGTAGCCCTTGGCGCCGCCGCCGTAGTACGACTCACGCGGTGCAATGGTCAGTTCAGCGCCACGGCGCAGGCGTTCGACCAGATCGGGGTTGGAGATGAAGAGGCGACCGAAGGCGACGGAGTCGATCTTCCCGCTGGCACGGCGCTCAATTGCCATCTCCAGGTCGTAGTTGTTGTTGCCGATGAAGTGGCCGTTGAACAGGCCGCTCAGGGCATCCATGTCCACGCCTTCAGGAACAGTGCGGCTGGTCGCGGTGGCGCCTTCCACGAAGTGCAGGTATGCCAGGTTGAAAGCATTGAGCTTTTCGATGAGGTAGCCGTGCAGAGCCATGACATTGCTGTCCGGCCGAGTATTGCCGGCATCGGGGGTTACCGGAGAGAGGCGGATGCCCACGCGGTCACTGCCCCAGATCTTGACGATCTCCTCGGTGACTTCCAGCGTCAAGCGTGCGCGATTTTCGATGGATCCACCGTAGCGGTCCGTACGCTGATTGGTGGAGTCGCGCAGGAACTGGTCAAGCAGATAGCTGTTGGCCGAATGGACTTCCACGCCATCAAAGCCGGCGCGCTTGGCATTCTCCGCAGCCTTCTTGTACTGCTCGATGATGCCGGGGATCTCGTCGGTCTTCAGGGCGCGCGGCATGGAGACCGGGACGAAGCCTTCCGTCGTGTAGGTGTTGCCCTCTGCCTTGATCGCCGAAGGCGCAACCGGCGCGGCACCATCAGGCTGCAGTTCAACACTGGAGAAACGGCCAACGTGCCACAGCTGGCTCACGATCTTGCCGCCCGCGGCATGCACCGCATCGGTAACCTTTTTCCAGCCGGCAACTTGCTGCTCACTCCAGATGCCGGGGGTTGCAGCATAGCCGCGCCCTTGGGCAGAGATGTTGGTCGCCTCCGCAACGATCATGCCGGCACTGGCTCGCTGGGCGTAGTAGGTGGCATGGAGTTCGTTGGGGATGCCGTCTTCTTCATAGCGGCTGCGGGTAACCGGGGCCATGACGATGCGGTTCTTCAGTTCAATGCTGCCCACGCTGACCGCGTCGAAGAGGTCTGTGCGCTTGCCATTATCGATGGTGATGTTCATATAGTTGACCGGTCGTCTATAAAAATGGGAAAAAAATGGGGTTAGCTCAGCAGCTTGAGGGAAGAGGACAGGGCTCCCTCGAACGGAGATGCAGTGTGGGTGACCTTGGCCATCAAGGAAGCCCCCAGCCAAAGCTGATAGAGCCCTTCGGCTGTGGTTTGCGCCTGGACGGTAGCTGCAATGGAACCGTCGGCATGGCCCTGCTCGATACAGCGAACCAGCCTGCTGACAATGGCGCTTGTGCCCCTTTCAAGCACGCCACGCATGTCTTCAGAAAGGTCACAGACCTCCGGTCCAAGCTTCACTACCAGGCACTTTCCTTCGGGCAGAACCGAACCCTGTGTCTGGCTCCAGTACTCAAAGTAGGCAATCAGTCGTTCGCGAGCAGGGGACGCTGAGCCCAAGATCCCGTCAACACGGCCGAGGTACTCCGAGAAATACTCATCCAGAAGTGCCTGTCCAAATTCTTCCTTGGACTTGAAGTAGTAGTAGAAGGACCCTTTGGGAACGCCCGCGGCCGCGACCACCTCTGCCAGGCCCACTGCCGTATAGCCTTTGGCAGTCATGAGGGTGCGAGCGACATCCAGGATGTGCTGACGCGTATCGGTGGCTGGCTTCTTGGGCATGGGCGCTAGTGTGAGGCAAATACTGACCGGTCGTCTACTAACTATGTCCGGCCTGTTCAGTTCTCGGAGGGCTTTGTGGTGGGGTGCCTGTGGGCTTTACCAGTTCTGCCGGGTACCTGAGACGGCTACTACGCGCAGGCGCTTTCATCCAGCGCCTCATGCTCCCTGCCGGGCAGCAAGGCCAGGACTCGATTGACGTAGTCGTCGTTGAATCCTTCGCTGACCAACGCCGTGGCCAGAAGTCGAACGTAGTCGACGTTGGTACCTAGCGGGCCTGCCGCAGCTCCGATGGATGACGCTACAGCTTCGGGGCTTGAGTCGGGACACCAGTGCTGCGGCTGCGTGCTGGCGGTGAAAACAACTGCAGGCTGGATACGCCCGTCGTCCAGTTCTATATCCAGCCACTGTGGGACGTACGCACCGGTGATCATCTCCCGAAGCCAGATGGCTGCCAGCTCATCGTCACTGGCGTCCCGCGGTAGTCGATAGGCGATGCCCTCGACGTACCCGCCTGGTTCAAGAGAAAGCATGCGGCCGGGCTGCTCGAGCGTGGCGCGCCCCGCGATCAGATGCATACAGAAGCTTCGATGCCAGCCGCGGAGTTTGCCCTTGGCCCGCTCTTCAAACTGCAGGGTCGGGTTCCAGATGAGTGATCCATAGGCGAACAGCCAGATGTCCGCTGCCGACGCTGGACGGGCGGCCAGGAAAGCCTCTCTGGAAACAGCCAGCTCTTTGCCACTCCAGACCGCATCTGGTGGCAATGCCTTGAAGTGATCCAGATAGAGCCAGGAAACGAGCTCATCGCGCTTCAACATGCGAACGATCCGAGCCGGGCGGAAACTTCGGGCAGCAACGCCGGCATCATGCAACTCCGCCGCTCTCTGTGCGGTCCGGTAGCAAGCGAGCCGCCAGCGCCCCGATGGCGCGCATCTGCGCCAGTGACAACCCGTCTCTGGCTTGGATGGACATGCCCTCAAGCATGGTGTTCAGCCCGCCAGCCAGCGCCGTGCAGTCAGCGTCCAGGGGAAGCTGACCTTCCTTGACGGCACGCTCAAGTCGCGTGGCGAAGGCGAGCTTTCCTTCCAGGCGCAGAGCATCGATCGCGGACCGCACCTCTACCGATTCCTCAGAGACGTTGGTGGCTGCCAACGCGACCAGGCAGCCGCAAGGCGCCTGCGGGGAGAGCAGGATGTGTGCGGCCTCGTCAAAGAACTCGGCAATGCCCAGATGGATCTCCTGGCAGGTCTCCAAGCGCTGCCACGTCGCATCCCAATAGCGCGCCTCGTAGAAATCGACGGCTTCAAGGAACAGCTTCGCCTTGTTCCCGAATGCCGAGTAGAGGCTAGGGGGATTGATGCCCATAACCGCACACAGATCAGCCACCGAGGCCAATTCGTAGCCCCGGCGCCAAAACACATCCAGCGCCTGATTCAGCGCCTGATCTCGATCGAAGGCACGCGGACGGCCCTTTGTACGCGGGGGGAGGGCGGGAGATTTTTCACCGTTCATCGGGTGCTTCACCTGAGGGTCAATGGCCCACTTGACATCATCTGTAGCGGCCACTATACAATATCGCCATTGTGTAGTGGTCACTAACATATTGATGCAGGTGGTCCGTAGGGGCTGATCTACCGCCCCCCGCCAGCGCATAGGAATCGATAGGTGATTGAGTCTGTTTCCAACGAAGTGAGCCAGATAGTCGACGGGCTGCGCGGCCAAGGGCTTGTCGGTGCGGTCGCGTTTGGGCTGGTCTTCGTCCTGGCCGCGGCCGCACTGGTACCGGCTTCGCCGCTGACGGCGATCGCCGGCTATCTGTACGGACCGATCTGGGGGGCATTTTTGATCTCACCGGCAGGCATCGCATCGGCCGCGCTTGCCTTCTTGATCGGTCGGCACCTCGCTCGCCCTTGGGTGCGTCGGCGCCTGCACCGGAGTAGGCAGCTCAGCGCTGTAGATAAGGCGGTGGCAGGCCAAGGGCTCCGGCTGGTCCTCTTGCTGCGGCTTGCTTTGATCGTGCCCTTTGCGCCGCTGAGCTACGCCTTGGGCGCAAGTCGTGTCTCCAGCAAGGATTTCCTCTGGGCCTCTTGGCTGGGCCTTCTGCCCGGAACGTTCCTCTACGCCTACCTCGGCTCCCTTGCATCCAACGTGGAGCAAATCCTCCGGGGACGAGCGGGTCCGCCCTCCGAAATGCAGTGGCTGACCTGGCTGGGATTCGGCGCCGCGCTTGTGGCGATCGTTGTCGTGGCAGGTCTGGCGCGCCACGCAATCAGTAAATCAATCGAAGAAGAGATGAATGATGAGCAAGCTGTTTGAGCCCCTGACCCTACGCGGGGTAACGCTGCGAAACCGACTGGCACTGAGTCCAATGTGCCAATACACCGCAAAAGACGGCTTCGCCAATGACTATCACACCGTCCACTATGGTCGGTTTGCCCTCGGCGGCTTTGGCCTGGTGATGCTTGAGGCCACCGCTGTGCTGCCGGAAGGCCGCATCACCCATGGCGACCTGGGTATCTGGAGCGACGATCATGTGGAGGGCCTGAAGCGGATTGCAGATTTCGCCAAGTCCCACGGTGCTGTGTCGGGTATTCAGATAGGCCACGCCGGTCCCAAGGCCAGCATGCAGCGCGCCTTCCAGGGGAACGGCCCCATGGACGAAGGCGATGCGGCGCGTGGGGAGTATCCCTGGCCCGTTGTCTCACCCACCGATCGTCCGGTTGCTGATGGCTGGCTGACGCCCACGCCGCTGGATGCCAATGGAATCCAGCGGGTGAAGGACAGCTTCGTCAGTGCAGCCAAGCGCGCTGTAGAGGCAGGCTTCGAGGTGCTGGAGCTGCACTACGCACACGGCTTCCTGGTCAACGCGTTCATGTCTCCGCTCACCAACGATCGCAATGATTCGTACGGCGGATCCTATGAGAACCGGACGCGGCTTCCACTGGAGATCGCGCGCGAGGTCCGCGAGGTATGGCCGTCAGACAAACCCCTGTTTGTCCGGCTCTCGGCCGTGGACGGAAGTCGCCAGGGCTGGACCATTGAAGACAGCGTCGAGCTGGGCAAGCAGCTCAAGCATCTGGGCGTGGATGTCATTGACTGTTCTTCCGGCGGCTTCGGTATCTTCGAGTATCCCAACGGGTACGGCTTCCAGGCGCCATTCTCCGAGCGTATCCGTCACGACGCGGGCATGGAAACCATGGCCGTCGGCCTGATCGTTGACTGGCATCAAGCTGAAGATCTAATCGTCTCTGGACAAGCCGACATCGTCGCCATCGGGCGCGAAGCGCTGCGTAATCCCAGCTTCGCTCATCACGCGAAAAGGGCGTTGGGAGCAGTCGATCCGGAGCTTCCCTATTCCCACTGGCATGTCCAGGCGGGCTGGTGGCTCAACGGCCGAGAGGCCCGGCTTCGCCAGCTGGGACCGCGACAACCCGACGCGCAGACAGCAGCGGCCTGATCGCTTCATAGAAGTACCTCGGGCCGTAGTGGCCCTCACCCATCCCCATCGCATCCATCCAGGAGAAAGCAATGAGCAAGCCCACCTATGTGCAGGAATACCAGGCCATCGTCGAGGTGCTGAACAAGTACAACGAGGGTGGTAAGCAGGCCAAGAGCAGCGTCATGAAGCCCGCCTTCAGTGAGCAAGCCACCATCTTTGGCGTCGATGTCGAAAGCAAGCTGGTCGGTGGACCCATCCAGGGTCTGTTCGACACGATTGACACGGCCTTCCGGCCGTCGCCGGAAGCGCAGGGCGTGATCGTCAACATCGACATCGTCGGCACGGCTGCAAGTGCCCGCATCGATACCAATGACATCTCCGGCTTCTGCTTCACCGATTTCTTCAACCTGCTGAAGGTTGAAGGTCAATGGACTGTGGTCAGCAAGATCTACCACACCCACGTCGCTCCCTAATCACACCCGGCGCCACGAAGAACATCGTGGCGCCATCCACTCAAGTGCTTCGCACCGAAACATTGGAGAAGATCATGAGCAAGAACATCAAGGCTGTACCGACCAGCGAATACAACGCCGTCATCGCGGTCGCCCAGAAGTACGTTGACGGACTGCGTATTGGCAGCACTGAAGCGGTTGCCGAGGCATTCCACAAGAACGCAGTGATGTACGGCTTCACCAATGGCGAACTGCTGGGTGGGCCGATCTCCAACCTGTACGCCTTCGTTGAGAAGAATGGTCGGGCGCCCGACATCACCACTCGCTTGGACGTGCTTGCGATTACGCCAACCACTGCAGTTGTGCGCGTAGACATGGAGAAAGACGCTATCGGCGCTGACTACAACGACTATCTGACCCTGATCCGTATGGATGGGCAATGGCAGGTCATTGCAAAGGTCTATCACCAGTTCGAAGCCTGATTCGGCTCTACAGGGTTGATCTGCGCATTGCCCACTACCAGATGACGGAAGACGAAAATGACACGAGCATTCATTATCGGCGGCGCGGGAAAGGTCGGGCGTCGCCTGGCCCGCCAGCTAAGCACGCGTGGGCACGAGGTACTTTCACTGATCCGACATGTGGAGCAGGCAGCTGACTTGGAGCGGTTGGGCGCCAAGGCGGTACTGGGGAGTCTTACCGAGCTGAACGTCGCAGCCCTTTCTAAAATGATGGCGGGCAGCGATGTTGTGGTGTTCACTGCGGGGGCCGGTGGTCAAGGCGGGGCGGAGATGACCAACGCCATTGATGGCCGAGGGCTGGAGCTTGCGGTTGCCGCAGCCAAGCAGGCCGGCGTGATGCGCTTCATCCTCGTCTCCGCATTTCCGGAATCGTTCCGCGGCAAGGACGTATCGGAGACGTTCGAGAACTACATGGCGGTCAAAAAACTGGCTGACGTCCACCTTGCTGAGAGCGCACTGGACTGGGTAATCCTTCGCCCTGGCACGCTGCTTGACTCGCCGGGAACCGGCAAAGTCCGCACTGGCTTGGCTATCCCGTACGGGGATGTCAGTCGTGACGACGTTGCAGCGACGCTGCTGGAAATTATCGAGAACCCTTCGGTGTCGCGCATCATCATCGAGCTCACCCAGGGTTCGACACCCGTGGCCGAATCCGTCCGTCGTCTTGCCAACGAACGAACGGGCACGAACGCTCTGGGGGCGTGATGCGCCTGCTGTTGCTCGGCGCCACCGGGCACGTCGGCCGGCATGTGCTGCAGCAGGCACTGTCCGATCCCCGCATTGGACGTGTCGTCGCGCCCGTCAGGCGCGCCATTCCCCCACAAGTTGATCGCGCCAACTATCACCAACTTTGACGCGCTCGATGAGAAGGCCAGCTGGTGGGAAGTCGACGCAGTGATCTGTGCGTTGGGTACGACGATTCGTGCTGCGGGATCAAAGGCCGAGTTTCGAAAGGTTGATCACCACTATCCACTGAGCGTCGCGCGGTTCGCACGCGCGCACGGTGCGCCGGCATTCGTGCTCACCTCGGCAACAGGAGCCAACCGCAGGTCTCGCTTCTTCTACAACCGGGTGAAGGCTGAGCTGGAGCATGACCTGTCCACGTTGGGATTTGAGTCGCTCACCTATGTTCGGCCTGGAGTGATCGGCGGAGATCGCGAGGCATTTCGTTTGATCGAACGAGCCCTGGTGATGGCCTTGAAGCTTATCGGCCTAATTCTGCCCAAACGCCTGCGCCTGAATCTGCCACAGGCGATCGCAGCACAGCTGCTCAATGCAGCAGTAGGTCAGGTCCCGGGCACTCACATTGTCACTTCCGAGCAGATGATCTGAAGTCATCCGCTCAACCCAAACATTGCTGCAGGTGAGCCCTGTGCCACCAGGAGAAAAGAATGCCTCAGGTTCAATACAACGCCATTATCAACAGCAATTCGGATTCCGTCTGGAGTGTGCTCAAGCGCTTTGGTGCGATCAGTGATTGGCACCCCGCCATCCCCAGCAGTGAAATAGAGGGCGACGGGCCGGATGGGGTGGTCGGATGCATTCGCCGCCTGGTTCTGGCCGACGGGGCGATGCTTCGGGAGCAGCTTCTCATGATGGACGAGCGTCAGCAGAGCTTTTCCTATCGTTTCCTGGAGGCGCCGCTTGCAGTGGATAACTATGTGGCACATGTGAAGATCATTCCGCTGCACGGTCAGGAAAAGTCGGTGGTCCAGTGGACCGCCAGCTTTGAGAACCAGCAGCAAGATCCCCACGGCATGCAGACGGAGGCCATTCGTTCTCTTATTGTGGGTGGCCACGAAAGCCTGGCGGCGTTTCTGAGCGACCAAGGTGAGGCGGCCCCGATCCGCGCAATGCGTGCAGATACGTTGGAACGACAATAGGAGCATCGCGATGAGCACCGACATACGGCCAGTGCCGCTGGATAAGGCCTATAGACTGATCAATCACGGCCCGACTGTCCTGGTATCCGCTCGGCACGACGCCGTGGACAACGTCATGGCCGCAGCATGGGCCTGCGCCTTGGACTATGACCCGCCCAAGCTTACGGTTGTCCTGGACAAGATCGCGAAGACCCGGGAACTAGTCGAGCTCAGCGGCCGACTGGTCGTTCAGGTTCCCACGGTCGCTCAGGTAGAGCTGACCTACCAGGTCGGACATATGAGCCTGACGGAAGATCCGGATAAGTTGGCACGCTGCGGAGTTGAGCTGATGAACCTGGACGGACGAGACATGCCGTTCGTGTCCGGATGTGCTGCCTGGCTCGAATGTCGACTGATTCCGGAGCCGCAGATGCAGGGCCGCCACGATCTTTTCGTGGCGGAGGTAGTCGGAGCATGGGCTGATGCACGCGTGTTTGCAGAGGGCCATTGGCACTTTGCCGAAGCTCCCGACGATCTCAGAAGCGTCCACTACATTGCGGGTGCGCACTTCTACGCGATCGGCGAAGAGCACGTTGCGACCAAACGCAAACGCGTCAACCCCGCTAAAGAAGGGGACGGATCACCGGCCGACTGAGCAAAGGCTTGTGGTGACAGCCGTGAGAACTTCAGATTGTGCTTAGCCAAGGAGCGCATCACGGCCGCTGGATGTGGCTGGGATAGCCCACTCTAGTGCCATGTTTGGAGCTGCCAAAGACAATTGAACGCCGGTGACCTCACGGCACGCCCCATGGATGCAGCCGAGAGAGGTTGTTGATTCGACGGCAGCTCAGAAGATTAGGGATGTTCATCGCGGGTAGCGCTGATGTCCACTTCTGGCCGTGAGTGGACTATGGCGAGGCCAAGGGGCGCCCGCGCCGAGTCGCCCCAGGAGAGTGCCCCATGACGCGCTTGTAGGCGCGACTGAAGGCTGCCTGCGACGCGTAGCCGAGACGCTCTGCCACTACCTCGATGGAGAGGCTTTGGTGGGTCAGCCATTGACTCGCCAATTGCATTCGCAGCTCGGTCACGTACCGCAGGGGCGCGGTTCCAATAACGGTCTGGAACCGGTCTGCAAAGACAGAACGTGAGATGTTGGATTCTGCAGCCAACGCTTCGACGGTCCAGTCACGCCCAGGATCTTTGTGCAGGGCAAGCAACGACAGCGATAGACGAGGGTCGCGCATGGCCATGACCAAGCCGGATGCGCCGTCGCAACCGCGCTCGACCCAGTCGCGGACAATCATGGCGGCGACGGCATCCGCCAGTCGGGCGAGTATGCCTGCAAATCCAATACGTCCGGAGCACACCTCGCGCTTCATCGCGTCGACCATCGGCAACAGCCCGGGGAACTGAGTGCCGTTGCCATCGGCCAACATCACCGCCGGCATCACCTTGCTCAACCCTTGCATGCCACCCAGATCGAACACCATGCATCCGTGGAAAAGCACGGCGCTTGGCACGGCATGGGTGCTCGGGCACGTGTCTATCCCGCTCACCGTGTCACCCAGCGGGGCGGCGTCTATCGTTTCCAGGCACTGGACGGGATGGTCCTCGCCCGACAGCAACGCGTGTCCTTCTCCTCGGGGAAGAAGCACGACATCCCCGGCGGAGAGCAGGTGTTGGCTGCCGTCCTCGCCACGAAGAATCGCAGTGCCCACTGCCACGTAATGGAAGTAGGCATGCCCGGGCTTCGGGGTAAATCCAAGCCCAAAGGTCGGCCCGGTCTGAATGCGTCGGTATTGAACGCCATGCAGCCGCATGCCGGTCAGCAGCTCGCTGATCAGGTCGGAGGGCAGGTGTGGGGCGTGACTCATGGAGACGACTCGGGGTTTCGATCAAAAATACAGGCCGGACAATCATAGATCATCCTGCCATGCCTCCCTAGACTCTCGGCTGCACGAATGCACTGGGATCTTTGATGAGCAATAACGTAGTGGATACCGCGGTCGCGCCTGATTCTGTGACCCGGGATAGCGGGGAGCCGTCGTCATCGGCATGGGTGGCCGTGTTTTCGCTGGCCATGGGTGTCTTCGGGCTGCTCACGGCCGAATATCTGCCTGCCAGCCTGTTGACGCCAATGGCGGCGGACCTGGAGGTGTCGGAGGCGTTGGCGGGTCAAGCTGTGACGGTCACCGCGGTAGTGGCCCTGTTCGCCGGCCTGCTTGTGCCCCGGCTGACCCGTTCGATGGACAGGCGCTTGGTGCTGTTGAGTTTCACGGGTCTGATGATCCTCTCCAACGCCTTGGTCGCATTGTCGTCCAGCATGGGCGTCCTGCTGGTGATGCGCGTCCTTCTGGGCATCGCGCTGGGCGGTTTCTGGAGCATGGCAGCGGCCGTGGCCATGCGGTTGGTGCCGCCGCAGCGCGTGCCTCGCGCACTGTCCATCATCTTCAGCGGCATTGCGGTCGGCACGGTGGTGTCGGTTCCCTTGGGGAGCTACCTCGGTGGGCTGCTGGGCTGGCGCAGCGCCTTCTGGGCGGCGACGGCGGTAGGTGCACTCACGTTTGCGTTCCAGTGGTTCACGCTGCCCCGAATGGCCCCGCGCAAGGCTGCAGCCCCAGAGTCGGTGGTGGGACTCCTGCGCCGGCCAGGCGTTGCGGTCGGCATGTTGGGCTGCGTTCTGGCGCACACCGGTCAGTACTCGCTCTTCACCTATATCCGCCCGACGCTGGAGAGCCTGGGGCAGATGAGCGCCGATGGCCTGGCGCTGATTCTGCTCGGGTTCGGCGTGGCGAACTTTGTCGGCACACTACTGGCCGGCTGGCTCATGGAGCGCAGCTTGAAAGTCACGTTGGTGATCATGCCTGCCTTGGTTGGGGTAGCCGCGCTGGGCATGGTCCTGTTGCCGGTGGGCGTTGTCGGGCTGGCGATGCTGGTCGCGCTGTGGGGCCTGGCCTTCGGTGGCGTGCCGGTTGCGTGGTCGAGCTGGGTCGCGCGTGCGGTGCCTGACCAGGCCGAGAGTGCCGGCGGGATGGTGGTCGCCGCGGTGCAGTCCTCCATCGCGGCGGGGGCCGCCTTGGGCGGTCTGGTGTTCGGGCTGGGGGGCATTGTTGCTGTTCTCACCGTTGCAGCGGCGGTGATGCTGCTCGCCAGCCTGCTCATTGCGTTCCGTGTCAGGGTGAGCGCGGCGACGTTGTCGGCAGGTCCGGCGCTTCATATTTAGGCGACATCCGACCACTTCCGCTAGAGTGTCGCACCCCGTTTGAATTGGTGCTCGCACCCGAGCATGCGCTTAGAGGATGTCGTTGTTGTGTTGAAGGGTTTGGTGGTGTTGCTTCTGGTTTCTGCGTCGGTTCCTGGTGTGGCAGCAGAGCTGGTCGGCCGCGCGACGGTGACGGACGGGGACACCCTCACCGTGGCCAAGCAGCGCATCCGCCTCTGGGGCATCGATGCGCCGGAAAGCGCCCAGCAATGCACCGCCAAAGACGGACGTCCCTGGCCCTGTGGCCGGCGGTCCGCCGGCGTGCTGGACGCGTATCTGCTGGACAAGACCATTCGTTGCCAGCCCAAGGACACCGACCGCTACGGCAGGGTGGTGGCGGAGTGCTTTGTCCAAGGGACGTCGGTCAATCGGTGGATGGTGCGCTCCGGCTGGGCGGTCGCGTATCGCCAATACGCGACGGCATTCATCGCAGACGAAGCCGACGCGCGCCAGCATCAGCGGAACCTCTGGCAGGGGCCGTTCCAGATGCCAGCTGACTTTCGTCGCAGCAAGCGTGACCAGACGGTACGACAAGCCCCGGTGGCCGCGCAGCCGGCGCCGGGCGGATGCCGCATCAAGGGCAACATCTCCCGCCAGGGCAAGAAGATCTACCACGTGCCCGGCCAGCGGGACTACGAGCGCACCAGCATCGATCTGAGTCGCGGCGAGCGCATGTTCTGCAGCCCCGGGGATGCAATGCGAGCAGGGTGGCAGCCGGCGAGGCGCTGAGCTTTCAGACCCTGCCACGCAGGCGACGGCGCAGCGCCCCTGCCGCCGCCGCGACGACCATCGCAGGCAATGCCAGCACCAGTGCATATACCAGTCCGGCCAGCAACAACGGGCCAAAGCCCGAGACCACGGCCACCACCGGCACCTGCAGCACCATGAGCAACAGTCCCCAAAGCCACGCCCGCCGGGGAAAACAGGCGCCTAGAACGGCGGCGATGCCCAGTGCGATGGGATAGACGACGGTCCAGAATGCAGGCGCGTCCCAAGGCTCGCCACCTGGCGTCCGCCAGGCCACCAGTACCCAGAACACCACGCCGACCTTCAGCGTGACAGCCGTTGCTGCAAGAAGATGTCCCGTCGCCCGCATCGTTGTTCTCCTGCACGAACATGCAGGATGCCACGATCGCGTTTCTCTTCGCGGAAACCAACCAGCGTGCCGAGCTCATTGATGCGTTCGGCACGCTGTCTGGCAAGGGGTAGGAAGCGTTGCTCCTGAACGTACGGCGCAAGGCGAAGATGATATAGCGCGCGCCTGAGCTGCCCCGGCTTTACAGCTCCACCACCACTTTGCCCTTCGCCCGCCCGCTCTCCACATAAGCCAACGCGCCTTGGGTGTCCTGGAACGGAAACACCCGGTCAATGATCGGTGCGATCGCGCCGGATTCGACAAGCGATGTGATGGTGCTCAATTGCGCCCCATCGGCTCGCATGAAGACGAAGGTATACGTCACTCCCTTCTGCTTGGCCTTCCTGCGGATGCCACGGCTGAGCAGACGCATGACCTGCTTGAGCGGCCAGGCGAGCCCGCGCGTTGTCGCAAAGGCGGGCGTGGGCGGACCCGAAATGGAGATGAGATGTCCGCCCGGCTTGAGGATCTTCAGAGAGCGCTCCAGTTCATCCTTGCCCAGGCTGTTGAGCACCACATCGTAGTCGCGGAGTTCCGAGGCGAAATCTTGCCGCTTGTAATCGATGACGACATCCGCGCCCAGCTCCTTCACCCATGCGACATTGGCCGTGCTGGTCGTGGTCGCCACGAAGGCTCCCAGATGTTTGGCCAATTGGATGGCCACGGTGCCGACGCCGCCGGAGCCCGCCTGGATGAAGACCTTCTGTCCTGGCTTCAGCTGTGCGGTTTCCACAAGCGTCTGCCACGCGGTCAGTGCGACCAGCGGCAGCGAGGCGGCCTCCACCATGCTGAGGTTGCCGGGCTTTGGCGCCACAGAGCCCGCGTTGACCGCGATGAACTCGGCGAACGTGCCGATGCGATCATCGTCGGGACGTGCATATACCTCATCGCCCGGTTTGAACTGGGAAACGCCCGCGCCCACACGCTCCACCGTACCGGCCAGGTCGTTGCCCAGAATCAGCGGCAGGCGATACGGCAGGACCGCCTTGAACTCGCCACGCCGGATCTTCGTGTCCAGCGCGTTGACGCTGGCTGCGTGCACGCGGATGAGCACATCGCCGTCGCGCAGCGGTGGCGTTGGTACCTCACCGACGTGCCCCGTTTCCTTCTTGCCATACCGGTCAATGAGGAAGGCTTTCATGCGCGGTAACGCTCCGCAACCTGCGCCTGGCGGAGATCCGAGAGCAGGCCCTGGCGCGATGCCTCCAGCGTGTCCCAGCGTGCGGCCACATGCAGCGGCGGAATGGTCACGGTCTCGCGGCGATCAAAGCCGACCAGGGCTGCATCAACCAGTTCGCCAACGTCCATCACTTCGGGCAGCGTGTTGATGTCGATGCCGGCACGCTCCCAGATCTCGGTGCGGGTGGCCGCCGGCAGGACGGCCTGCACGTAGACGCCCTGGGGCGACAGTTCCAGGCTGAGACCCTGCGAGAGGAACAGCACGAAAGCCTTGGTCGCGCCGTAGACGGTCATGCCAAGCTCCGGTGCCAGGCCGACGACCGAGCCGATGTTGACGATCGCGCCTTCGCCGGCGGTGGCCAATCGCGGTGCAATGGCAGCGGCCAGGCGCGTCAGGGCGAGGGTGTTCAGTGTCACCAGTTGGTCGATGCTGTCGGCCGATTGCGCGGTGAAGCCACCGGACTGCGCGATGCCTGCGTTGTTGATCAGGATGCCGATACGGGCATCGTCACGCAGGCGGGCTTCCACGGCGGCCAGATCGCTGCGCTGGGTGAGGTCGGCCGGCAGGACGTCTACGGCGACCCCGGTGTCCTGGCGCAGGCGCGCGGCCAGTGTTTCCAGGCGCGTCTTGTCGCGCGCAACCAGCACCAGGTCGTGGCCGCGGCGTGCGAAGCGTTCGGCGTAAACGGTGCCGATGCCGCTGGAGGCGCCGGTGATGAGGACGGTGGGAAGCTGGCTCATGGTGTGTCTCGTGGAATTGGAAGGGGCGAACGGCGTGTGCAGCGCGGCGCTGTCGAACGGGTTACTGCGGCGCCGTATCGGTCAATGCGGGGTAGTCGGTGTAACCCTCCGCACCGCCGCCGTACAACGTCGCTGGATTCAACGCGTTCAACGGCGCGCCGGTTTTCAGGCGTTCGACCAGATCGGGATTGCTGATGAAGCCGCGGCCAAACGCGATCAGGTCTGCATTGCCAGCGGCAAGGCGTGCGTTGGCCAGTTCAAGGTCGTAGCCATTGTTGGCCAGGTAAGTGCCGGTGAAACGTCGGCGCAGGCTGTCAAAGTCGAACGGCGCTACGTCGCGCGGGCCGCCGGTAGCACCTTCCACCACGTGCAGGTACACGATGCCCAGTGCGCTGAGCTGATCGACGATGTAGTCGTACTGGGGCTGCGGGTCGCTGACGGTGGAAATCGCGTTGGCTGGAGAAACCGGCGAGATGCGCACACCGGTGCGATCGGCACCGATCTCCTCGGCCACGGCGGCGGTGACTTCCAGCAGCAGGCGTGCGCGGTTCTCGACCGAACCGCCGTACGCATCGGTGCGCTGGTTGGCGCCGTCCTTGATGAACTGTTCCAGCAGGTAGCCGTTCGCACCGTGGATTTCGACCCCATCGAAGCCGGCGGCGATGGCATTGGCGGCGGCCTGGCGGAAGTCGTTGACGATGGCCGGCAGTTCGTCGATCTCCAATGCGCGCGGCTCGGACACATCAACAAAGCCGTTGTGCACGAACGTCTTGGTCTGCGCACGGATGGCCGAGGCGGAGACGGGTGCGGCGTGGCCGGGCTGCAGATCCACGTGCGAGATGCGGCCCACGTGCCAGAGCTGCACGAAGATGTGCCCGCCACGTGCGTGTACGGCGTCGGTGACCTGGCGCCAGCCGTCGATCTGATCCTGCGTGTAGAGCCCGGGCGTGTCCTGGTAGCCCTGGGCCTGGGCCGAGATCTGGGTGGCCTCGGTGATGATCAGGCCGGCCGAGGCCCGTTGGGCGTAGTAGGTGGGCGCCAGCGGGCTGGGCACCAGGCCGGCATCGGCGCGGTTGCGCGTCAGCGGTGCCATCACGATACGGTTGGCCAGCGTCAGTGGGCCAAGGGGGTAGGGCTGGAACAATGTCGTGGTCGTCATCTGATGTGGGGCTGGTGGTCGTTGCCACAATGATGATGACCGTAATCCATGATGTCAATGGTTTGATGATGAACGTAATCCATATGTGCTAGACTGCCGTCCTTCCGCAGCACAGCCCCTGGGGCATCGGGTCATGAAGGTCACCAAGGCACAAGCGCAGGCCAACCGGGCGCACATTGTCGAAACCGCATCCACGCTCTTCAGGGAGCGGGGCTACGACGGTGTGGGCGTTGCAGACCTGATGGCGGCTGCAGGGTTTACCCACGGTGGCTTCTACAAGCATTTCGGCTCCAAGACCGACCTCATGGCCGAAGCCTCCATCTGCGGCCTGGCGCAATCTGCCGACGCTGCGGCGGGCATGGATCTGGCTGGATTTCTTGGCTACTACCTTTCCCGGGAGCATCGGGATGACCCAGGCCACGGCTGCACGATGGCCGCGTTGAGTGCAGACGCCGCGCGCCAGCCGGCAACGGTCAAGGCAGCCTTTGCCGCCGGCATTGAAGCCCAGATAGGGCGCCCTGCCGGCGAGGATGAGCCGATGGGCGAGCACGCCAGCCCGGAGGCGCGTGCGCGCCGGATAGCCCTGATGGCCATGGCCGTGGGCGCGGTGGTGCTGTCCAGGTCCTGTCCGGATGATTCGCCGCTGGCAGACGAAATCCTGGATGCGTGCCGGGCGGCTGTGATGGCGCGCCTGTCGGATGTGCCCGATCGCTGAGTCGCGCCTGCGCGCGTGCGTCTGGGCCGTCAGCCGGCGCGCGCGATGCAGGCCGCCGTGCTTCAGTCCGACCTGGCACCACCGCGGACCTTAAGCGTCCCGCTTCAGCCAGCCCACCAGCGCCGAAAATGCCGGCGAGGGCTGCCGGCGGTTCGGGTAGTACAGGTGATAGCCCGGAAAAGGCACGCACCATTTGTCGAGCACGGCAAGCAGCCGGCCCTCGGCAATGTGATCGGCCACCATCGGCTCAGGCACGTACGCCAGGCCCAGGCCGTCCAGGGCGGCATTGATCACGTGGATCATGCTGTTGAACACCAGTGGTCCGTCGCCGCGCACGGTGAACTCCTTGCCCTTCTCCTCGAACTCCCACGCATAGATCGCGCCATTCGGGCGATGCCGGATGTGCACGCAGCGATGTTGCGTGATATCGGCGGGCTTCCTTGGCTTGGCATGCTTCTGGAAGTAGTCGGGCGATCCCACCACCACCAGCCGCCAATCCGGCCCGACCCTGACCGCGATCATGTCCTTGCTGAGCGCCTCGCCCAGCCGGATGCCGGCGTCGAAGCGCTGTTCCACCACGTTGGTGAAGCCGTAATCGACGTAGAACTCCAGTGTGATGTCCGGATACTCGGCGAGGAATCCGGCAAGGCGAGGGCGGATGATGGTCTCCATTGAATCGTCCGTGCAGGAGATCCGCAGGGTTCCGGCCGGGCGATCGCGCAGATCCCCCAATGCCTCCACACTGGCGCCGATGGCCTCGAAGTGCGGTGCGATGGAGCGCATCAGGCGCTCGCCCGCCTCGGTCGGGGAGACGTTGCGCGTGGTCCGGGCCAGCAGCCGGATGCCCAGGCGCTCCTCCAGCAGCCGCATGGAGTGGCTGAGCGCCGAGGGTGTCACCCCCAGGCGAACAGCAGCCTTGGTGAAGCTCTGCTCCTGTGCCACCACCAGGAAGGCCTGCAGGTCGTTGGTCTTCACGCTGCTCATGGGTCAATTGTGAGCTCAACTCAGTAATGCATCAACTTTCAGCCGGCTTATCGCGGTAGCAGGCGCCGCCTATCGTGGCGACCTGAGTTCCCACTGAGGCCGTCCGCACATGAAACCCACCACGCTGCTGCTGGCACTCATTGCCAGCCATTTCGTTCCGCAGTCGGCCGTGGCCGCCGAGGCACCGGTCGCCGCAAGAACCGCCGGCGCCGACAATTTCTACAGAAGCGCCAGCGTAAAGGGCGAGCGCGTCAGCTTCCGCAACCAGTACCAGATGGAGGTGGTCGGAACGCTGTACCGGCCTCAGGGGCAGGTGCAGGGTGCCCGCGCGCCAGCCGTGGTAGTCGGTCATCCGATGGGCGCAGTGAAGGAGCAGAGTTCACAGTTGTACGCGCAGAAGCTGGCTGAGCAGGGCTTCGTTACGCTGGCGATCGATCTTTCCTTCTGGGGAGAGAGCGCCGGTACCCCGCGGCACCTGGTGTCGCCGGAAATCTATTCGGACGACGTCAGCGCGGCGGTTGACTTCCTGAGCACGCAGTCGTTCGTGGATCCGCAGCGGATTGGTGGCCTGGGTATCTGTGGCAGTGGCAGTTTCGTGATCAGCGCAGCCAAGATCGACCCGCGCATCAAGGCAATCGCTACGGTCAGCATGTATGACATGGGCGCCGCCGCGCGCCAAGGGCTGAACCACGCGCAATCGCTGGAGCAGCGCAGGCAGATGATCAAGGCTGCAACGGATCAGCGTCTGGTCGAGTTCAACGGTGGGCCGGCAGTCCATGTACCTGGCACCGTGAACAAGCTCGAGGCCGATACGTCCGAAGTGCAGCGCGAGTTCTTTGATTTCTACCGCACCTCGCGTGGCGCTTACACTGCCGAAGGCGAGCGCAGCGACTTGACCACCCAGCCGCTGTTCAGCAGCTTGGTCAAGTTCGTCAATTTCTACCCCTTCAACGATATCGAGACCATCTCGCCCAGACCGATGCTGTTCATCTCTGGCGACCACGCCCACTCGCGTGAGTTCAGCGAGGACGCGTACCGCAGGGCAGGGCAGCCGAAGGAGCGCTACTGGGTGAAGGATGCCGGTCATGTAGACCTGTATGACCGCACCGACCTGATTCCCTTCGCAAGGTTGGCGACGTTCTTCCAGCAAGGTCTCGCTGGGAAATGAGCAGCAACGACGCGACGGCCGACCGGGCCAACTGGGGCGGGGTGCTGGCAATGACGCTGTGCGTGTTCGCACTGATCGCCTCTGAATTCATGCCGGTGAGCCTGCTTACGCCCTTGGCGGCTGACCTTGGCGTGAGCGAAGGGCTGGCCGGGTATGGGATTGCCATCTCTGGTGCCTTCGCCGTGCTGACCAGCCTGTCGATCTCCCGCTTGGCCGGGAGCATCAACCGGAAGACAGTGCTGCTGACGCTCACCGCATTGATGGCGGTATCCGGCGTGGTGGTGGCATTGGCTCCCAGCTACCCGATCTACATGATGGGCCGGGCATTGATCGGCGTGGTGATCGGTGGCTTCTGGTCCTTGTCTGCGGCCACGGCCATGCGGCTGGTGCCAGCAGCGCAGGTGCCGCGAGCACTGGCGATCTTCAATGGCGGCAACGCGCTGGCAACGGTAGTGGCTGCCCCCTTGGGCAGCTACCTTGGCGGCGTGATCGGATGGCGTGGGGCATTCCTGTGCCTCCTGCCTGTGGCCGCCATCGCGCTGGCATGGCAGTGGCTGTGTCTTCCTTCCATGGCCGCGGAACGACGGCAATCCCGGGGCGGGGTACTGGCCCTGCTGCGGCGGCGGGTGGTGATGTTGGGAATGGCGGCGTGCGGCATCTTCTTCATGGGGCAGTTTGCCTTGTTCACCTATGTGCGCCCGTTCCTGGAAAAGGTCACGGGTGCAGGGGAATCCGCCGTTCCGCTGGTGCTGCTGGCCATTGGTGCAAGCGGCGTTGTGGGCACGCTCGCGATCGGGGCATTCATCAGGCGTGGTCTTTATCGCACACTGGTGGCCGTCCCGATCCTGATGGCGGTGATTGCCGCGGCGCTCGTGGCGCTGGGGCCTCAACTCTGGCCGACGGCCGTACTGTTTTCGGTATGGGGTCTGCTGGCCACGGCTGCGCCGGTGGGTTGGTGGAGCTGGCTGGCACGCACGTTCACCAACAATGCTGAAGCGGGCGGCGGGCTGATGGTAGCGGTGGTGCAGTGCTCGATCGCGCTGGGTTCCAGCCTTGGCGGCGTGCTGTTGGACAGTGTTGGTTTCGCCTGCACATTCCTGGCCAGTGCGGGCTTGCTGCTGTTCGCGGCATTGCTCGCCTATGTCACGGCCGCCGATGCTGCGTCCGCATCCGGCTCGGCGGTCGCCGTAGAGGCATGAGGCTGATGAGGCGCGCGACGAGGATCATTGGTCAGCTGCTTTCGCTTTGCCTTGCCTTCGCGGCGGTGTCCGCATGCTCTGCCGAGCAGAAGCATCACACCGTCGCGCCCATGAAAAACGCATCCAACCCGGAGGTGCCCTCAGTGAAGGTTCGACTGATCATCAACAACCAGACGTTGTCGGCCATGCTGGAGGACAGCGTTCCCGCACGCGAGTTCGCCGCCCAGTTGCCGATTACCCTTCAGCTTGAGGACTATGCTGCTACGGAGAAGATCGCGCAGCTCCCGCGCCGCCTCAGCATTGCCGGTGAACCTGACGGGATCACGCCACTGGCTGGCGATATCGCCTTCTACGCGCCGTGGGGGAACCTGGCGATCTTCCACAGGCCGTTCCGTTACTCGAAGGGTTTGGTGCGGTTGGGCCGCATCGAGGGGGACTTAAAGGCGCTTCGCGCGGAGGGACCGGTGGAAGCGCGGATCGAGTTCGAGTAGACGTCTGGCTACGTCCCCTGCACACGAAGGAGCAGCTATGAACAGCAACTACAGCCGGTTCTCTGTCACCGGGCTGAATGCCCACCAGCAAGCCATCATTCCAATCAGCGCCTGCGCAGCGGCGGGCAACATGAGTGCCCTTGATCAGGCGTTGAATCAAGCTCTGGACGCGGGCCTGAGCGTGGCAGAGGTGCGCGAGATCCTCGTGCAGGTCTATGCCTATGCAGGTTTCCCACGGAGCCTGAACGCGTTGAGCGAACTGATGAGGGTGGTGCAGGCGCGCAGGCAGCGGGGCATCCAGGATGAAGCTGGCCGCGAGCCGGGCAGGCCGATCCCCAAAGGAGACGCACTGCTCGCCGCAGGCACGGCCAATCAGACCAGGCTGGCTGGCGGCCCGGTCTCAGGGCCTTTGTTCGATTTCGCACCCCAGGCAAATGAGTACCTGCGTACGCATCTGTTTGGCGACATCTTCGAGCGCGACAACCTTGATTGGCAAATCCGCGAGTTGGCCACGGTCAGCATGCTGGCTGCAATGTCCGGGGTGGAGCCGCAGTTGCAGTCTCACATTGGCATCAGCATGAACATAGGGCTGCGCCCAGAGCAGCTGTACGCGCTGGCTGCTGTTCTCGAAGCGCGCTTCGGCCTGGAGGCCGCGGAACGTGTTCGTGTCGGTATTCAATGCCAGCTGGACGTTCGGCACGAATGATGTTCAGACGAGAGATTCCGTCGCATGGCGCACGCATTGGAGGATTGAATGAAAAAGATGATCATCGGAACGTTGATCAGCATGCTGGCAGGACCCTTCAGTGTTGGAGCGCAGGAGGCACAGATGACAAGGCTCTCGAAGATCACCGTCAATGCAGACCATCTGCCCGCCTATAGAGGCGCCTTGGCTGAGGAGGTTCGCGCTTCAATGGAGCTGGAGCCCGGCGTGCTGTCGTTGTATGCGGTCTTTGACAAGGAAGATCCGACCCGGCTGACAATCCTTGAAATCTATGCGAGCCGGCAGGCTTACGAACAGCATGTGAAGAGCTCGCATTTCCTCAAGTACAAAAACGGCACGCTGCACATGGTCAAGTCACTGGAACTGGTTGATGTTGATCCTCTTCTGCCGGAGCTGAAAATCAAATAATCGCCGGGTGGCGGGCGATACCCAAACGGTCACCATTTGCCGGCGTGACGGCGCGGCGCTACGCTTCCACGATGTCAACTTCGACCTCCGCAGCACTCGACGCCGGACGCGGCCCCGCCGAGCACGACGTGCGCACCCAGATCATCGAGGCTGCCACCGCGCATTTCAGCCACTACGGCTATGACAAGACGACGGTGTCCGACCTCGCCAAGGCCATCGGCTTCTCGAAGGCGTACGTCTACAAGTTCTTTTCCTCCAAGCAGGCCATTGGCGAGGTGATCTGCGCCAATTGCCTCAGTCAGATCGAAAGCGAGGTTCATCAGGCCCTGCAAGGCGTGCAAGCGCCTGCCGAGAGGCTGCGGTTGTTGTTCACCGTCATTGTGGAGGCCGGTCTTCGCCTGTTTCTGCAGGATCGGCGCCTGTATGAAATTGCCGTTGCGGCCGCGACGGATCAATGGCCTTCAGCGCAGGCGTATGAAGGGCGCATCAGGCAGCTTGTTGAAGACATCATCAAGGATGGACGCGCTTCCGGCGCATTTGAGTGCACGACGCCGCTCGAGGACACCAGCCGTGCGGTCTACCAGGTCCTGCTTCCTTATCTGAATCCGGTGACGCTGCCGCACCTGGCGCACCTGCACAAAGAAGCGCCAAGTGCCTTGCAGGAGTTGGTCCTCCGGAGCCTTGAGCCATGCCCGTAGTGACCATTGACTATATTAGTCACTAGGAACAGAATTCCTCCGGATACCCCACTCCGGAAGGCCGCATGCGTCGCCGTTTTGTACTCCCAGCCATTTCCTGTGTTGTTCCGTTGTTCCTTGTGGCCTGCGGAAAGTCGGATGACGTCGATCCCCGGACCGCTCCGCCCATCGTCCGGATTGCCCAAGTGCAACCGGGGGCGGGAGGCGCGCGCACGTTCACAGGAACCGTCGCCGCACGCGTACAGAGTGATCTGGCCTTTCGGGTGGGTGGCAAGGTCACCGAGCGCCTGGTTGAGACGGGGCAGACGGTAAAGCGCGGCGACGTGCTCTATCGGATTGATCCCGTCGACCTGAATCTGGCAGCGGCGTCCCAGCTGCAGGCCGTCATCGCGGCCCGAGCGCAAAGCGCGCAAGCCACCGCAGACGAAGCGCGATACCGCGATCTGGCAGCCAAGGGCGTCGTTTCACGGTCGGCCTACGATCAGATCAAAGCGGCGGCGGACGCAGCATCGGCACAGCTCAAGGCGGCCGACGCGCAAGCCCGGGTTGCACGTAATGCCAGTCAATACACGGCGCTCGTCGCCGATGCCGACGGAGTGGTCATGACCATCTCCGCTGAGCCCGGTCAGGTCGTGGCGGCGGGGCAGATCGTCGCCCGGCTTGCCCGTGCAGGCAGTCGGGAGGCCGTGGTCCAGTTGCCCGAGACGCTGCGACCCCAGATCGGCTCCGTGGGCTCAGCGTCCCCGTTCGGGGCAAGCGGCAAGATCCCCGCACGGTTGCGCGTGCTCTCGGAATCGGCCGACCCCGCCACCCGGACCTTCGAAGCTCGCTACACCCTGGAAGAGGGCAGCACGGCGCTGCCGCTGGGTTCCACGGTGGCGGTCGAACTTTCAGGCGCAGCACCTGCCGGTGCGTCGGCCGGCGTCGAGGTGCCGTTGGGCGCGCTGTTCGATCCTGGTACCGGTCCCGGCGTCTGGGTGATCGGTGGTGAGCCGCTCAAAGCCCATTGGACGCCGGTCGCCGTCAAGCAGTTGGGTGATGACCGGGTAGTGGTTGAGGGGGCCCTGAACGCATCGGATCGCGTGGCTGCCCTCGGCGCCCATCTACTTCGCGAAGGGCAGGTGGTTCGCATCGCTGAGACCGCCAGGAACGCCGCTGCAAACGGAGCCCACCAGTGAGTGGGTTCAATCTGTCGGCACTTGCGGTGCGCGAGCGTGCCATCACGGTTTTCCTGATCTTTCTGGTCTCCGTTGCCGGCATTGTTTCCTTCTTCCAGCTCGGCCGCGCTGAGGACCCTGCGTTCACTGTCAAGGTCATGACCATCGTGACGGCCTGGCCTGGCGCTACGCCAACAGAAATGCAGGACCAGGTCGCCGAGAAGCTGGAAAAGCGCCTGCAGGAACTGCGCTGGTATGACCGCAGCGAAACCTACACCCGGCCTGGCCTGTCCTTCACTACGCTGACATTGCAGGATGGCACGCCACCGTCGGAGGTGCAGGAGGAGTTCTACCAGGCGCGCAAGAAGATGGCAGACGAAGCCGCAAATCTGCCCACGGGCGTGATCGGCCCGATGGTCAACGACGAGTACGCGGATGTCACGTTTGCTCTCTTCGCACTGAAAGCGAAGGGTGAACCGTTCCGCCTGCTCGCGCGTGATGCCGAGACGCTGCGTCAGCGATTGCTGCACGTACCTGGCGTGAAGAAGGTCAACATCATTGGTGAGCAATCCGAGCGCATCTATGTGGAGCTGTCGCACGAACGCCTGTCGAATCTCGGCATCACGCCACAGGAGGTGTTCGGGGCGCTGAACGGGCAGAACGCCCTGACGCCGGCAGGATCGGTCGAGGCCAAGGGCCCGCAGATCTTCATTCGCCTCGACGGGGCGCTCGATCAGCTGGACAAGATCCGCGATACACCCATCGTTGCACAGGGCAGGACCCTCAAATTACGGGACATCGCCATCGTCAAGCGTGGCTATGAGGACCCGTCGACCTTCATGATCCGCAACGGTGGCGAGCCAGCCATGCTGCTGGGCATCGTCATGCGCGACGGCTGGAATGGCCTGGATCTTGGCGCCTCACTCGACGCGGAAGTCAGGAAGATCAATGACGGGCTTCCTGTCGGGATGGCGCTGGACAAGGTCACCGATCAGGCCGTGAACATCAGCTCGTCGGTCGACGAGTTCATGATGAAGTTCTTTGCCGCGCTGCTGGTGGTGATGCTGGTCTGCTTTGTCAGCATGGGCTGGCGGGTGGGTGTCGTGGTGGCTGCGGCCGTTCCGCTGACCCTCGCTGCCGTGTTCATGGTGATGGCTGCGACCGGCAAGAACTTTGACCGCATCACGCTCGGCTCGCTGATTCTTGCGCTCGGTCTGCTGGTGGACGACGCCATCATTGCCATCGAAATGATGGTGGTGAAGATGGAAGAGGGCTATAGCCGGGTCAAGGCATCGGCCTACGCGTGGAGCCATACGGCAGCGCCCATGCTGGCCGGCACCCTGGTCACTGCGGTGGGCTTCATGCCCAACGGTTTCGCCCGGTCCACTGCGGGCGAATACACCAGCAACATGTTCTGGATCGTGGGCATTGCGCTGATCGTGTCGTGGGTGGTCGCGGTGTTCTTTACGCCTTACCTCGGGGTGAAGCTCCTCCCTGAACTCAAGACCGTCGAAGGCGGGCACAGCAGTCTCTACGACACGCCGCGCTACAACCGCTTCCGGTCGATCCTGGCGCGCGTGATCGCGCGCAAGTGGCTTGCCGCAGGTTCGGTGATCGGCCTGTTCGTGCTTGCTGTGGTGGGCATGGGGCTGGTGAAAAAGCAGTTCTTCCCCATTTCCGATCGCCCGGAGGTGTTGGTCGAAGTGCAGATGCCCTACGGCACGGCCATCGAACAGACCAACCTGGCCACTAGGAAGGTGGAGCAGTGGCTCGCTGGGCAGGAAGAAGCGAAGATCGTCACGGCATACATCGGTCAGGGTGCGCCCCGGTTCTACCTCGCCATTTCCCCGGAACTGCCCGATCCGGCGTTTGCCAAGATCGTGGTGCGTACCGACAGCCAGGAACAGCGCGATGCCTTGAAAGCAAAGCTGCGCCAGGCGGTGGCTGAGGGATTGGCACCAGAGGCGCGTGTGCGTGTGACGCAGCTGGTGTTCGGGCCATACTCGCCCTATCCGGTGGCCTACCGTGTCAGCGGTCCGGATACGGATGTCATCCGTGGCATTGCGGCCAAGGTGGAGCAGACCATGCACGCCAGCCCGATGATGCGCACGGTCAACACCGATTGGGGCGTGCGCACGCCAACGCTGCACTTCACGCTGGATCAGGACCGCTTGCAGGCCATGGGCATGACCTCGGCGTCCGTCTCGCAGCAGTTGCAGTTCTTCCTGAGCGGCGTGCCGGTCACTGCCGTTCGTGAGGATATCCGCACCGTTGAGGTTGTCGCTCGATCTGGTGGAGAAACGCGTTTGGATCCTGCGCGCATCGCAGACTTCACCCTGGTCGGTGCTGCTGGCCAGCGAGTGCCGCTGTCGCAGATCGGCTCGGTCGAGGTTCGGATGGAAGAGCCGGTGCTGCGCCGCCGCGATCGGGTACCCACCATCACCGTGCGCGGTGACATTGACGATGCACTGCAGCCACCGGATGTATCCACCGCTATCAGCAAGCAGCTTGCGCCGCTCATTGCCTCGCTGCCCGAGGGCTACGCGATTAACCAGGCCGGTTCCATCGAGGAATCGGGCAAGGCGATGAGCGCGATGCTGCCGCTGTTCCCGATCATGCTGGCGGTGACCCTGCTGATCATCATCCTGCAGGTACGTTCCATCTCCGCGATGATCATGGTCTTCATGACCAGTCCGTTGGGGCTGATCGGCGTGGTGCCGACCCTGCTGCTGTTCCAGCAGCCGTTTGGCATCAACGCGCTGGTTGGATTGATCGCATTGTCGGGCATCCTGATGCGCAACACGCTCATCCTCATCGGCCAGATCCACGAGAACGAAGAGGCGGGGATGGATACCTTCCACGCCATCATCGAGGCGACAGTTCACCGCGCCCGCCCAGTGATCCTCACTTCTCTGGCAGCGGTGCTTGCGTTCATTCCGCTGACGCATTCGGTGTTCTGGGGAACGCTTGCCTACACGCTGATTGGCGGCACCATTGCCGGCACCGTCATGACACTGGTGTTCCTGCCGGCGATGTATGCCATCTGGTTCAAGGTCCGAGCGGAAAAGACCCGCGTTGCCTGACGTTGGCCCGGACCTCTTCCATATGAGAGATAAGCTATGAAAATCGCCGACAAAGATCGCATCGTGGTGACCGGAATGGGCGTCGTGAGTCCACTCGGCTGCGGGGTGGAAACCGTCTGGTCGCGCCTCCTGGCGGGACGCTCCGGAATCGGGTCGCTTGGTCCTGATCTCGCGGCGGGAACCGGATGCGAAGTCGGCGGGCGCGTGCCTGATCGCATTCAAGATCCTGAGGCGGGTTTCGATTCGACCGGCATCATCGCGCCGAAAGACCTCAAGAAGATGGACCGGTTTGTTGAGTTCGCGCTGGTCGCTGCCCACGAAGCCCTTGAGCAGGCCGGTTGGCGGGAAGCCGATGAGCGTGGGCGGCTGCGAACGGCAACCGTGATTGCCACCGGGATCGGCGGGTTTGGATCCATCGTCAATGCGGTCCACAYCACCGAAAGCCGAGGGCCTGGCCGGTTGTCGCCCTTCACTGCACCCACCTTCCTGGCGAATATGGCGGCTGGGCAGGCATCGATCCGTTACGGGTTCAAAGGTCCGCAGGGCGCTCCCGTCACGGCCTGCGCGGCGGGTGTCCAAGCCATTGGTGATGCGGCGCGTCTCATCCGATCCGGCGAGGCGGACATCGCGTTGTGCGGTGGTGCGGAGGCGGCGATGCACCGGGTCAGCCTGGGCGGCTTCGCCGCTGCCAAGGCACTGAGTACGTCGTTCAACGGCTCACCCCAGGCAGCCTCTCGCCCGTTTGATGAGCAGCGGGACGGCTTTGTCATGTCCGAAGGGGCGGGGCTGCTGGTGATCGAGCGGCTGGATCACGCGCGCTCGCGTGGTGCCACCCCGCTGGCCGAGCTGGTCGGCTATGGCACCACTTCGGATGCCTACCATTTGACTGCGGGACCCGACGACGGCAGTGGCGCCCGCAGGGCGATGGAGATCGCGCTGGCGCAGGCGGGCATTTCCGCTGAGCAGATCGACCACATCAATGCGCACGCGACTTCGACCCAGGTGGGGGACCGGGCAGAGCTCGCGGCCATGCGTGCCTTGTTCGGCGCCCGTCCAGATCTTCTCATCTCTGCCACCAAGTCCAGCACCGGGCACCTGCTCGGGGCGGCTGGCGGCATCGAAGCAATCTTTACGGTGCTTGCCTTGCGCGACCAGGTCGCGCCGGCGACGCTCAACCTCGGCCGCCCGGATCCGTTGGCAGACGGGCTTTCGATCGTCGCCGGCGGGCCGCGGAAGGCGGAGATCGAGTTCGCGTTGACCAATGGATTTGGCTTTGGCGGCGTGAATGCCAGTGCATTGTTCAGGCGGATGTGAGCGTGGTTCGCTCCAGCGGCCTCCCAAGCAAAACCGCCCTGCGCTGGGAAGGAGCACGGGCGTTGAGCCGACGTTGGATACTGGATGCAGCCGGCACTGTGTTTGCGGAAGAGGGGTTTGAGAACGCGACGATGAAGCGCATCGCTGAGGCCTGCGACGTCAGCAAGGTCACGATCTATGCCCACTATCGTGACAAGGCGCAGCTCTACGGGGCGGTCATGGACAGCCATCTTGCATCCTTGCCGGTTGCTGGGCTCCACATGCGTGGAACGTTGGATCTTGGCGATGCGCTGATGCGGATCACCGATGGCATCGGACGGTTGGCGGCAAACCCTTCATGCCAGGCTTTCTGCAGGGCGCTTTCGCGTTCAGATCATGCCCGTGCTGTCTACATGGAGCACTGGCGTGCGGTGCTCCAGCCGTACTTCGATCTCGCCGAACAGGCGATGGCGACGGCCTCCGCAGGGTCGCTGCATTCCAGTGACAGCGAGAAGTTCCTCAGGCTCATCCTTGCAGAGCATGGCCTGCCAGATGCGGCAACGCCCATGTCCGGAAGCCATGCCACGGTCGCGCTCTTCGTGCGCGCCTATGCACAAAGGCCGTCGGACGCCTGGAATGCGCCGCCCGGGCGCGGGTGAAGGCACCCGATCGCGCATGACTTCATGCACTGCACGATGACTACAAATGTAGTCATCCTGTACCTGCCCAATGGAGGAGCCCGCCATGAGAGCCTGTTTATTCGTCTGCATAGTCTTCCTCGCGTTGCGCCCCTGGGTGGCCGGCGCCAACACGCCTGACGCCCTTGCAGCGATCGAGCAGAATGCCCGCAATGCGCATTCCGACGCGCTCTTCGTTGAGCGAGAAGGCGCTGTCCTGCTGCAGATCGCACCCGCCGCCGGTGAAGAACGGATTCACCTCATGTCGGCGACCAAGTCCGTCGTCGCCCTGGCCATCGGGCTGCTGCTCGATGACGGCAAGCTCGCTTCCATCGACGAGCCGGTCAGCACTGTTTACCCGGAATGGCGGCAGGGAAGTAAGCGGGACATCACGATCAGGATGTTGATGGACCACACCTCCGGACTGCAGAACGTAGCCAACGCCGGTGTGGAACTGGAGGGCGCACCGGATCTGGTGAAGCTGGCGCTGGCGGCCGAGGTGTCCACCGATCCAGGCACCACGTTCGCTTACAACAACAAGGCCACCAATCTCCTGCCGGGCATCGTCGAACGGCTTGCCGGCAAGCCGCTGGATGTCTACCTGGACGAGCGGCTGTTCAAGCCACTCGGCATCTCCCGCCATGCATGGATGAAGGATCAGGCCGGCACGCCCTTGGGCATGGCCGGGCTATCGCTGTCAGCCCCTGATCTGGCGGCGATCGGACGACTGATGCTGGCCGGTGGCGTCGCCCCGGACGGCAAGCGGTTGCTGAGCGAACGCTCGGTGGCGTTGATGACCGCCGAGAGCGCACGCTCCCCCGATGTCGGCCTGCTGTGGTGGCGCATCCCCGCTTGGGAGCACTACCGGCTGAAATCAGCGGCAGCAGCCCTCCTGTCTGCCCGCAGCGTGGACGCTGGGACGCAGGAGGTGCTGCTGGCCACCGAGGGCCGTCTGTTCGACAGCAAGGCAGCGCTGATCAGCTTCCTGGCCGAACGCCTGGGACCTGCCTGGCCACAGCGCTACGCTGCCGAAATCAGCGGGCGCGGATTGAGACTCAGCGACATCTTCGACATCGACCGGGGGCCTGTAGCGGCATACGCAGCCAACGGCTATCTCGGCCAGCACCTGGTCATTGTTCCCGACAAGGGCGTGGTCGCGGTCAGGCAGATTCACCGGCGGGACAGCCACAGCGCTCCGCTCGACGATTACGCCGCGTTTCCCATGGACGTACTGCGTTTGGCGGAGACACTGTGACAGTCGACGGCGCTAGGGGAGGCGGCAGCCCGCGAACACATCCAGGCCCGGCTCGTAAACCCCGCTGCTGATATCGAACAGCCCCAGCAGGGAGTGGAAGAGATTGTCGTGGCTGTAGGATCTGGTGCCCGCAGCATGACGCAGGCAGGCAACCTCAAGTCGTGCATGGGTCGCGAAGGCGGGAGAGAACCACATCACCAGCGGCACCTGGGTCTGCTCCCGTGGCGCGATGAAGTAGGGCGTCCCGTGCAGATACAGGCCGTGCTCGCCAAGCGACTCGCCATGGTCGGAAACATAGATCAGGGCCACATCGCGCTGGTCCGCGTAGGTCTGCAGCAGGTCGATGGCCTTGCCCAGCAGTCGGTCGGTATAGACCAGCGTATTGTCGTAGGTGTTGACCAGCGCTTCATTGCTGCATTTCTGGATCTGGTTGCTGGCGCAGGTGGGGCTGAATGTCCTGGCATCGGCCGGATAGCGTTCAAAGTACGTGGGCCCATGGCTGCCCAGCTGATGCAGCACGATCAGCCCATCACCCGGCATCGCCTCGATGCGCGCGCCCAGCTGGTGCAGCAGGATTTCGTCATGGCAGGTGCCATCCCGGTTGACACACAATTCCGGCACTTTCAGTGGAGGCATGTCTTCGGTGGGCACGCGCTCGCACACGCCCTTGCATCCGCCATTGTTGTTGTCGCGCCAAAGCACGCTGACACCAGTCCGCTGCAGGATGTCGAGCACGTTCTCTTCCGATGCCGCAGCCATACCGTCGTACTGCGACCGCGTCATCTGCGAGAACATGCAGGGCAGTGACACCGCCGTTGCGGTACCGCAGGAGGAGACGTCGCGGAAGCTGATGACGTTGTCTTTGCGTGACAGGTACGGGTTGGTCTGGCGCGGGTAGCCGTTGAGCTGGAAGTTCTGTGCTCGTGCCGTCTCGCCAGCCACCACGACCACCAGGCGGGGCCTTTTTCCGGGGATGCGGGTGGCATCCTCGCCGACAGCCCGCAATGGCTGCGCCTTGGCGCTGTAGCTGCTCCTGAGATAACCATAGGTGTGGCGGACCACATTCAGCGGCAGCACCTGTTCACGGATGTAGCGATTGTTGCGCAGCAGCGACGAGTACTCCTTGTAGAACGCAAACGTCACCGCCGCCAGCACCATCAACGTCGCCAGCACATTTCCCAGCCATACCAGCGCCGGCCGCAAGGGGCGACCGCCGTTTCCACTGCGCATGACCAGCAGCACGCACGAGGGCAGGGCGCCCAGCAACAGCACTGTCAGCAGCAGCGGCACCGAGAGATAGGACGTCATCTCGGCCTGGTTGGTCTCCAGCGCGTTCTGCACCATGTCGCGGTCGATCAGCACGCCGTAATGAAGCATGAAGTAGCTGCACGCGGCACTGATGAGAACCAGAAGCGCCAGTACCGGCTTGCGGACATAGGGAAGGATGCCGATCGGCGTGAACAACAGATTGAACAGGCAGAACAGCAGCACCGGCAGGCTGAAGAAGAACAGGGTGCTGCGCAGGTCATGGATGTCCATGACGGACCACAGTGTTTTCCAGAGGGCGATGTTTCCCAGCGTGGCGAAGAACAACGCGGTGCACCACACAAGCACGATCGGATGATGAGGGGAAAGTCTGAAGCATGGACGCACGTGCACAATCCGTTGTACGAGAAGTGCGCGCAGTATCTGGATGCGTTTATCAGGAAGTTGTCAGCTTTCGTGCTCAGCCCAGCAGAACTACGGCCCATACCGTAGCGACCATCAACAGCGCCGTGGTCTGCGCCGCACTGCCCATGTCCTTCGCATTCTTGGAAAGCGGGTGATGTTCCAGCGAGATGCGGTCGACCACCGCTTCGATGGCCGAGTTCAGCAGTTCCACCATCAGGCTGATGAAGCAGACCATCAGCATCACGGCGCGCTCGCTTCGGCCGACCTCCAGCAGGAAGGCGACGACCGCAAGCGCGCCATGCACCAACAGCAGCTGGCGGAAGGCCGCCTCTCCGCGGAAGGTAGCGATGAAGCCGTCGCGCGAATGGATCAGGGTATGGAAGATGCGGCGCAGGCCGGTCTTTCCGTGCGGGTACTTGCCGCTGCCTTGTCGATGCCCTGGCTGCATTTCGGTCCTGCCTTCACGTGGAGATCCGGCAAGGATGTGCAGGCCTGTGTCAGGAAGCTGTCAGGTGCCGGGCGTGGCTGGGAGCATCTGCAGGGTGAATCGACAGCCCTGCGCCGAAGTCTCGACCGTCATCTGCCACCCCATGTGCTCGACCGCACGCTGCACGATGGACAGGCCCAGGCCTTCGCCACTCTGCCGGGCGCTGGGCATGAAACGCTGGAACTGCTGCGCATCAATGCTGGGCGGCAACCCCGGGCCGGTATCGGCGATTCGCAGCGTGTCGCCCCGCAGCTCGACCCTTACTTCGCCCTCGTCGGTGTACTGGCAGGCATTGCGCAGCAGGTTCCAGATCACACTACGGGCCAGCTCTGCATTGGTCAGCACCTGCTGGTCCTGCGGCGCATCCAGAACCAAGCGCACCGGCTTTCCCGAAAGCCACGGCGCACATCGCTCCCTGCATTCCTCGATCAGCGCCCGCACGGGCACGACGCTGCGCGGAACCGTCCTGGGGTCACGCGAAAGCAGCAGCAGGCAGGTCAACTGCCGCTGCATTTCCTGGGTGGTGCGCATGATGCGATCGGCGCTGGCCACCAGGTGGCTGTCGGCGGGCAGCTGGTGCACCAGTGTCTCGGCCGCGCCACCGATGATCGCCAGGGGCGTGCGCAGCTCATGACTGGCATCGCCCGCAAAGCACTGTTCGCGTTGCAGGAACTGCTCAAGCTCGTCGCTGTGCTGGGCGAAAGCGCGCGCCAGCACACCTATCTCATCGCGTGCATCCTGGTAGGGGAAGGGCTTGTGCTTGTTCTGCACCGCCTCGGCCAGACGGGTGATGGGCGCGATGACATGGGTCGCGGTTCGGCGGCCGATCCAGAACGCGCAAAGCACGCAGGTGAGGATGACCAGCGTCGCAAAGGCATTGATCAGATGCTCCAGGTAGGCATAGTGCTCGCCATCCTGCAGCAGGTAGTAGCGCTGTCCGTTGCTTTCGAAGACCCGCAGATGCCATTCGTTCGGGCCTTCTTCACCGTGGTAGCCCGGCCCGTACCTGCGCAGCACCTGAGGAGCCGAGCGCGCGTCATACAGCTGGCTGCCTTTCGTCAGTTCCGGTTGCTCGCCACTGGCCAGTGCGGCCTGCAGCCGATGGACCTCGCGGTCCTGGGTCATCGAAACGACGGAGGCTCTTACCTCGTCGTAGTCCACCAGTTCAACCAGCACAATGAAGCCCATGGCACCGGCCATCAGCAGCACGAACGACACCGTGATGCGCGTTCTCAGTGTCAGGCTTCGATAAAGCGACTTCAGCGAGCGGGTAGTCATCGGCAGCAACTACTCGGCAGGTGCCAGTGCGGGCCTGTCCAGCCGCCAGCCAACGCTGTGCACCGTGGCAATGAGTGCAGGGTTGAACGGCCTGTCCACCTGCAGGCGCAGCTCATGGATGTGCGTGCGCAGTGCACCGCTCTCCGGCGGCTCGTCGCCCCAGATCAGGTATTCCATCTCCTGCTTGCGCACCACCGCGGGGGCAGCCCGCACCAGGCACATCAGCAGCTTGTGCGCTGTCGGGGTCAGATTGAGGGTGTGGCCCTGGCGCCACGCCTGCGGTGAACGGGTGTCGACGCGCAGATCGCCCCAGTCCAACACACTCTGGACCTGCCGGCCCTGGGCGCGGCGGACCAGCGCCTTGATGCGTGCGTCCAGCTCCTTCAGGGAGAAAGGCTTGACCAGGTAATCATCCGCACCCAACGCGAGCCCCTGCACGCGGTCCTCCACCGGATCCCGGGCGGTCAGCATCAGGATCGGCACCGGGTTCTGGAACTCCTGACGGAGCGCCTGGCACAGTGCCATGCCATCGAGGCGGGGCAGCATCAGGTCAAGCAGAATGGCGTCGTAATCGTTCTGCGTTGCCCTGCGCAGGCCGGTGGCACCATCCCGCGCATCGTCAAGCACGTAGCCCAGTGGCTCGAAGAAGGCGTAGAGATTTGCAACCAGCTCGGGGTTGTCTTCAATGATGAGCAGACGTGTCATGGGCTATGCGCATCCGTGCATGATCAATGGACGTTGAACGACCACCGCTAGTTTGCCACGTGCAAGGGCGCGCTGCGGGTCATTGCCGGACACGGCGGCAGGTGCCTGTGATAGCGTGCCGTGATGAAGATCCTTGCCCTATCCGGTAGCGCTCGCCGGCTGTCCACCAACACCGCATTGCTGAGGGCGCTGGAAGAACTCGCGCCACCGGATATCGCACTGAGTACCTACGCCGACCTCGGCGGACTGCCCGTTTTTTCTCCCGATCTTGAAGATCTGCCCTTGCCTGACAGCGTTGTGCACTTCAAGCGCTGCATTGAAGCCTGCGATGGCATTCTGATTTCGAGCCCCGAGTACGCACGAGGCATTCCGGGCGGCCTGAAGAACGCCATCGATTGGCTCGTATCGGGCGACCTTGTGATTGCAAAGCCCATCGCGCTCGTGCACGCATCCCATCGCGGCGACGACATGCTCGCGTCTCTGCGGCTTGTGCTGTCGACAATCAGCTCCCGCTTCAACGAAGAACTGTTCCTGCGCTTCCCCTTCATGAAGATGGAGCCGGAGGCCATTGCCGATGCCGTAAGGCAGCCGGCCAATCGCGGACCGGCGGAGGCCTTTCTTCAGGAATTTTCCCGCTACTGCCAGCGACCAGAGGGCGATTGAACATGATCGTTGGTGCAGTCTGCTGACAAGGGCTTGTGGCGTCAGCGGTTCACCGGTGCTTGCAGATGGGAATACCCCGCGGCCTCCACGAACTGCGGCAGTGTCCACAGCTGGCCGTTGGGCCCCCACGTGCCATCGGTGACATCGCTCACCGTGATCGAAGCAGCCAGCCGCTGCGTATCCGGCAGGGCCAGCGATTCCAGAATGGCCTGGTGCACAACCGCCGCGTAACGGGACCGGTGCTGTTCGTCGAGTACGCCGGCGGGTGCGAGGACGTGGACCAGGCACGGAATGACGTGGAGGAAGTCGGCACTGCCGCCACAGCGCCAGAAGCCGGCCGGCACCTCCTCGGCAATCACCCAGCACAGGCTGCGTTGGCGGGGATCAGGCCCCAGGCCGCTGCATTGCGTTGCAGCGGTATTCACCGCGGCGATCATCCGCTCGCGCTGAAGAGCGGTCAGTGCGTCGGCGGGTGTCTTGATGAGGATGGTGGGCATGGATAGCGCTCGTGGGTGAGGGAGCGCCCATTCAACCGCGCTGCGGCTCGGGTCTTAAGTGGCCGATTTGCCAACAATCGCGCAGAATCAGCCAATGCATGATTTCGTCCTGGTGGTGCCGCGCGCACCCTTTGCCTCCAGCGTCACCCTCACCCTTGATCTTCTGACCACCGCGGCCAAGCTGGCGTGCCGGGTCGGGGTTGCACCGCCGCGTTGGCGGGTCTGCGCGGTGACGCCAGGAAGCATTCCGCTTGGCAACGGCCTGCACCTGCAGGTGGACACGTTGCCTGCGCGCTCCTCTGCGCATGAATGCTGGATCCTGCCGGGCCTGGACATCGACGATGCCAGCCAACTCGACGCGCGCTTGGCCCAGCCGGACATTCCGCCTTTGGTCGCTGCGCTGCGTCGCCATGCCAGAGCGGGCGGCACGATTGCAGGCTCCTGTTCGTCCGTGTTTCTGCTCAACGCAGCCGGATTGCTGGAGGGACGCTGCGTGACCACAACGTGGTGGTTGGCCTCTGCGCTGCGGCGCGTGGCGCCAACCACCCGCGTCGAACCCGATCGCATGGTGCATGCGGATGGCACGCTGGTCACTGCCGGCGCCGCGATGGCACACATGGACCTGGTGCTTTACGTGCTGCGCCAGCGCTTCGGCGAGCAACTCACGGCCATGCTGGGCCAGGCGCTGCTGGTCGAGCAGCGTCGCCTGCAGTCGCTGTATATGTCGCCGGCGATGATGGTGCCCGAGAACAACCTGATTGCGCTGTTGACCCGCCACATCGCAGAGACGCTCCCGGAACCAGTCACCGTGGGCACGCTTGCCGCGCGGGCCAACATGTCCACACGCACCCTCAACCGCCAAGTGAACAAGGTGCTCGGCTACGGGCCGCAGCAGTTGATCCAGTCGGTGCGCTTGAACCGGGCGCGGGTGCTGCTGGAAAGTGGCGGGCTTTCGGTGGAAGAGGTGACCGCGCAGGTGGGCTTGGGTGATTCTGCGACGCTCAGGCGATTGCTGCGCAGGCGACTGGGCCTGAATCCTACCCAGGTTCGAGGGTGAGGGAGCTGCATTGCTGACTGCGGGCTTGCGGACGCCCATCGGGTCCGGTCCGGGCGCACGGATTCATTCACAGGCGCTGCTCTATATTCAGGGCCACAACGCCGCATACTGCGGCTGGACCGGGAGTATCCCCATGAAAACCGGACGTTTGCTTGGCATTGCCCTGGGTGCGGCAGTGACCCTGGTTGCTGCGCCTGCCTGGGCCGATCCGCCGCATCATGCACGGGGCAACGGACCGCCGCCCCATGCAGGCGGCCCGCACAACCGCGACGCACCCCCGCCGGGCTGGCAGAAAAAGGCATGGCGCCGCGGTGACCGCTTGCCTTGGGCCGAGGTTGACCGGCGCTACTGGGTGGACGACTACGCGCATTACCGTCTGCGCGACCCCGGCCGCGGTCAGCGCTGGGTGCGGCAGTCGGATACGGAATACCTGCTGGTGGAGATCGCCAACGGCGTGATCATCGACGCCCTGCGTCGCTAGGGATTCCGGCATGGGCCCCGGGCGGCGCGCAGCCGCCGCGGGGGTACTGCAGGCACGGCCGCCGGTGGCATTGCGCGCTTACCCCGGCAACTCGCACTTCATCCTGCCGTCCAGGTAATACGGCTTCGGTACGTTCGGGTTGTCGCTGGTCTTTTCAAAGACCACTTCGAACGACGCCGCGTCGGGCGAACCTTTGCGATCGGTGCAGGCGTCCTGCAACTTCTTCTTGACCGCGGCAATGCCGGCCTCGCGGTTGGCACCGTCGGCGCTGTTGGTCAGGTTTACGGTTTCAGCCAGGGCCAGTGGGCTGAAGGCACACAGGCAGCTGGCGATCATCAGGGCATGCAGCTTGGTCAAGGGGCGCGCCTCGCGGAAATCCAATGAGGCAGTCAGCATAATGCGGGAGCGTTAACAGCATGTGCCCGGTTGCGGCAGTTGGCTTGGCTGACGTTGTTTGGTACAAGCCTCGCTGTCGAAGATCAGAGAATGGGTACGAGCCATGTCCGAACCCTATTCGGCCCTGCTCAGGCTGCGGCTGCCACGCGAGCGTCTTGCACGCTGGTTGGCCGCGCCGGTGCCTGCGGCATCGAGGTGGAAGGACTGGCGATCGATCGCCGGCCGGTGGCGCCTGCCCGGCGGCGCCGATCTGGCTGCGTCCACTGATGTGGAGCTGGGTGAATTCCTCGCCGATTGCAATGCAATGCTGGCCCGGCATGCGGACAATCGCGCAGCGTTGGCCGCCATCCTGCAATCCGCGCAGGCGGAGAACATCAAGCTTGCGGCCTACGATCAGGCAGGGGCGTACTTCGTTGCAGGGTCACTGACGTATTCCGAGAACCTCTATGATCTGGTCGTGTTCCTGGCGATGGCGCGGGGCGCCGCCGATTTCCTTGAGCCTGGCGAGCACGGCGTGGCACTGGTGCACGACTACCTATGGGCCGAGGACGGTGAGCGGGAGACGGTTGCTGCGGTCCACCTCGCCGGCAAGGGCGATTCGGGCTTCATGACGCCGGCGCAGGCCGGCGAGACCGCTGCGACCTTCGATGCAATGGTCGAGCTCATGCTGGACGGAGCGGACGACCCGCAGTTCACTCCACGCAATCAGTTCGACTGTATCCAGGAGCGCGGCCATGCGGCCCAGGAGAACTAGATGACAAGCACAGGCACCCGCAGGGATCCAGTCAGCAGGAGAGCACGCTGCGTGCCCGCCGCCTTTGTGCTCTGCCTATGCCTGTTGGCGGGGTCCGCGCTGGCCGAGACGGCACCGGCTGCGCGCACGTGGTTCGTGAGCGGAGCAGAGCTGGCCAGGCTCCTGCAGGGCAAGGGCGAAAGCGGATTCTGCAGCAGTGATCAGTGCCGGGACCTGTCGAGCGCCCGCGCGAGCGCCTATATCCAGGGTATTGCGGACGCAGGCCGAGGGCAGTGGTGCGGCCAGGGGCAGATCCTTCCCCATGAACTGGTCGACCGTGTGTCTTCGCACATCCGGCAGCTACCCGCCGAACGACTGCATCAGGATGCCGCATCTCTGGTCATTGAAGCGCTGGAGACTGCGCTTCCCTGCCAGCAGGCGGCGTCCACCAGCGACCGCGCCCACGCCGCGCGGAGTGGGCGATGAGCCCCTGTCGCCGCTGCAGGTCGCCTGGCCGGAACAAAGCGAGAGCTGCCGCATGCGAGTGATGGAGACAGCGCTGTCTGCCGACGTGCTGGCCCTGCTGGAGACCAGCGGCCTGCCTACGGAGGATCTGCGTGCAGGCAGGCCGATCACCCTTCTGGCAGCGTCGTTGAATGGAGAGCTGCTCGGTTGCGTGGGCTATGAATCGAGCCGCGACGTCGTGCTCCTGCGCTCGTTGGCGATCCAGCCGATGTCGCAGGGCAGGGGCCTGGGGCGGCAACTGGTGGTGGAACTGGAGCAGCATGCCAAGGCGGCGGGTGGCAGGACCGTGTTCCTTCTCACGACCACGGCAGCACCGTTCTTCGAGCAGCTTGGCTATGTGCGCGTCGCGCGCGATGCAGCACCGGGATTCATCGCTGCGTCGACGCAGTTCAGTGAACTGTGCCCAGGCTCGGCCCAGCTGATGATGCGTCGGCTGTAGGCCGGCCGGGACCCGGCGGGTGCTTCAGCCCCCTTGTCCATCGATGTCCGGGGCTTGCCGCGTTGCGATCCGGGGTGCCCGGAGTCCAGAGGACAGCTGCGGTGCCGATACCGAGGCGCGCGTGATCAACTGGTGCGCAAGCACGTGGTTGACAGTGGCGCGCCTTGAAGACGCGGGGCGGCGCATTTCCCGCAGCAGGATGTCTATCGCGTTGTCCGCCATCTCTGCGACCGGCTGATGGATGGTGGTCAGTTCCGGCCACACCATTGTCGCGGCGGAGGTGTCGTCGAAGCCCACCACCGAAAGATCCCCCGGCACCTGCAGGCCGCGGCGGTGGGCCACTGAAACAACCGCCGATGCCATGTCATCGTTGCTGGCGAAGATCGCACTGGGTGGGGGGCCCTGGGACAGCAGCCGCTCGGCTGCCTCCAGGCCGGAACGGTAGGTGAAGCAGCCGGGTTGCACGAGCGCGTCGTCGTAGCCGATGCCGGCATTGGCCAGTGCATCCCGGTAGCCCTGCCAGCGGTGCGCGCTGGCGGTCTGGTTCGGGTCGCCCTTGATATAGCCGATGCGGGTATGCCCGTGGGCGATGAGGTGCGACACCATGTCATGGCTGGCCTGGCGGTCGTCGATGCGCACGCAGGAGATCCTGTCGCTGAAGCGGCTGGAGGCGATGGAGACGACGGGAATGCCCGCGTTGACGAATACCTCGACGATGTCCTTCGATTCACACAGCGGCGGCGGAAGAATCACGCCTGCCACGGTGGTGGCGAGTTGCCGTGCCGCCTCGCGACGCGCCGGGGTGCCCAGCTCATCCCAGGCAGCGATGACCAGCTGCGCCGCCGACCGGGTGGAACCGCGCAGCGCGCCGACCAGCAGTTCGCGCAGGTAGCTGGAGCTGGGGTTGGTGTAGATCAGGGCGATGCAGGTGTGCTGCGCCGCAGCCAGGGCGGAGGCAGCAGGGTTGGGCCGGTAGTCCAGCGCCAGTACGCTGCGCAGGACGCGTTCGCGGTTGCCTTCGCGTACCCCGGCATGGCCGTTGATGACGCGTGACACCGTCATGGCGGAAACACCGGCATGGGCAGCGACGTCATCGATGGTGACGGCGCTTGCTTTTCGACGGACCGCTTTATGGCCGTTTTTCAAGGCTGGATTCCTTTGCTGCGCTGCATGATGACAAGCGCGATTGCGGATGAGTAGTCTGCGCCGTGACGCGATGGTAGCGCTACCACTGAGCCGGTGTAAGGCCAGCGGATGCCCCCCCTTTACCGCGCGGCTGTTCCGGCAAGTCTGAAAGCGAGTTTGAGTCGCAGTGGGTGCAAAGCGCACTGCGATGTTCGGTGTGGAAGACGGGCGTCGCCCGTACGTGCCCCCAGGAGGGGCGGTACATCCATTCGATCGTATGTCAGAGGGGAGAGTCATGAGCGCTGCTACTTTCCGTCGTACCCCAGGCCGGAGGGCTCGTCGATGAGCCGGACGCTGGCGAAGTTCACTTCCAGGGCCATGTTCACCTTTGTCGGTGGCGTCCTGGTCATCAATCCCGCATTCGCACAAGAGGCGTCAACGCCGGCACCCGTCGCCGGGCAGCAGAATCCGCCCAGCCCGACACAGCTGGACACCGTGCAGGTCACCGGCATCCGCAACAGCCTCAGCCAGGCCATGGACATCAAGCGTGATTCGGCCGGCGTGGTGGATGCGATCAGTGCGGAGGACATCGGCAAGTTCCCCGATACCAACTTGGCCGAATCCCTGCAGCGCATCACCGGCATCTCGATCGAGCGCCGTGACGGTGAGGGCGCACAGGTAACGGCACGTGGTTTCGGCCCTCAGTTCAACATGGTGACGCTCAACGGGCGGCAGATGCCCGGCGCCGATGCGTTCGGTGCGTCGGGGCAGGTCGCCATCGGTGGTGTCGACGGCGGCACCCGTGCCTTCAACTTCGCCCAGCTGGCCGCTGAAGCCATCAATGGCATCGAGGTCTACAAGACCAGCCAGGCCAATGTCCCCAGCGGTGGCATCGGTGCCACCATCAACATCCTGACCTCGCGGCCGTTCGACCACGAGGGCATCGTCGCCAGTGCCGGGGCGAAGGCCGTCTCCGACCGCAGCCAGCCGTTCGGCGACGACCTGACGCCGGAACTGTCCGGCATCTTCAGTTACACCAATCCCGACAAGACCTTCGGCGTGGGCGTGAGCGCCAGCTACCAGAAACGCAAGGGCGGTTCGGTGCAGGCCACCGACAACTACTGGAACGTGCAGCCGTGGACCGGCACGATGCCGGGCAACCCGAGGGTGGTCAATGCACCGGCGATCGGTGCGCTGTATGCGCGGCCGAACGACCTGCGCTATGCCTTCTCCGAATTCGAGCGTGAGCGCATCAACGGCCAGGCCGTGCTGCAGTTCGCGCCGACCGATGCGGTGACCTTGACCCTGGATTACACCTATTCGACCAACGAGATCACTGAAAATCGTGGCGAGCAGGGCATGTGGCTGCAGAACAGCAACTACACCGACGTCGAGTTCGATACCAGCGGTGCGGTTGCCACGCCGATCTACATCCGTGAAATCGCCGGCACCAAGGATTTCGGCCTTGAGCAGCAGCGCAGCATGCAGAAGTACAAGCTGGGTTCGCTCGGCCTGAACGCGGTCTGGAATGTGACCGACCGCTTCAAGCTCAGCTTCGATGCGCACAACTCGAAGAACGAAAGCCGCCCGAACGATCCGCTCACTGGTGGCGGCTCCATCTTCAGCAGCATCGCCGGCACCAACAACTGCACCGCCGGACCGCATTGCGGTGGGTCATGGGTGCAGGAAATGGTCTTCAACAGCGGCCTGCCGGTGGGCACCCAGGTCTGGTACCCGAGCACGGCCGATGCCATCGCCAACACCAACGGCGTGGTCAATCCGGGTTTCGCGCCGGGCGAGATCGGTTCGCAGGTGCTGCGCATCAACTCGCAGACACAGATCAGCGAGATCAAGCAGGGGCGTGTCGACGGTGAGTGGAGCTTCGACAAGGGGCGCTTCCAGTTTGGCGTGGACTCGAGCAAGCAGACCACCCACCGCATCCAGGCAGCGGAGAATTACAACACCCTGGGCGATTGGGGCGTGGCCAACGTTGACGGGGATGTTGCCAACGGGCTGATGGACCTGCTGCAGCCGGTCAACATCGTCGGGCTGTTCAACGACTTCAATGCCAACAGCTTCACGGCCTGGCGCGGCGATGCCGGTCGCCTTGCGCAGTGGGCGGCGGACAACTATGGCGCCAATCTCGGCGTGAGCCCGCAGCGCGCCGCCGATAACCTGGTGGAAGAGAAGACGAAGTCGGCCTACTTCCAGGTGGAGCTGGATGGCGAGCTGGGCGGCATGCGTACCAATACCCGCCTGGGTGTGCGCTATGAAACCACCGATGTTGTCTCCACCTCGAACATCGCCATCCCGGAAGCCATCGAGTGGCAATCCAACAATGACTTCCGCGTGGTGTTGTCCGACGAACAACAGCCGTTCACCGAGAAGAACAGCTACAGCTACATCCTGCCCAATCTGGATTTCAGCATCGATCTTCGTGAGGACCTGAAGGGGCGTGTCTCATTCGGCAAGAGCATCGCACGCGCGCCGATCGGCAACCTGTATGCCGGCCCGACCGCCCAGCAGCCGTTCGGCTCGGTCCTCATCGACCCGTCCTCGCGGGCCAGCGGTACCGCACAGAACCCGCAGCTGAAACCGCTGGAATCGGACAACCTGGATCTGGCGCTGGAGTGGTACTTCGCCGATGCGAGCTACGTCTCGCTGACCTACTGGAACAAATCGGTCGACAATTTCGTCGGCAACACCATTGTCCAGGAGAATCTGTACGGCCTGCGCGATCCTACCGCCGGTCCGGATGCGCAGGCGGCGCTGGCGTTCCTCACCAGCGGTGCCTGCGTCACACAGGTCGGCGCTGCCAATGCAGCGGCGTGCTCGGCCAATGACACCTCGCTGTTCACCGCCCTGGCCCTGCTGCGCAACAATCCCGCCGGGTTGGGCGCCTACAACGGTACCGACGCCCAGGTGCTGGCCACTGAAGCAGCCTACGACCTGTACGGTACGGCCGGCGATCCGCTGTACCAGTTCAACGTCAATCGTCCCATCAACCAGAACAAGGCCAAGCTCCACGGCTGGGAACTGGGTGGGCAATACTTCTTCGGCGATACCGGCTTCGGCATCTTGGCCAACTACACCCTGGTCAATGGGGATGTGGGATTCAACAACGCAGGCGACCCGGGCATCGACCAGTTCTCGCTCACGGGACTGAGCGACACGGCCAATGCGATGCTGATGTACGAGAAGTACGGTTGGTCGGTACGACTGGCGTGGAACTGGCGTGACCAGTACCTGATCCTGGCCAACCAGGGGGCCAGCCGCAATCCGTATTATGTGGAGGCGTACGAACAGTGGGATCTCAGCGTGAACTACACCCTGGATGACCACTGGTCGTTTGGCCTGGAGGCGATCAACCTGACCGGTGAGGATGTGCGTTGGCGTTCGCGCACCTCGCAGATGATCGTGAAGCTGGCCGACCAGAGCCCGCGTTACATGCTGGGCGTGCGTTACAGGTTCTGAACCGTGGGGTGCCGCTGCCACGGCAGCGGCACCCGTTCCAGGCTGCTGACGGATTGGACAACACCATGTCGCGTTACGAAATGCTCAACAACATTGCCCATCGGGACCTGCGTGTGGCCACCGGCTTCGGCGCCGAGTTCGGCGATGCGGTGGGCATGGTGCCGGCCTATCCGAGCGAGTTCGCCGAACTGCAGCGTGAATATCCCATCTTCCTGCGCAAGGACCCCGCCACGGGCGGCTGGCAGGCGGTGGCCCTGCTGGGGTTCGAACAGCACGAGAACCTGTTCCTGCAGGACGGTCGCTGGAACGCCTCCTACCTGCCCGGTGCCGCGGCGAAAGGGCCATTCCTGATCGGCTTCCAGGAAGGCCACATCGATGGTGCGCTTACCCGGGAAGCGGTGTTGCACGTGGATCTGGATCATCCGCGCGTGACCGCAATGCACGGCGAGCCGGTGTTCCTGCCACAGGGCGGTAACTCGCCCTATCTGGACCATATCGCCGGGGTGCTGCGCGGCATCCACGACGGCCATGCCTTTGCCGCGGACATGTTCGCCACGCTCGACGCGAAAGGGTTGATCCAACCGATCACGCTGGACGTGCGGATCGACGCGGAGCATCGGGTCGGCGTCAACGGCCTGCATGCGGTCGACCGTGACCGCCTCGCGCTGCTGGAGGGTGCGGCGCTGGCCGAACTCAACCGCGCCGGCTACCTGGAGGGCGCCTATCTGATGCTGGCATCGCTGCACAACATGCGCCGCCTGATCGCCGAGAAGCAGCGACGCCTGCGCGCAGCGGATACCGCCGTCGCGGGCGGCAGGAACTGACCGGTGCTGGACGGCGTCGCCATGCGCACACTGGAAGGCCTGGATTCCACGGCGCTGCCGCTGCAGGCGCTGGTGGCAGCCGGCGAGCCAGTGGTGCTGCGCGGCATCGCGCGCGACTGGGCATTGGTGCAGGCCGGGTCGCGTTCCCTGCAGGAGGCCATGGCCTACCTGCGCGGGTTCGAAGCAGGCGTGCCTGTTCCCTATTCCTTCGGCGGCCCCGAGATCGAAGGGCGTCCGTTCTACAACGCGGACTTCACCCGCTTGAACTTCGAGGTCCGGCGTGGCCTGCTGACAGAGGTGCTGGACGCAATCGCCGACCACCTCGATTCGCCGAGCCCGCCCACCTATTACGTCGCTTCGCTGCTGATCGCGCGTGCGCTGCCCGGGTTCGCCCAGCACAACGACGCCGGACTGGCGGGGCAGGGCATCGATGCTTCGGCCAGCATCTGGGTCGGCAACCGGGTGACGGCTTCCTGCCATTACGACATTCCGGACAACCTGGCGTGCTGCGCGGTGGGCCGGCGCCGCTTCACCCTGTTTCCGCCGGAGCAGATCGACAACCTCTACCCGGGGCCGATGGAGCCCACCCCGGGGGGGCAGGTGGTCAGCGTGGTGGATTTCGACCAACCGGATTTCGACCGCCATCCGCGCTTCCGTGATGCCCTCGCAAGCGCGCAGACCGCCACGCTTGAGCCCGGTGATGCCATCTTCATCCCAGGCCTGTGGTGGCACCACGTGCGCAGCCTGGAACCGTTCAACGTGCTGGTGAACTACTGGTGGCGCAGTGCGCCTGGCTATCTCGGCTCACCCCTGCCGGCGCTGCAGCATGCAATGTGGGCCCTGCGCGATCTACCGGCGCGCGAGAAGCAGGCGTGGGCAAAGATCTTCCAGTACTACGTGTTTGGTCCCGGCGAGCAGGCAGGGCAACACCTGCCCGAAGCGGCCCAGGGAGAGCTGGCACCGTTCGACGAGACGCAGGCGCGGCGCATGCGCGCCCAGCTGCTGGGTCGACTCAACCGCTGATGGGAGCATCGCATTGAACGCTGCGGACACTACACAAGGGCCGATCCGGAGAGTGGTGATCGCCGGTGGCGGCACCGCCGGCTGGCTGGCCGGCTGCGCACTGGCGCACCAGTTCCGCCAACAGCTGGACATCACCCTGGTGGAGTCCGAGCAGATCGGTACCGTGGGTGTGGGCGAATCCACCGTGCCGCCCATCCGCACGTTCCACCGTTTCCTTCAGATCGATGAGCAGGAGTTCCTGCGTGCGGTCGCCGGCACGTTCAAGCTGTCGATCTCGTTCGAGAACTGGCGTCGCCCCGGTGAACGCTTCATCCATCCTTTCGGCACGATCGGGCAGGGCACCTGGGCCACGCCGTTCCATCACTTCTGGCTGGACAGCCTGCGCCGCGGCATGCACTCCGAGCTGGGCGACTTCTGCCTGGAAAGCGCCGCTTCCCTGGCCGACAGGTTCTCGCTGCAGACCCAACCCCAGGTCAACTACGCCTACCATTTCGACGCCGGGCTCTATGCCAGGTTCCTGCGCGGCAAGGCCGAAGCAAACGGCCTGCGGCGGGTGGAAGGCAAGATCCGCGAAGTCCGCCAGCATCCCCACGACGGCTCGGTTGTGTCGCTGGTGCTGGACGACGGGCAGGTCATCGAAGGCGATCTGTTCATCGACTGCACCGGCTTCTGCGGCCTGTTGACCGAGCAGACCCTGCATACCGGCTATGAAGACTGGAACGAATGGTTGCCCAGTGATCGCGCCGTTGCCGTGCAGACCGACTCGCCCGCGCCGCCGGTGCCCTACACCCGTGCCATCGCGCACGAGGCCGGGTGGCGCTGGCACATCGCGCTGCAGCACCGGGTCGGCTGCGGGCTGGTCTTCTCCAGCCGCCACATGTCCGATGACGAGGCGCAGGCCAAGCTGCTGCGTGATGTCGACGGACGGCCCCTGCGCGATCCGTGGCTGGTGCCGTTCCGCAGCGGGCGCCGGTTGCAGGCCTGGAACAGGAACGTGGTGGCGCTCGGGCTGGCCAGTGGCTTCATCGAGCCGCTGGAATCGACCAGCATCCACCTGACCATCAGCGCCGTGGTGCGCCTGATCCAGCTGTTCCCGTCCGACGGCATCACCCCTTCGCTGGTGGCGCTGTACAACGACGTGAGCCGCCAGGAGATGGAGCACGTGCGCGATTTCATCATCCTGCATTACCACGCCAACCAGCGCGACGAGCCGATGTGGAAGGCCTGCCGCGAGATGGCGCTGCCTGAATCGCTGCAGGTCCGCCTGCGCTCGTGGCGCGAGCGTGCCCATGCCTGGCAGGACCCTGGCGAGCTGTTCCGGGTCGACTCCTGGACCAGCGTCCTGATGGGCCAGGGTATCCAGCCCGGACCGCCGCACCCGCTTGCGCGGGCCATCGGCGATGCGGACCTGCGCACCCTGTTGCATCGCATCCGGCAGCCAGTGCAGGAAACGGTGGCGAAGATGCCGACGCAGGCAGAGTTCATCGAGCGCTACTGCAAGGCGGCGCCGGACGCATGGCAAAGGGGCAGGGCCGTGGCGTAGCCGCAGTGCGCGCTGTTGCATTGAATTGGTAGCGCTACCTTCAAACCACTACGGGGTGCAGTGAATGGAATTGGTTGCGGGAATCGACGCTGGTACGCAAAGCCTGAAGGTGGTCGTCTACGATCCTGAAGGGCGCAGTCTCGTGGCCAGCGCCAGCGCGCCATTGCAGCTGACCAGCGCTGCAGACGGCAGCCGGGAACAGCGGCCGGCCGATTGGGTGACGGCACTGCACGCCTGCTTTGCTGCGATCGATCCGGCGGTGCGCTCCCGGATTGCCGCGCTGGCAGTCTCAGGACAGCAGCATGGGTTCGTGCCGGTCGATGCGGCCGGGGAGGTGCTGGCTCCGGCCAAGCTGTGGTGCGACACCAGCACCTCGGCCGAATGCGTGCAGATCATGGACGCCGCAGGCGGCATGGCGCGCACCATCGCGTTGACCGGCAACCCGGTGCTTGCCGGTTACACCGCCTCCAAGCTGCCGTGGACGAAAACGCACCGGCCCGACGCCTACGCGCGGCTTGCCACCATCCTGCTGCCGCACGATTACCTCAATTTCGTGTTGACCGGCGAGCGCTTCTGCGAATACGGCGATGCGTCGGGCACCGGCTGGCTGGATGTGCGCACCCGAACCTGGTCGGCCGAGCTGCTGCACGCGACCGATCCGCAGCGCGATCTCGCCGACTGCCTGCCACGCATCGCCGCAACCGAAGAGATGTTCGGCATCACCCCCGCCGCGGCGGCGGCGTTGGGCCTTCCCGCATCGGTGAAGGTGGCCGTCGGCGGTGGCGACAACATGATGGCGGCCGTGGGTACCGGCTGCGTCGTACCCGGTCGCCTGGTGATGAGCCTGGGTACGTCCGGCACCCTGTTTGCCTTCTCGGACACGCCCGTGGTCGACCCGGGCGGGGCATGGGCCGCGTTCTGCTCGTCGACCGGCGGCTGGCTGCCGCTGATCTGCACGATGAACTGCACCGTAGTGACCGGACAGGTCGCCGACGCCTTCGGCTTCAGCAGCCGCGAGGGCGACCGGCACCTGCAGGCCACGCCGCCCGGTGCCGACGGCCTGGTGATGCTGCCGTTCCTCAACGGCGAACGCACGCCGGACCTGCCGCAGGGCAAGGGGGTGCTGGCGGGCCTGGACACGACCAACATGACGCCGGCGCACATCTACCGCGCGGCCATGGAAGGGGCCACCTACGCCCTGAAGTATGGCTACGACGCATTCGTCGGCGCGGGCATGCAGTTCGAACGCATCGTGCTGACCGGCGGCGGCAGCAACAGCGCGCAGTGGCGGCAACTGGTTGCCGATGTGTTCGGCCTGCCGGTGGACGTGCCGGCCCAGTCCGAAGGCGCGGCATTCGGTGCGGCATTGCAGGCCCTGTGGGCGTTGGGCCACGGCCGCGGCGATGCCGCCTCCATCGCCGACGTCGCCGACCGCCACGTTGCGCTTGACCCGCTGCGTTCGGCACGCCCGGACACGGCGCGCGCCGAAGCCTACGCCACGGCCTACGCCCGTTTCCTTCGACATCTCGACGCCATCACGCCGCTGTACCGCGGCTGATCTCCTTTCCGCGACACCTCGCACAACGACAGGAAGACGCACCATGAGCACGCAACCTTTCATCGGCGCCAAGGAATACTTCCCCGGCATCGGCCGCATTCCCTTCGAAGGCCGGGGCTCGGACAACCCGCTCGCGTTCAAGGTCTACGACGCGGACAAGGTCATCGGCGGCAGGACCATGCAGGAACATCTGCGCTTTGCAGTCTGTTACTGGCACACCTTCTGCAATGCCGGGCACGATCCGTTCGGTCCGGGTACCCGTCATTTCCCCTGGGAGGCCGGCTCGCCGATGGCGACCGCCGAGGCGAAGGTGGACGCGGCATTCGAGTTCTTCACCAAGCTGGGCGTGCCGTACTGGTGTTTCCACGATATCGACCTGGCGCCGGACGCCGAGGATGTCGGGCAGTACGAAAAGAACCTGAAGCACATGGTGGGCCTGGCCAAGGCGCGCCAGGATGCAACCGGCATGAAGCTGCTGTGGGGCACGGCCAACCTGTTCTCGCACCCGCGCTACATGAACGGTGCGTCCACCAACCCGGATTTCGCAGTGGTGGCGCGTGCCGCCGTGCAGGTAAAGGCGGCGCTGGAGGCCACCGTTGAACTGGGCGGCGAGCATTACGTGTTCTGGGGCGGCCGCGAAGGCTATGCCGCGCTGGCCAATACCCAGATGAAGCGCGAAGTCGACCACCTCGCGCGGTTCCTGACCATGGCGCGCGACCATGGCCGCAGCATCGGCCTGAAGGGCAACTTCCTGATCGAGCCCAAGCCGATGGAACCGATGAAGCACCAGTACGACTTCGACAGCGCCACCGTGGTGGGGTTCCTGAAGGAACATGGCCTGGACAAGGATTTCAAGCTCAACATCGAGGCCAACCACGCGACGCTGTCCGGCCACACCTTCGAACACGATCTGCAGGTCGCCTCGGACCACGGCCTGCTCGGCAGCATCGATGCCAACCGCGGCAACGCCCAGAACGGCTGGGATACCGACCAGTTCCCCACCGACCTGTACGACACCGTGGGCGCGATGCTGGTGGTGCTGCGCCAGGGCGGTCTGGAAGGCGGCTTGAACTTCGACGCCAAGGTGCGCCGTGAATCGACCGACCTGGAAGATCTGTTCATTGCCCATGTCGGCGGCATGGATGCCTTCGCCCGCGGGCTGGAAGTGGCCCATGCGCTGCTGAACGACTCGCCGCTGGAGCAGTGGCGCAAGGAGCGTTACGCCAGCTTCGACAGTGGTGCCGGCAAGGACTTCGCGGGCGGCGCGCTCAGTCTCGCAGAGCTGGCTGCGCTGGGTGCAAAGGGCGGCGAGCCCAGGCAGATCAGCGGCAAGCAGGAGCGCTACGAGAACCTGATCAACCAGTACCTGCTGCGTTGAGCACAGCGGCTCGCATCGATGACACCGAACCGGGGAGGGACACGGCAATGCAGCAGGCAATGAGCGGTGGAGAGAACACCCGGCTGATCGTACTGATCAGCGTGGTGGCGACGATTGGCGGATTCCTGTTCGGGTTCGACAGCGGCGTGATCAACGGCACCCAGGACGGCCTGCACCAGGCGTTCAGATCCGGCGAGTGGATGCAGGGGTTCGAGATCGCCTCGATGTTGCTGGGCTGCGCCGTGGGTGCCTTCAGCGCCGGCCGGCTGGCCGACCGTCTCGGCCGCCGCAACGTGCTGATCGTCTCGGCAGTGTTGTTCCTGCTGTCGGCGATCGGCGCCGGCGCCGCATCCTCCTCGGCGATGTTCATCGTCGCGCGGGTGTTGGGGGGCTTTGCGGTGGGGGCCGCCAGTGTCATCTCCCCGGCCTACATCGCCGAAGTCGCGCCGGCGCGCTACCGTGGCCGGCTCGCCACGGTCCAGCAGATCGCCATCATCAGCGGGCTGACCGTCGCGTTCCTGTCCAACTATCTGTTGGCAGCCACCGCCGGTGCGTCCACCGAGGCACTGTGGGGCGGGCATGCAGCGTGGCGCTGGATGTTCTGGATGCAGGCCGTGCCCTCGCTGCTGTTCCTGGCACTGCTGCTGACCATTCCGGAAAGCCCGCGCTACCTGATGGTGAAGCGCCGCAAGGACGAGGCGCTGCAGGTGCTTGCGCGGCTGTACGGCGGTGTCGAGGCGCAGGCGAAGCTTGCCGAGATCGACGCTTCGCTGTCGACCGACCACCATCGGCCGCGGCTGTCGGACCTGCGCAACAAGGCCACCGGCAGGATCCGCCCGATTGTCTGGGTCGGCATCGGCCTGGCCACCTTCCAGCAGCTGGTCGGCATCAACGTAGTGTTCTACTACGGTGCCGTACTCTGGCAGGCCGTCGGCTTCTCCGAGAACGACGCGCTGCTGATCAACGTGCTGTCCGGTGCGCTCAGCATCGGCGCCTGCATCGTCACCGTGCTGCTGATCGATCGCATCGGGCGCAAGCCATTGCTGTGGGTTGGCTCGGCCGGCATGGCGGTGTCACTGGCACTGCTGGTGGCCGCATTCGCCAGTGGCTCGCTGGTCGATACGCACCTGCAGCTGCCTGCGGGCATGGGCACGCTGGCGCTGGTAGCGGCCAATGCCTATGTCGTGTTCTTCAACATCTCGTGGGGCCCGGTGATGTGGGTGATGCTGGGCGAGATGTTCCCCAACCAGATCCGCGGTTCGGGCCTGGCGGTGGCCGGTGCGGCGCAGTGGACCGCCAATTTCGCCGTCACCGTGACCTTCCCGATTCTGCTGGCCGTCACCGGGCTGGCAGCCACGTACAGCATCTATCTGGTGGCGGCGGTCATTTCGGTGTTCTTCGTGCTCAGGTACGTGCACGAAACCAAGGGCAAGGAACTGGAGCAGATGGAAGGATGAACGCGATGACCCATCGACACGTTGGCCGCGCCCACGCTGGCGTGCTGCTGACCACGCTGCTGCTGGCACTGGCGGCCTGCGGCAAGGATGAAAACGTTGCCGCAACTGCAGCCGCGACGCCGGACCCGTGGCCGCAGGTCGCCTGGCCACTGGCCGAGGACCCCGCGCTGGAAAAGCGCATCACCGACCTGATGGCCACCATGACGGTGGAGGAAAAGGTCGGCCAGCTGGTGCAGGGCGATATCGCCAGCATCACGCCCGACGACGTGCGCCGCTATCGGTTGGGCTCGGTCCTGGCCGGCGGCAATTCCGATCCCGGTGGCCGTTACGATGCCGCGCCGGCCGAATGGCTGGCGCTGGCCGATGCGTTCTACGCGGCGTCGATGGACACCTCCACCGGCGGCAAAGCGATTCCGGTGCTGTTCGGCATCGATGCCGTGCATGGGCAGAGCAACATCATCGGCGCGACGCTGTTCCCGCACAACATCGGCCTGGGCGCCGCCCGCAACCCGGATCTGCTGCGCCGGATCGGCGAGGTGACCGCGCTGGAGACCCGTGCCACCGGGATGGAGTGGGCGTTCGCACCAACCGTGGCGGTACCGCAGGACGACCGCTGGGGGCGCACCTATGAGGGCTATTCCGAATCGCCCGAGGTGGTGGCCAGCTATGCCGGTGCAATGGTCGAAGGCCTGCAGGGCAAAGTGGGTACGCCCGCGTTCCTCGATGGTCGTCATGTGATCGCCTCGGTGAAGCACTTCCTCGGCGACGGTGGCACTACCGATGGCAAGGACCAGGGGGATACCCGGATCAGCGAAGCGGACCTGGTGCGCATCCACGCGGCCGGGTATCCGCCGGCGATCGCTGCAGGCGCACAGACCGTCATGGCCTCCTTCAACAGCGTCAACGGCGAAAAAATGCATGGTCACAGGCAGTACCTGACCGATGCGTTGAAGGGCCGCATGCACTTCGGTGGGTTCGTGGTGGGCGACTGGAACGGCCACGGGCAGGTCAAGGGCTGCACGACCACCGATTGCCCGGCCACCATCAATGCGGGCCTGGACATGGCCATGGCCTCGGACAGCTGGAAGGGCTTCTACGAGACCACGCTGGCCGCCGTGAAGAACGGCACCATCAGCCAGCAACGGCTGGACGAGGCGGTGCGCCGGATCCTGCGCGTCAAGATGCGGCTGGGTCTGTTCGAGGCCGGCAAGCCGTCCACACGTGCGGTCGGCGGCCAGTTCGCCCTCATCGGCGCACCGGAACATCGTGCGCTGGCACGGCAGGCGGTGCGCGAATCCCTGGTACTGCTGAAGAACCAGGGGGGCGTGTTGCCACTGTCGCCCAAGCAACGGATCCTGGTCGCCGGTGACGGTGCCAACGACGTGGGCAAGCAGGCCGGCGGCTGGACGCTGAACTGGCAGGGCACCGGCACGACCCGCAAGGACTTCCCCAATGCGGACACGATCTACGAGGGCATCGCCCAGCAGGCGTCGGCCGCGGGTGGCGAGGCAGTGCTGGCGGTCGATGGGAAATATGTAACGAAGCCGGATGTGGCCGTGGTGGTATTCGGCGAAAGCCCGTATGCCGAGTTCCAGGGCGATCTGCCGACGCTGGCCTACAAGCCGGGGGACGATGCCGACCTTGACCTGATCAAGCGGCTGAAGGCCGACGGCATTCCGGTGGTGGCCGTGTTCCTGAGCGGACGCCCGCTGTGGGTCAACCGCGAGATCAACGCCGCTGATGCGTTCGTGGCGGCGTGGCTGCCCGGCTCGGAAGGTGCTGGCGTTGCCGACGTGCTGCTGCGCACGCCTGATGGCAGCGTGCAGCACGATTTCAAGGGCAGGTTGAGCTTCAGCTGGCCGCGCACGGCGACGCAGTACGCCAACAATGTGGGGCAGAAGGATTACGACCCGCAGTTCGCCTTCGGCTTCGGCCTGTCCTACGCCGACAACGGCGATCTGGCGGCGCTGCCGGAAGTCTCCGGGGTAACCGGCAATGAAGGTGCCAGCGGCGTGTTCTTCGCGCGCGGCGAAGCCGGTTCAGGCATGGCCCTGCGCCTGCAGAACAGCACGGGGCAGGGCGTCACGGTCACCAAGGTGCCGGAGGCCCTGGAGGGCGATCTGCTCAAGGTCACCGGCGTGGACCACCTGGCACAGGAAGATGGCCGCCGCCTGGCCTGGTCGGGCAAGGCTGAGGCAGTTGCCGCGCTGCAGTCACACACGGCACTGGACCTGCAGCGCGAAAGCAACGGCGACCTGATGCTGCTGACCACGTTGCGGGTGGAGTCTGCACCCCGTGGCGAGGCCTGGTTGGCGGTGGACTGCGGCACGGGCTGCTCGGCCCGCATTGCGCTCACGCCGACGCTTGCAAAACTGCCGGTGGGCCAATGGACGCGCGTGGGCGTGCCGCTGAAGTGCCTTGCAGCCGCAGGTGCGGACGTCGGCAAGCTGGATCGCCCGTGGTCGATCGGAACGGCGGGGGCGATGACACTGTCGGTGTCACGTGTCGCGCTGGGCGCCCTGAACGAGGCGGAGACCAGCATCGGGTGCGCAGGCGCGTGACCGTGACGCTGCGTCCTGCGCTATCGGGAACCGGGTGGGCGCGTGACCGAATCGCGCACCACCAGCCGGTGCGGCACCACGTGGTCGGTCAACACGTGCACGCCCTCGCTGCGGCGGCGGATGGTACGCAGCAGGATCTCGATGGCGGCATCGGCCATCGAGGCGATGGGCTGATGGATGGTGGTGAGCTCGGGCCAGACCGTCGTGGCGGCGGAGCTGTCATCGAAGCCGACCACCGACAGGTCGCGGGGCACCTCCAGGCCACGCCGGTGCGCGACGGAGATCGCCGCCGCGCCCATATCGTCGTTGCTGGCCAGGATTGCGGTGGGCGGCCTGGGCTGGCACAGCAGTTTCTCGGCAGCGGCCAGCCCGGAGCGGTAGGTGTAGTCGCCCTGTTCGACCAGGGCGGGGTCGACCTCCAGCCCGGCGTCGTGCAGCGCGCTGACAAAGCCGTCATAGCGCCGCGCGCTGGCACTGAGGTCGGTGCGCCCGCAGATGAAGCCGATGCGGCGGTGGCCCTGCTGGATCAGGTGTTCAGCCAATTCCCTGCCGGCGTGGAAGTCATCGATGCGCACGCAGGAAATGTCATTGCCGAGGTGACCCGGCGCGATCGCCACCACCGGGATGCCGGCCTTGACCAGCTCGGTCACCACGGGCTTCGATTCGCACAGCGGCGGCGGCAGGATGACGCCGTCCACCCGCCCGGCCAGGGCACGCGCGGCCTTGCGCTGGGCCGCCGGGCCCGGCTCGTCCCAGTAGTCGATGACCAGCTGGATGGCAGCGTTGGACGCTACGCGCAGCAGGCCGACCAGCAGTTCGCGCAGGTAGGCACCGCTGGGGTCGGTGTAGATCAGTGCAATACGCGTGTGCTGCGCGGCGGCCAGCGAACTGGCGGCGAGGTTGGGCGTATAGCCCAGTTCACGCACTGCGCGCATCACGCGCTCGCGGGTGACGTCGCGCACCTTGCCCTGGTTGATCGCCCGCGACACCGTCATCGGCGACACTCCGGCCAGGGCCGCCACCTCGTCGATCGTCACGCCACTGTTTTTGCGGCGGACCGATTTCTTCGGCTTGTCCAATACGCGCTCCCGTTCTTCTCTGTGACGCTGCCGAAGCCCGCGCACGTTTGGAGCTTACAAGGTTTGCCGGCCGCCCAACGGTCCGGTCCGGATGGCGAGCGGTGTCATTGGATGTTCGCTGCCGTGCTGGCGCTGCTGGCCTGCATCGGCGACGCGCGCGCAGAGGATGGCCATGCCCTGTGGATGCGCTACGTTCCGCTCGAACCGGCCCTCGCTGCCGACTACCGCACCCGCCTGGGGCAGGTGGTGGCCCCTGATCACACAGCCACGCAGCGCGCCGCGCGCGATGAACTGCAGCGTGGACTGGCCGGGCTGCTCGGCAGCGCTCCGCAGTTGCCGGGTACGGCAGCCACCGGCCCCATGCTGGTGCTGGGTACGCCGCAGTCGTCGGCGTTGATCGCGCCGTTTCGTGCGCAGATGCAGCCGCTGGGCGAGGAAGGCTACCTGCTCAAGCGCACACGGGTGGGCGGACGCGATGTGCTGCTGGTCGCCGCACCGCGGGATATCGGCGTGCTGTACGGGGTGTTCCATCTGCTGCGGCTGCTGCAGACCGGCGCGGCACTGGACGCTCTCGATGTGCGTCAATCGCCACGGCTCCGGCTGCGCGTGCTCAATCACTGGGACAACCTGGATGGCCATGTCGAACGTGGCTACGCAGGCCGTTCGCTGTGGGACTGGCAGACGTTGCCGGAGTGGCGCGACCCGCGCTACACCGACTATGCACGCGCCAACGCATCCGTAGGCATCAACGGCACCGTGCTCAACAACGTGAATGCAAATGCGCAGAGTCTTGCGCCTGACTATCTCGACAAAGCGGCAACACTGGCCGATCTGTTCCGTCCGTACGGCATCCGTGTCTACCTGAGTGCACGCTTCAGCGCACCCATCGAGCTGGGCGGGCTCGACACCGCCGATCCGCTCGACCCGGCCGTGCAACGCTGGTGGCGCGACAAAGCCGACCAGATCTACGCGCGCATTCCCGATTTCGGTGGCTTCCTGGTGAAGGCCAATTCGGAAGGGCAGCCCGGCCCGCAGGACTACGGCCGCTCGCACGCCGACGGCGCCAACCTGCTGGCCGATGCGCTGGCCCCGCACGGCGGCGTGGTGATGTGGCGCGCCTTCGTCTATGCGCACGACGTTCCTGCGGACCGCGCCACGCAGGCCTACAGCGAATTCGCCGGCCTGGATGGTGCGTTCCGCCCGAACGTGGTGCTGCAGGTGAAGAACGGGCCCATCGACTTCCAGCCGCGTGAGCCGTTCCATCCGCTGTTCGGAGCCATGCCGCGCACGCCGCTGGTGATGGAAGTGCAGATCACCAAGGAGTACCTGGGCTTTGCCACGCATCTGGTTTACCTGGGGCCGTTGTACGAGGAAGTGCTGCGGGCCGACACCCGCACACGCGGCAAGGGGGCCACCGTGGCGCAGTCCCTGGCCGGCATGGCCGGGGTCGCCAACATCGGCACCGACCGCACCTGGAGTGGATCGCACTTCGACCAGGCCAACTGGTACGCCTTCGGCCGTCTTGCGTGGGATCCGCGGCAATCGGCCCAGGACATCGCGGCGGACTGGGCGGCGCTGACGTTCTCGGCCGATCCCGGCGCGGTGCAGCCCATCGTCGGGATGATGATGGGCTCGCGCGAGGCTGCGGTGAACTACATGACGCCGCTGGGCCTGCACCATCTGATGGCGCTGGGGCACCACTATGGTCCCGGTCCATGGGTCGATGGCGGCCCGCGCGCGGACTGGACGTCGGTGTACTACCACCGTGCGGATCACAACGGCATCGGCTTCGACCGCACCGCACGCGGCAGCAACGCCGTGGCCCAGTATTCCCCCGGCGTGGCCGAGCAGTATGGCGACCTGGCGCGGGTTCCGGAGCCGCTGCTGCTGTGGTTCCACCACGTGCCGTGGGACCACCGCATGGCCTCGGGGCGGACACTGTGGGACGAGCTGGTCGCGCGCTACTCGCAGGGGGTACGGCAGGTGCAGGGCATGCAGGCCACCTGGGCAGGGCTGCAGGGCAGGGTGGATGCACAACGGCATGCGCAGGTCGCGGCCTTCCTGCGTATCCAGCTGCGCGAAGCACAGTGGTGGCGCGATGCCAGCGTGGCGTACTTCCAGTCGGTGAGCGGCAGGCCGTTGCCCGCAGGCGAAGCCGCGCCGCCGCATCCGCTGGCCTGGTACCAGGCGTTGCAGTTTCCGTCCGCACCGGGAGATGGGCGATGAAGCCGACGTCGTGGGTGGGCTGGATGCTGGTGGTCGCCATGGGCGGCTGTGCCACGAATGCAGCGGCGCAGGAACCAGGGATGGCGCTGCTGCATCCGCTGTTCCAGGATCACGCCGTGCTGCAGCGTGAGCAGCCGGTTCCGGTATGGGGCCGGGCCGCGCCAGGTGCCACGGTTTCGGTGACCGTTGCAGGGCGGACGGTCAGCACCCACGCGGCGGCCGACGGCCGCTGGCAGGCAACGCTGCCGTCCATGGCCGCCGGCGGCCCCCATGCAATGTCGGTGCGTGCGGGGGACGCAACCCAGATCGTGCACGACGTGCAGATCGGCGACGTCTGGTTGTGTTCCGGGCAGTCGAACATGGAACTGCCGGTGGGGCGCACGCTGGACGCAGACAGCGAGATCGCCAGCGCCACGCAACCGAAGATCCGCCTGTTCACCGTACCGAAGGCGGCGGCGGTTTCACCACAGAGTGATTTTCCGGCGTCTGTGGCGTGGCATACGGCGGCGCCGGACACGGTGCGCGACTTTTCCGCTGCGTGCTTCTACTTTGCGCGCGAACTGCAGAAGACGGTCGATGTCCCCATGGGCTTGATCCAGGCGGCGTGGGGCGGTTCGCGCATCGAGGCCTGGACCAGCACCGATGCCCTGCGCATGCAGGGCGGCATGGGGCCAGCACTGGACGTGCTCGCCTTGTCTGCCCGCGATCCCGCAGCGGCAAACACCCGCTGGGGCCAGCACTGGCAACACTGGTGGACAACACGCGAAGGTGCCGCCGCCGATACGCCCTGGCAGCCCGGTACCGACAGCAGCGGATGGCAACGCGCACCGGCCACGCTCGGCGCGTGGGAGCGCTGGGGTGTCCCGGCGCTGGCCGGCTACAACGGCATGGTCTGGTACCGCACCCAGGTGACCCTGACGGCCGCGCAGGCCGGCAAGCACGCTTGGCTTGAGCTGGGTCCCGTCGACGAGACGGACATGACCTGGGTGAACGGTGTCGCCGTGGGCAGCCAGTACGGCGCGGGTGAGCGGCGGACGTATGCGCTACCGCCCGGGTTGCTGAAGGCCGGTGCCAATACGGTGGTGATCAATGTCCTGGACACCTACGGTGAGGGTGGGCTTGCAGGGCCCGCAAGTGCGCACGCCATCCGCCTGGATGACGGTACGCGCATCGCGCTCGATGCGCGCTGGCAGTACCGGATGGCGCCCGGTGTACAGGCGCCGCCGCTGGCACCGTGGCATGCCGCTACAGGACTGTCGACGCTGTACAACGGCATGATTTCGCCACTGGGCGCCTATGGCCTGCGCGGCGTGCTGTGGTACCAGGGTGAATCCAATACCGGCGACGCAATGGCATACCTCGCACGCCTGCGCAGCCTGCGTGACGACTGGCGGAGACGGTTCGGCGCGCACACGCCGCTGCTGCTGGTGCAACTGGCCGGCTATGGCCAGCCAGCCGTGGCGCCGGTTGAAAGTGGCTGGGCGCAGGTGCGCGAAGCGCAGCGGCTCGCTGCGGTGGAAGACCCGCGCACCGGGCTGGCGGTGGCCATCGACATCGGCGATGCCTACGACATCCACCCGCCGAACAAGCAGGAACTGGGCCGGCGGCTGGCGCGGGCAGCGCGTCATGTGGTCTACAGCGAGCGCGGCGTAGCGCCGTCCGGCCCGATAGCGCGCCAGGCATCGGCCACGCGGGCCGGTGTACGCATCGCGTTCGACGACGTGGCCGGCGCTCTGGTCACGACCGGCGCGAACGGTCCCATCGGCTTCGAGCTGTGCGACGCCGATGCGCGCCACTGCCACTACGCCGACACGGTGCTGGACGGTCACGACGTCGTGCTGCGCAGCGCCGAGGCCGGTTCCGCCGCCCGCGTGCGCTACTGCTGGGCCGATGGCCCGGTGTGCACCCTGCACGACAGCAGCGGCGCGCCCGCCGGTCCCTTCGAGCTTTCCATTTCTCCTGCGGAGGTTCCCTGATGCGCCTGCTGCTGGCCTCACTGCTCGTGTTGTCTTCATTCCTGCCGCAGGCGTGGGCAGCGGCGCCTGCGCCGCCGGTCTACTTCGACTGGTTCGAGTACCGCGGTCGCGACGCGGCATTCGATGCGCCGTTGCCGGCCGGACACTATCGCAACCCCATTCTTGCAGGGTTCCATGCCGACCCCAGCGTCGTCGCCGCAAACGGGCGCTTCTATCTGGTCAATTCCAGCTTCACCTACTTCCCGGGCATCCCGGTGTTCGAAAGCGTGGACCTGGTGCACTGGAAGCAGATCGGCAACGTGATCGACCGACCGTCGCAGCTGGACTTCGACGGCCTGGGCGTGTCGCGTGGCATCTTCGCACCGGCCATCAGTTACCACGACGGCATGTTCTACGTGGTCACCACGGCCGTCGACAGCGGCGGCAATTTCATCGCGACCGCGCGCGATCCCGCCGGCCCCTGGTCCGATCCGCACTGGCTGCCCGGCATCGACGGCATCGATCCGTCGTTGTTCTTCGACAACGACGGCACCGTGTATCTGCTCAACAACGATGTACCGCCCGGCCCACCACGCTACGAGGGCCACCGTGCCATCTGGATGCAGCAGATCGATCTGGAGCGTTTCACCCCGGTGGGACCGCGCAGGGTGTTGATCGACGGCGGGGTGGAGCCGGCCAGGAACCCGATCTGGATCGAGGGGCCGCACCTCTACAGGCGCGATGGCTGGTACTACCTCTCCGATGCGGAAGGCGGCACCGGCCCGCAGCACTCGCAGGTGGTGCTGCGCAGCCGCGAGGTGTGGGGGCCTTACGTGCCGTATGCGGGCAATCCGATTCTCACCCAGCGCGACCTGCCCGATGGCAGGCCACTGCCGATCACCAATGCCGGGCATGCCGATCTGGTGGAGGCTCCGGACGGCTCCTGGTGGGCGGTGTTCCTTGCCAGCCGCAACTACGACATCCGCCACTACAACACCGGGCGCGAGACCTATCTGCTGCCGGTGCAATGGCAGGACGGCTGGCCAGTGATCCTGCCGGCCACGCAGGCCATTCCGTATGCGGCCAAAGCGCCCTCGTGGATGCAGGGCGACGCGTCGCAGGCGCCTTCCACCGGCAATTTCACCGAGCGCGACGAATTCGATGCGCCGACACTCGGCAGCGGCTGGTTGCGCGTGCGCATCCCCAGGCAGCCGTGGRCAGACCTGCGCGAGCGGCCGGGGGCGTTGGCCGTGCATCCGCTGGCGGAGAACCTGGACACACTGCGCAACCCCGCGTTCCTCGGCCGACGCCAGCAGCACCTGCGCTTCGAGGCCAGTACCGATATGACCCGCCCGGCAGCAGGCGTGGCCGCCGGCCTGGCAGCTTTCCAGAACGAGACGCACTGGTACTTCCTGGGTGTCCGCAGCGTCGGCGGTGACCACGTGGCGGTCTTCCTCGAAGCGAGCGACGGCAGCGGTGCTACCCGCACCCTGGCAACCCGTGAGGCGATGGCATCCGGCTCGCTGCGCCTGAAGATCGCCGGTGACGAAGGCCGCTATGCGTTCGCCTTCGACAGCGGCGACGGGCGTGGCTGGCAGACATTGGCCGATGACGTGGACGGAACGGTATTGAGTACGGATCGTGCAGGCGGCTTCGTCGGCGCCCTGCTGGGACCATTCGCGCGCGACGAGCGTGCCCTGAGGAGCAAATGATGACGCGCACTCCCTTCTTCCGCACGCTGGCCCTGTGCGCTGCCATCGCGCTGGCAACGACCGGTCACGCTACCGGGCCTGCGCCCTGGCTCGACACCTCGGCCAGCGTTGAAGCCCGCGCCGCCGCCCTGGTCGCACGGATGACCCTGGAGGAGAAGGCAGCGCAGATGCAGAACGCCGCGCCCGCAATCGAGCGCCTCGGCGTTCCTGCCTACGACTGGTGGAACGAGGGCCTGCATGGCGTGGCGCGGGCAGGGCAGGCCACCGTGTTTCCGCAGGCCATCGGCCTAGCGGCCACGTTCGATGTGCCGCTGATGGGGCAGGTTGCCARCACCATCAGCGACGAGGCCCGTGCCAAGCACCACCAGTTCCTCCGCGAAGGCTCGCATGGCCGCTATCAGGGGCTGACGTACTGGTCGCCGAACATCAACATCTTCCGAGACCCGCGATGGGGCCGCGGCCAGGAAACCTACGGCGAGGACCCGTACCTCACCGCCCGCATGGGCGTGGCCTTCGTGCACGGCCTGCAGGGTGACGACCCGGTGTACCGCAAGCTCGACGCCACCGCCAAGCACCTGGCCGTGCACAGCGGCCCCGAAGCTGATCGCCACCACTTCGATGCCCGCCCCAGCAAACGCGACCTGTATGACACCTACCTGCCGGCGTTCGAGGCGCTGGTGAAGGAGGGGCAGGTGGACGCGGTGATGGGGGCCTACAACCGGGTGTATGGCGAGTCCGCCAGCGCCAGCCGCTTCCTTCTGCGCGATGTGCTGCGCCGCGATTGGGGCTTCAAGGGCTACGTGGTATCCGACTGCTGGGCCATCGTCGACATCTGGAAGCATCACCGGATCGTTCCCAGCCGCGAGGCTGCTGCCGCGTTGGCGGTCAGGAACGGCACCGAACTGGAGTGCGGCCAGGAATACGCCACGCTGCCAGCCGCCGTACGGCAGGGCCTGATCAGCGAGGCGGAGATCGACGATGCGGTGACCCGCCTGTTCGCCGCGCGGATGCGGCTGGGCATGTTCGACCCGCCCGAGCGCGTGCGCTGGGCGCAGATTCCCGCGTCGGTCAACCAGGCACCGGCGCATGATGCGCTGGCCCTGAAGGCCGCCCAGGAATCGCTGGTATTGCTGAAGAACGATGGCGTGCTGCCGCTGTCGCGCACCCTCAAGCGCATCGCCGTGATCGGCCCCACCGCCGATGACACCATGGCACTGCTGGGCAACTACTTCGGCACCCCAGCCGCGCCGGTCACCCTGCTGCAGGGCATCCGCGATGCCGCCAAGGGCATCGAGGTGAGCTACGCACGCGGCGTGGACCTGGTTGAAGGGCGCGACGATCCCAGCGCCACGCCCTTGATCGAAGCGACCTACCTACGACCCTCGGCCGATTCCCCGGAGCGCGGCCTGCGTGGCGAGTACTTCCGTACCGCTGATCTTTCCGGCACGCCGGCGCTGGTGCGCACCGATGCCCAGATCGGATTCCGCTGGGACCGGGGCTCTCCCACCGACAACCTGCTGGCCCGTGGTGAAGCCGCGCCGGGGCAGGGCGTCCCCAGCGATGGTTTCAGCATCCGCTGGAGTGGCCAGCTGCTGCCGCCCGTCTCGGGGCGCTACCGGATCGAGGCGGCCGCCGACGATGGTTTCCGCCTCTACGTGGACGGCAAGCGGGTGCTCGACCACTGGGCCAACAGCGATCGCCTGCACGGCGATGGCGTGGACCTGGACCTGCAGGCCGGCCGCGCCTATGACCTGAGGCTTGAGTACTTCGACGCCGAGCGCGACGCCGGCGTCCGCCTGGGTTGGCGCATGCCCGGTGCCAAGCCGCCGTTCGAAGCGGCGCTGGAGGCCGCCCGCAATGCAGACGTCGTGGTGTTCGTGGGTGGCCTCACCGGCGATGTCGAAGGCGAAGAAATGAAGGTCAACTACCCGGGCTTCGCCGGCGGGGACCGTACCGACCTGCGCCTGCCCGCGCCCCAGCGCACGCTGCTGGAAGCGCTGCACGCCACTGGCAAGCCGGTGGTGATGGTGCTCACTGGTGGCTCGGCGATGGCGGTGGAATGGGCGCAGCAGAATCTGTCCGCCATCCTGATGAGCTGGTATCCCGGGCAGCGCGGCGGCACCGCCGTAGGCCAGGCGCTGTTCGGCGAAGTCAATCCCGGCGGGCGCCTGCCGGTGACCTTCTACAGGGCGGATGACACATTGCCCGCGTTCGACGACTACACGATGGAAGGCCGCACCTACCGCTACTTCCGCGGCACCCCGCTGTATCCGTTCGGCCACGGGCTGTCCTATACCCGGTTCGACTACGGCAGGCTGCAGCTTGATTCGCCGCGCATCGCCCACGACGGCAAGCTCAAGGTGCAGGTCGAGATAGCCAACACCGGCAAGCGTGCCGGCGACGAAGTGGTGCAGTTGTATGTACGACGGCTGCAGGCGGGCCCCGGCGATGCACGCCAGACATTGCGCGGCTTCCAGCGCGTCCACCTGGCCGCCGGCGAGCGGCGCACCGTAGCGTTCGATCTGCAGGCACAGCAGGACCTGCGCCAGTATGACGAAGCGCGCGGCGGCTATGCGGTGCCGGCGGGTGCGTATGAAGTGAGGGTGGGAAGCTCCAGCGCCGACATCCGTGCGAAGGGCGGGTTCCGCGTGGAGGCCAATCGTGACTGATGCACGCCCCATGGAAAGCACCGAGCACACGCTGTCCATCCGGGAGAAGCTCGGCTACAGCCTGGGCGACCTCGCGGCGAACCTGATCTTCCAGACGCTGATCACGTATCTCGCGTTCTTCTACACCGATGTGTTCCGGCTGCCGCCGGCCACGGCCGCAACGATCATCTTCGTGATCGGTGTGCTCGGGGCGTTCGTGTTCACTCCGTTGATCGGCATCGCTGCCGACCGGACGGCCAGCCGGTGGGGCAAGTTCCGGCCGTGGATCCTGTGGACCGCACTTCCATTCGGGGCGCTGTCGCTGCTTGCCTTCAGCACCCCCGACCTGGCGCCGCGCGGCAAGATCATCTACGCCGTGACCACCTACGGCCTGCTGATGCTCGTGTATGCGGCCAACAATCTGCCGTATTCGGCGCTCAGCGGCGTGCTCACCGGCAGCATGGCCCAGCGCAACAGCCTGTCGGCCTACCGCTTCGTGGCGGTGATGGTCGCGCAGTTCATCATCCAGGTGCTGCTGTTGCCGCTGGTGTTGATCCTCGGCGACGGCGACCGCGTGCTGGGCTTCGAGCGGGTCATGACCGTGTTCGCGGTAGTGGGAACGGTGTTCTTCCTGATCACCTTTGCCACCACGCGTGAGCGCATCGTGCCGGCGAAGGAACAGACCGCCGGCGTGCTTCAGGATCTGTCCGACCTGCTGCGCAACCGACCATGGCAGGTGATGCTGGCCCTCACCATCCTGGTCTTCATCAACCTGTCCCTGAAGGGCGGCACCTATGTCTACTACTTCCAGTACTACATGAGCGAAACCGCCCTGGCGGGTTTTCTCGACAGCTCCGGGCTCAACCGCTTCATTGCCGCCGTCAACGCGGCGCTCAACGGCATGGGCCTGTCCGGGTTCGCCTGGCCGAAGGACCCGGCAACGTCGGCGTTCAGCCTGTTCAACGCCTGCGGCATCGTCTGCATGATCCTGGGCATCGGCGTGTCGCGCCGCCTGGCCGACCGGTTCGGCAAGCGTGATGTCTTTGGTGGTGCACTGTTGGTGTCCACCGTGTTCCTGCTGGCGTTCTATTTCTTTCCGCCCACGGCGGTTGCCGTGGCTTTCGCTGCCTTCATGCTGCACGGGTTCTGCTACGGCATCACCATCCCGCTGCTGTGGGCGATGATCGCCGACGTCGCCGACTATTCCGAATGGAAGAACCACCGCCGTGCCACCGCGATCGTCTTCTCGGCAATGCTGTGTGGCCTGAAAATCGGGCTCAGCATCGGTGGTGCGCTGGTCGCCGGCATCCTCGCCCACCATGGCTACCAGGCAGGCGCGCCGCAGCAGCCGCAGGCCGTGGTGGACGGCATCCGCCTGACGGTGAGCGTGTACTGCTCACTGCCGTTCCTGGTTGCAGTAGCGCTGCTTTTCCTCTACGAGATCAACAAGCGCATGGAAACCCGCATCGAGCAGGAGCTGCAGTCGCGGCGACAGGGCAGCGGTCTGGATGAGCTGGCAGCACACGCCATCTCGCAACCACTGGTAACGCACATCTACACCGCCGACCCTTCGGCGCACGTATTCGAGGGGCAGCTGTACATCTATCCGTCGCACGACATCGACAGCGGCGCGCCCTTCGACGATGAGGGCGGGCACTTCGGCATGCAGGACTACCATGTGCTGCGGATGGACACGCCCGACAGCGAGGCCAGCGACTGCGGCGTGGCGCTGCATGTGCGCGACGTACCATGGGCCAGCCGGCAGATGTGGGCGCCGGACGCCGCCTGCCGCGATGGCCGCTACTACCTGTATTTCCCGGCCAAGGATGCCGACGGCATGTTCCGCATCGGCGTTGCGGCGGCGGATCGGCCGGAGGGCCCGTTCACCGCCGAGCCCGAGCCCATCGAGGGCGCGTACTCGATCGACCCGGCCGTGTTCGAGGACGACGACGGCACGCACTACCTCTGTTTCGGTGGCATCTGGGGTGGCCAGCTGCAGAAGTACCGGGACAACCGCTACGACCCGGCGCATGAAGAACCTGCCGGCGACGCGCCGGCACTGGGCCCGCGTATCGCGCGACTGGACGCGAGCATGACCCGGTTGGCCGAAGCCACGCGCGAGATCGTCATCCTGGACGGGCACGGACAGCCGCTGCGCGCCGATGACCACGCACGCCGTTTCTTCGAGGGGCCGTGGCTGCACAAGTACCAGGGCGGGTACTACCTGTCGTACTCCACCGGCGACACACACCTGCTGTGCTATGCCACCAGCGACAGCCCGTACGGGCCGTACACCTATCGCGGCGTGATCCTCACTCCCGTGGTGGGCTGGACCACCCATCACTCCATCTGTGCGTTCCGGGGGCAGTGGTACCTGTTCTACCACGACGCGCTGTTGTCTGGCGGGGTCACCCACCTGCGTTCGGTCAAGTGCACACCGCTGCACATGGAAGCAGACGGCAGCATCCGGACCATCGATCCCTATGGCGCCTGAGACATCTCCCCAGGATGATGCGCAGGCCGCAATGCCTGCAGGTCCGCTGCACTGGTTGCGGACGGGCAGGCTGGAGGTGGCAGTGGCGCCGGAAGCGGGTGGACGCATCGCGCGGATCCGTTTCGACGGTGTGGAATGGCTGATCGGCGAACAGCAGGAGGCGGCCGCCATCGGCTGGGGGTGCTATCCAATGGTCCCCTGGGCCGGGCGCATCCGGCAGGGACGCTTCAGCTTCGACGGCAGGCCCTATCAGCTGCCGGTCAACTTTGGAGTGCACGCCATCCATGGCGTTGGCTTCTCACGGCCCTGGCGCATCGACCGCCTTGAATCGGACGGCGCGTCGCTGTCGTTGGACCTTCCCGAGGATGGTCATTGGCCCTTCGGGGGCAGGGCATCGCAGCACATCCACGTGCAGCCCGACTGCCTGCAACTGCGCCTGGCCGTACAGGCAGGCGACACGCCGATGCCGGCCGTGCTCGGCTGGCACCCGTGGTTCCGCAAGCCGGACCGGTTGCTGTTCGCGCCAGCCGCGATGTACCCCCGCGATGGGGAGGGCATCGCCGTCCTGCCCTGCGTGGATCCGGCGCAAGGCCCTTGGGACGACTGCTTCATCAACCATCGCGAGGTCACGCTGGTTTCCGCTGGCCAGCGGCTGCGACTGCGCGCCGACACCGATCACTGGGTGGTCTATGACGGCGCCGCGCACGCCACCTGCGTGGAGCCACAGACCGGCCCACCCGATGGCTTCACGCTGGCGCCCACCCGGCTGCAGCCGGGACAGCAGCTGGAGCTGAGGTTCGAGCTGCGGTGGGAAATCGACAATGGTGATGATCCGGCTGGAGTCACTGTCACCTGATTGCCAATCCTCTGCAGGTTCTCCGGGTTGCCCGCGGCTGCTTGGCTGCACCGGCGCTACCGGCTCCGGCTCCGGCAGCAGGTAGCGATGGCGCTGCCCTTCACCGGATGCGGCAGGTTCAACCGCCACACTAGCCACTTCCCTGATGCCACGCGCGCTCGCAGAATTACCCGATGTTCGATCTTCAACGTCTCCGCGCACGTATTTCAGCGATGGTGCTGACCGAAGGATGGCGCCGGCGCGCGGCATTGTGGAGCGGCGCGGTGGCGGTGGCGCTGGTTGCCATCGTGTTCGCCAAGGCCAGTGATGCCGCCTTCCATGTCTTCCAGCGCGTCATCGCCCATTCCCCCTGGTGGGCGTTGCTGCTTACGCCGGGCATCTTCGCACTGCTGGCCTGGCTGACCGCCGGCGCGCTCAGGCCCACCCGCGGCAGCGGTATTCCGCAGGTCATCGCGTCGCTGGAACAACCGGACCCGCAATTCAGGCAAGTCAACCTCTCGCCTGCGGTTTCGGCCGGCAAACTGCTGCTGACCTCGCTGTCCCTGCTTGGAGGAGCGTCGGTGGGCCGCGAGGGCCCTACCGTGCACGTGGGTGCCAGCCTGATGTACCTGTTCGGGCGCTGGTTCGGATTCAAGGACCCCCGCGAACTGTCGCACTTCCTGCTGGCAGGTGGCGCGGCCGGCATCGCCGCGGCCTTCAATACGCCCCTGGCGGGCATCGTGTTCGCCATCGAGGAGCTGAGTGGGCGCTTCGAGCACCGCTTCTCGGGCACCCTGCTCACGGCGGTCATCGTGGGCGGCGTGGTGTCCCTGGGCCTGCTGGGCAATTACACCTACTTCGGGCACGTCTCGGCGTTGCTGCCCCTGGGCCAGGCGTGGGGTGCCATTGTGCTGTGCGGCGTGGTCGCCGGTCTGCTGGGCGGACTGTTCGCGCGGGTCGTACTGCTGACCATGTCCGGTCATCCGCGCTGGCTGGGCCGGCTCAAGCGGGACCATCCGGTGGTACTGGCTGCGGCCTGCGGGTTGATCGTGGTGGTGCTTGCGCTGCTGTTCGGCAATGGCGCGTTTGGTACCGGTTATGAGCAGGCGCGCAGTCTGGTGCAGGGCCAGGCAATCGTCGGTCACGAGTTCGGCCTGATGAAGCTGCTCGCCAACCTGGCGTCCTACGTGGCGGGCATCCCCGGCGGGCTGTTCTCACCAGCGCTTGCGGTGGGGGCAGGGCTGGGGCACAACCTCGCCGTACTGATGCCGGCAGTGGACCCGAAGGCGTTCGTGCTGCTGGGCATGTGCGCCTACCTGACCGGCGTGACCCAGGCGCCACTGACCTCGGCAGTGATCTCGCTGGAGCTGACCGACAGCGGCGATCTGCTGCTGCCGATCCTGGCCACCGTGCTGATTGCCCGGGGCGTGTCCGGCATGGTCTGCCGGGTGCCGATCTACCGCGGGCTGGCCGAACAGCTGCTGGCCAGCAGCGCACTTGATGGCGGCCAGAAAGTCACAGCTGCAACACGCCCTGCGGACTAAGCCGCACTCAGGTCTGCGCGCGCCACTGGCTCATCAGCATCTGCAGGAACCGCTCTGCGGTGGGCGAGAGCAGGGCACCGCGACGGCGCACGATCCCGATGGTGCGCGACACCACCGGATTGCCGATCGAACGCGTCACCAGCGTCGGATGATCGCCGTCGGGGGTCGCCATTTTCGGCAGCACCGATACCCCGATGCCGGCCTCGACCATGCCCAGCGAGGTGGACAGGTGAGTCACTTCGTAATGCCAGCTCAGCTTGAGGTTCTCGCGCGCCAATGCGCCGTCCAGCAGCGTGCGATTGCCACTGGTGCGATGCACGGTGATCAGCTGGTGCTCGGCCAGATCGGCCCATTCCACCGTGCGCTTGCGGGCCAGCGGATGATCGCGCCGGCACGCCAGCACGAACGGATCCTCGGCCAGCACGTCGAAATCGAGATTGGGGTCGTTGGCGCCCATGAAGTTGATACCGAATTCGACTTCGCCGCGCTCCACCGCCTGCAGGCCTTCGGTGGCCGGGATATCCAGGATGCGGAAGCGCACGTTCGGATGCGCCTCGTGGAAACGCGCCATCACGCTGGGCAGGAAGTAGAACGCCGCCGTAGGCAGGCAGGCGATCGTCACGGTAGCGCCGCGGGTGTCTTCGCGGCCGCGCAGTGAGAACAGCGATCCATCGAACTCTTCCAGCATGCGCCGCACCAGCGGCAGCAGGTTCTCGCCCACGGCCGTGGTGCTGACGCTGCGCGTGGTGCGCTCCAGCAGCGGCGATCCCACCGCTTGCTCAAGCTTCTGGATGCGTCGGCTCAACGCTGGCTGGGAGACATGCAGGATCTCGGCAGCGCGATGGAAGCTGCGGGTTTCCGATACCAGCAGGAACGCGCGCAGATCCAGAATTTCGCAATTGATGCTCATCAGGTATCAATCATCCAAAAATCAGCAATTCACAGATCAATTGGGGTCATGCCAGTATCGAATCACAGAGGGGTCATTCATCCCCTATACGCATCAATCTATCACACGTATGTCCAACGATCTGCTCAGCATTCCCTGCGTGCTCATGCGCGGCGGTACCTCCAAGGGCCCGTTCTTCCTGGCCAGCGATCTGCCGGCTGATATTGCCGAGCGTGACCGCCTGCTGCTGGAGGTGATGGGTTCGGGCCACCCGCTGCAGATCGACGGCATCGGCGGCGGCAACGCACTGACCAGCAAAGTGGCCATCATCGACCGCTCCAGCCGCCCCGATGCTGACGTGGACTATCTGTTCGCCCAAGTGCGGGTGGAGCAGCAGGTGGTCGATACCTCGCCCAACTGCGGCAACATGCTGGCGGCCGTGGGCCCGTATGCGATCGAGCGCGGGCTGGTACAGGCACAGGACCCGGAGACCGAAGTGCGCGTGCACAACGTCAACACCGGCAAGCTGATCATCGCCACGGTGGAAACCCCGGGCGGCAACGTGGTCTATCGGGGTGATACGCGCATTGCCGGCGCGCCGGGCTCGGCCTCGCCGGTGCGGCTGTCCTTCCTGGACGCGGCCGGCGCACGCACCGGCAAGCTGCTGCCAAGCGGCCATGCCCGGGAAACCATCGACGGCGTGCCGGTCAGCCTGGTCGACTGCGCGATGCCGCTGATGCTGGTGCAGGCCGAAGACCTGGGCGTACGCGGCGATGCCTCACCTGCCGAACTGAACGCCGATGCTGCGTTCATGGCGCGGCTGGAGGCGCTGCGTATCGAGGCCGGTGCCCGCATGGGCATCGCCGACGCCGGCAACAAGGTCATTCCCAAGCCGGTGCTGCTGTCTGCACCGCAACACGGCGGCCAGCTGCAGGTGCGCTATTTCATGCCGCACCAGTGTCACACCGCGCTGGCCATCACCGGTGCGGTGGGCATCGCGACCGCCGCCGTCACCCCGGGCACGCTGGCCCACACTTTGGTCGGGTGCCTGCCGCTGCCCGGCAGCATTACCCTCGAACATCCGAGTGGGGCCCTGGAGGTGGGCCTCAGTCGCAGCTCGGACGACGCGCCGGTGGTCGCCAGCGTGGTGCGCACCGCACGTCGTCTGTTTGAAGGTCGCGTGTTCGCCACGTCGCCCGCGCCCGCCAGGGCCAGTGCCAATCAAGCCCGCCAATGGACGTCAGCGGCATGATCTGAAACCGGTCGGGCCGGCACAGCCGTGCTTGCCCGCCACCACAACGTAGATGCTTCACTCCTGGGAGGGATGATGTACAAGCAGTTCTTCATGGCCGCGCTGTGCGCGGTCGGCCTGGCCGCGGCCGGATGCAGCAAGCCGGACGCCACGGCCGCCGGTGGCGGCGCGCGCGGCGGCGACAATGCCCCGGTGCGCATCAGCGTCGGTTCCTACAATCTCAACAACCTGCCGTTCTTCATCGCCGACGCCAAGGGCTACTTCAAGGACGTCGGCCTGGACGTGAAGACCGAGAACTTCGCCCAGGGTGGCTCCAAGGTGCTGCAAGCGCTGGTTGCCAACTCCACCGACGTGGCCGTCGGCTTCTACGACCACACCATCCAGATGCAGGCCAAGGGCAAGGACGTGGTCGCCTTCGTGCTGCTCTCGCGCAATTCCGGCCTGGTGATGGCCGGCCGCGAAGACGCCACGTTCGATCCGGCGCGCCCGCAGACCATCAAGGGCCAGAAGGTCGGCATCACCGCACCGGGCTCCTCGTCGGACTTCTTCGTGCGGCATTTCCTGGCCCAGCATGACATCCCGGTCGACAGCATCTCGCTGATCGGCGTGGGGTCCGGTGCCGCAGCAGTCGCCGCGCTGGAGCAGGGCAAGATCGACCTGCTGGTGAACTACGACCCCGCCGCCACCCTGATCACCGAACGCAAGGTCGGGAAGATCATCCTCGACGCACGCAGTGATGAAGGCGCACGCCAGGTCTATGGCGGCCTGTACCCGACCTCGGTGATGTACGCCAACCAGAGCTTCCTGGACAAGCGCCCGGAAGCGGCCGAAAAGATCGCCCGTGCCGAGCAGATGGCGTTGAAGTTCATCGCCGACAACAGCGCCGAGGACATCGTCGCGGCCCTGCCTGACAGCTATGTCTCCGGCGACCGCGCCACCTATGCACGGGCCGTGGAGAACGCCCGCGCGATCTTCACCACCGATGGCCAGTTCACCGCGGCCGACCTGGAAACGCCGCTGAAGGTGCTGCGCGAGTTCAACACGGACGTGGCCAAGGCCAACATCGATCTGTCCAGGACCTACACCAATGCCTTCGTCGAGCGTGCCCACGCTGCGGCACCGGCAGCCCAACGTTAAGCGGAGGTAACCCCATGGCCCTCAATGCCACCGTGCGCCAGCTCAATGGCGCGCCACAGCTGGAGCCTGCACAGACCATGGTCGCCATCAACAAGGTGACCATGTCCTTCGGCGAATTCACCGCCGTGCGTGATGTCGACATCCAGGTGGGCGACGGCGAGTTCCTCGCCATCGTCGGCCCCACCGGCTGCGGCAAGAGCACCATCCTCAATTCCGTGGCGGGCCTGCTCACGCCATCTTCCGGCGAGGTGGCCATCGACGGCCGCAAGGTCAGCGGCGTGCAGGAATCTGTCGGCTATCTGTTCCAGCAGGATGCGCTGCTGCCATGGAAGACCGCGTACCAGAACGTCGAACTGGGCCTGCGCTTTCGTGGCGTGCCTGAAACCGAGCGCAAGGCCAAGGCCAATGCCTGGCTGGCCAAGGTCGGCCTGACGGGCTTCGAGCACCGCTACCCGCACCAGCTGTCCGGCGGCCAGCGCAAGCGCGTGCAGATGGCGCAGGCGTTGATCGTCGAGCCGAAAGTGATCCTGATGGACGAGCCGTTCTCGGCGCTGGACATCCACACCCGCCACCTGATGCAGAACGAACTGCTGCGGCTGTGGCAGGAGGATCGCCGCTCGGTGATCCTCATCACCCATGACCTGGAAGAGGCCATCGCGCTGGGTGACCGCGTGGTCGTGCTGTCCTCCGGCCCCGCCAGCCGCGTCGTGCGCAGCTTCGACGTGGACCTGGAGCGGCCGCGCAACGTGGCCGAAATCAAGCTGGACGAACGATTCACCGACCTGTACCGCGACATCTGGGCCTGCCTGCGCGGCGAAGTGGAGAAGAGCTATGCACGCCAAGACTGACAAATTCATCCAGCTGGCCCTGGTGGTCGCCGTGTTCGGCGGCTGGGAGGGCGGCATCGCGCTGGGCGTGATCGATCCGTTCTTCTTCCCCTCGCCAACGGCGATCGTGCAGCAGGCCTGGACCTGGCTGTCGGATACCTCGTTCTACCAGCACGTCTACATCACCCTGACCGAAACCGCGCTGGGCTACATCATCGGCACCGGGCTGGGCGTGGCAGGCGGCGTTTGGCTCGGCCTGAGCCGCCGTTCGGCACGCATCCTGGACCCCTTCATCAAGGGCTTCAATGCGATTCCGCGCGTGGTGCTGGCGCCGATCTTCGTGTTGTGGCTGGGCCTGGGGCTGTGGTCGAAGGTGGCGCTGGCGGTCACGCTGGTGTTCTTCACCACCTTCTTCAACGCCATGCAGGGCGTGCGCGAAGTGAACCCGGTGGTGCTGGCCAACGCCCGCATCCTCGGCGCAGGCCGCAGCGACCTGCTGCGCCACGTGTACTTCCCGGCGGCGGCCAGCTGGATCCTGTCCTCGCTGCGCACCTCGGTCGGTTTCGCCGTGGTCGGCGCGATCATCGGCGAGTACCTCGGTGCCTCGGCAGGGCTGGGCTACCTGATCGCCCAGGCCGAGGGCAACTTCAATGCCGTGGGCGTGTTCGCCGGCATCATCATCCTGGCCGCTTTCGTGCTGGTCATCGACGCATTGCTGGATGTGGTCGAGAACAAGATGATCACCTGGCGCCCGAACGCGCAGACGCAGGCCACCAGCTGAGCGCGGCCGCCTGAGCCCGCTTGCCGCGCCGCCGGGCTGATCCGGCGGCGCGCGCCTCCTTCCCCGATCTTCCCCCGCACCACCGCAACAGGCCAGCGCCAGGCCAGGGGGCCGGCTGGCCGGAGAGAAAGACCATGAACCATTCCACCGTGCTGCCGCCGGCAGCGCTGTCGGTCGCGCTTGGCCTGCTGTTGACCAGTGGCCATGCCGGCGCCCAGTCCACGTCGTCACCGCCTGCGCCACTGAGCCATGCCCAGCTCTCGCAACTGGTGCAGCAGCAGGCCGTGCAGATCCAGCAGCTGGAGGCGCGCCTGCGCGCTGTCGAGGGCGGGCAGGGCACTGCAGCCCCATCTTCGGCAACGGCGACGGCAACGCCTGCGGCTGCGGCTGCGCTGGAAACCCGGGTGGCCGCGCTGGAATCGGGCCAGTCGAAACAGCCCAAGGTGTCCTGGTCGAAGGGCGCGCCGGAGTTCAGCAGCGCCGACGGCAACGTCACCTTCCGGCCGCGCGGTCGCCTGTTTGTTGATGCCTCCAGCACCGACCGCTCCGCGGTGAACGATCGCAACCTCTCCGGCACCGAAATCCGTTCGGTGCGCCTGGGCGCCGAAGGACGTTACGGCATTCTCGGCTGGGCCGTGGAAGGCGATTTCGCCGACAACGACGTGGCCTGGAAATCGGTCTATGCCACCGTCGATCACCGCCTGTTCGGCCTGCCTGCAGACCTCACCGTCGGCAACCGCCTGAACGATCGCGGCATCGACGGCTCCAGCAGCACCTCCAACACGCCCTTCCAGGACCGCAACGTGGTGGGCACCTTGATGCTGCCGCAGCGCGGGCTGTTCGGTGTCGGCCTTACCGAGCGCGTGTACGGCAAGGGCTGGCACGCCAGCCTTTCGGTGGCGGGCAATGACCTCAACAACGCCGGCACCGACAACGACAGCCAGACCTGGGCCACGCGCGTGCACTGGAACCCAATCGAGAGCTCCACCGCGACGGTGCATCTGGGCGCATGGGCCTTCCACGAGGAGATCGCCGCCGGCGCCAGCAGCGTGGTGCGCAGCTCGGCCATCGCCGGGCATTTCAACGATCTGGTCAAGATCACCCCGGGCGCGCTGCTGGGCGCCGAGCGCAGCACCGGCTATGGCGCGGAGCTGGCGGGCTTCTTCGGCCCGGCCTGGGCGACGGGCGAGTGGGGCACGCGCAACCTGCGTGGCGCCGATGCCAGCGGTCGCTACGACCTTGACCACCAGGCCTGGGCCGTCTCGGCCGGCTGGTTCCTGACCGGTGCCATGCCAGCCTATTCGGGCAAGGCCGGCACCTGGGGCCGGGCGAAGGTGGCCGACCCGGTCACGCGCGGCGGCAGGGGCGCTTGGGAGCTGAAGGCACGCTATGAAGACGTGGATTACGCCGAACTGCCCAGCGGCGGTACCGGCCACGCGTGGACGCTGGGCACGAACTGGTACCTCAACGATTTCAGTCGCGTGATGTTCGAGGCCATCCGCTGGCAGACGAACAACCGCAGCGGCACCGGGCCAGGGAAGGACGAAGGCACCACCTTCAACACCCGCCTGCAGGTGGCGTTCTAGGCCAGCACTGCGCCCGCGCCCTGATCAGAGCAGCAGCAACGCCCCGATCAGCGCGGGCGGCATCACCAGCGCGCCGACCCGCAGGAAGTCGAGCGCGCTGACATGCTCGCCTTCGCGGCGCAGCGCCACCAGCCACAGCATGGTGGCCAGCGAACCAGTCACCGACAGGTTCGGGCCCAGGTCCACGCCGATCAGCAATGCCGCACGCGTCTGCGCCGGCAACTCGGCCATCTGGCCTAGGGAGCCGGCCGCCAGACCCACCGGCAGATTGTTGGCCACGTTGCTGAGCAGTGCGGCCGAGGCACCGGCCAGCCAGCCCGCCTGGTGCGGCGAAGTCTGCGCCAGCGCCTGCAGGTTGCTGGCCGCCAACTGGATGACACCGGTCTGCGCCACTGCTTCAACCAGCACGAACAGGCCGGCCACCAGCGGCAGCACGCCCCATGACACGTGGCGCAACAGCGGCAGCGGGCTGTGGCGCTGGCGGATCGCCACCACCGCGACGCTCAGCGCGCCTGCACAGAAGGTGGCCAGGCCCAGCGGGCCGTTCATTGCGGAGGTCACCAGCAGCACGGTGCCGGTGAACAGCACGCCGAGCGCGCTCAGCCGGCCACCCTCGGTAAGCGGGCGATGCTCGGGCGACGCTGCCAACGGTTGTGTGATCTCGCGGCGATACACCCAGCGCAGCACCAGATAGGTGCCACCAATCGCAGCCAACGACGGCAGCGTGAACTGCGCCAGCCACTGCAGCAGCGAGGGCATGTGGCTGCCATAGACCACCAGGTTGGCCGGGTTGGAAATGGGCAGCACGAAGCTGGCTGCGTTGGCGATGAACGCGCAGACGAACAGATAGGGCAGGGGATTGGCGCGGGCCGCCTTGCATGCCGCATAGACGGCGGGGGTGAGCACCACGGCGGTGGCATCGTTGGACAGGAACACCGTCACCACCGTGCCGACCAGGAACACCAGATCGAACAAGCGCCGGCCCGAGCCGCCGGCGTGGCGCACCGCATACAGCGCCAGCCAGTCGAACAGGCCCTCGCGCCGCGCCAGCTCGGCCAGCACCATCATGCCGATCAGGAACAGATAGACGTCGCGCCCTTCGGCCACTGCATGCCAGGTCGTGCCGAGCGACACCGCCCCGAGCAGCGGCAGCAGCGCGGCCGCGCCCAGCGCCCACACGTATTCCGGAATGCGGAAGGGGCGGAACAACAGGCCGACGGTGGCAACGGCCACGGCCGCCCAGATGATGAGGGGGGAATGGGAAGCGAGCATGGAGTACGTGGGGGTCTCAGCGGCACCGGCGCGTAGCCAACAGCAACGCGCGCGCTGCATCGCGGCAAGTGCAAGAAAGTCGGCATCATACCCGGTCGATGGTTTACGCCATTCACCGTGATGCGTCACGGTAATTCCGACCCCGGACGCCCACAACGCAACAGGTAGTGCCGGCCGCTGGCTGGCAAAACGCCAACTGAAACCCGTCTCGGCTACGATTCGATGACCGACACAAACGCCGGTGGGGCAGGGGGCGCAATGGACATGCAGACAGAAACCGTATTCGATTCACCCGCGCAGACCACGCCGCGGGAGGAACTGACCTTCCACTGGCTCTACGAGCGTGTGCAGGGACTGGTCGATCGCAGCATCTACCCGAAGGCGGGCCGATTGGAAAAGTGGTCGTTCCGAGTGGGCATGCTCGCAGCCGTCATCGGCATTCTCAGCAGCCAGCTTCCAGATCGATGGCTTCCAGTTAGCGTGGTGTTGCCGTTAGTCATCGTGTGCTTGGCGGTAGAGATTGGCGGCTTCATCGTGGGAGGCATCCTCGCGGCGCGGAGAGGAATTCGGCAGTTCATCCAGCCACGTCTGTCGCATGCGAGGGAAATGGATAGCGATTTTGCGCACTGGCAAGCAGTGGTCGCCGACCTTCGCGCCTTTCCCAGGATCGAGCGTGAACGGCGACTCAAGTACGTCAGCACCCTGCGCACCAACATGATTGAACGCATGGGAATGATGTATGGCGGACTGCAGCGCCTTGGTCCATTTCCTGTATTGATTGCGCTCTACCTGCAGTTCCGTGGATGGAAATGGGGCGACTGGGCGGGGGCTTTCGACGTCAGTTTGCTCGGCGCACTGCTGATCTTTGGAATGGTGGTGCTCTATGCCGTGGGCTGGATGCTGATCGGACTGCGCACTCGGTTGGACACCTATGTCGCCTTGCTTGAGGGCTCCATCCAGGAGCCGGATCTGGACAAGCCCGCAATCATGCATGCGCCTCAGGCCTCGCCGCCATCCTGCGTGTAGCGCCGAGTTTGCTGTCGCCGCTTCGGTCGGGCACATCTTGACTGAAGCTGTTAGGCGCGCGCTGGACGCATGCTCCAACATGCTGTCCCGCTCGCGCCGAGTCCTGGTAGGCCTTCGCGCCAAGGAGGGTCGCGTCCGCACGGAATCAACTGTGAGCAGTCGCACATATAAGATTTGCTCGCTTGCCGTATCATCCGTCAGCTCCGCCAGAAAGGTGCGGAAGATTTTTCGTTCCGAGCATTAGGGATTGATATCGGAATTCGCCCTTTGGCCGGATTTTACCAACTACAGTTCACATGGAGTGTGCACCAATGGCATTGGTCAGGGCTATACGCGGCCGGGTCACCGCGACGGCTGTCATCTTCTGTTTCACGCTGGCGGTGGCGCAAACTGCCAATGCAGCCACGTATTATGGCCCCCCTTATAAAGTTCAGTCGTTTCGAGGGGTTGGCTCTTTCGAGAGCGTGGGTGCTGCTGTCAACTTCCTCGTCCAGAAGATCAAGGCCCCTTGCCAGCAGGACCCAAAGTGTACCAAGCCGCCTGTCGTCACGGTGAGGTATGGCACTGATGGTTGGGCTGCAACGATCTTTGTAAATGGGAAGTCTAGCGATAACGTATTTGCTTCCGAGATATCTATCGGACAGCCCCAGAAGAATCTTGGCGGCTGTCAGAAGCGATGTTCTGCGGGGCTTGGCTCGGCCACAGACGGGACGGGCGCGCGAGGTTCTGCCGACAGCAGCGCCTACGCCAATGCTCGCGATCCTGGTAGCCCCTTTGAGGGAGACCCGATTAACACCTCGACAGGAAACTTCTATAGGCAGGAAACTGACTATGAATCTCCCTCTGGGCTGATGTTCCGGCGATTCTACAACAGCTCAGTACGCGCCCCGGGCTCTTCATTGGGTCCGCAGTGGCGCCACCTATTTGATCGGCGCCTGGAAATTCTGGCATCAAATACCGGCGCAGCCGGAGAGCGGACCTTCATTCGAGCTACCAGGCCGGACGGTGCCTCGGAACTTTTTACGCGCACGGAAAGTGCCTGGACTGTCGACTCCGACGTCGCCGACGTGTTAGTTGACCGCGAGGCAGGCGCCGGTTACGCACTGCAGTTGGCCGCCAACGGGCAAACCGAGATTTACGATTCAGCTGGGCTGCTGCAGGAGGTCTATGATGCCTCGGGGCAGCGGACGCTGGTACTGGGGTATTCGGGCGCAGTGACGCCTACGGAAGCTGCACCAGGTCCGGACATGCTGTTGAGCGTTGCGGACTCGAGTGGGCGTTCACTCAGATTTTCATACAACTCGGCGTCTCAATTGACCAAGGTTTTACTGCCCGACGGCGGAGTCCAGGCGTTCACGTACAACGTATCAGGCCAACTCGCCTCGGTAACTTATCCAGATTTCACTGTCAAAGGTTACATCTACAATGAGCCCGCCAACAGCCCGGCCGCGGCTGGCACATCGTTCTTGACAGGCATCGTAGATGAGAAGGGCGCCCGTTACGAGACGATCAAATACAACTACAATAATCGTGCATATCACGCAGAGTTCGCTGGCGGAGTTGACACGACGACGCTGGACTATGCTGCCTCCACATGGAAGGGCACGCTGCCGGTGACGGTAAAAGGACCGTTGGGGGCGGCATCCAGGCTTGGATTTGTGGACACTGGCAAAGGCCGCCTAATGCCTGCTGGTGGATCGGCGGCCTGCGGCAACCAGTGCAACCAACCCTATAAGGCCATGACCTACGATGCCAATGGGTATCCAGCCTCGGTCACTGACTTCAAAGGCAGCATCACGCGTACAGTGTATGGGCCAAACGGCCTGCTTGCAGAGCAGGTTGAAGCCGCAGGGACGTCGCAGCAGCGAACCACGACGACCACTTGGGATGCCACATTGCGAGCACCCCTCAATCGAGTTGTAATGGACGCGGAGGGTGCCACTGTTTCCAGCACCTCGTGGAAGTACAACGCCGTCGGCCTTGAGGTTGCGCGATGCGAAGTTGATCCAACGATTCCGGCAGCAGCTGGATACGCATGCGGAAGCATGATCAACGCCCCGGAAGGGACTCGCCAGTGGGCGACCAGCTATTGCACTAGTGTAGATTCCAGCCGGTGCCCGCAGTTGGGACTTGTGCTTACGGAAGACGGTCCCAGAACCGATGTTCAGGATGTCACCGTATACAGCTACTACCAGTCCACTGATGAGTCTGGATGCGGAACTGTCGGTGGCGCATGTCATCGTGTCGGCGATCTATATCAGGCCACGAATGCGCTGGGCCAAAAGACGACGTGGCTGACCTATGATCGCAACGGGCGAGCTACCAGGCTTAGGGACGGTTCCGGCAAAATTCATGACTTGAGCTATACGCCTCGAGGCAAATTGACGTCGCTCACAGAGCGCGCTGCTCAGGATGGCTCGACCTCACCTCAAGACAGTGTCACCACGATCACTTTTGATTCAGCGGAAAATGTCACATCTATTGTCGATCCCGATGGGGCAGCGCTGAATTACAGTTACGACGACGCGCATCGCCTGATAAGAATTAATGACGGGGAAGGCAATAGCATTCATTATGTGCTTGACGCCGCCGGAAATAGAATCAAGGAGGACGTCGTCGATTCCGGCGGCACAATGAAGCGCTCGCTTTCCCGTGCCTATAACCCATTGGGCCAGCTTCTTAGCCAAAAGACCGCAGGTGGCGACGCCACCGACATTGGCTATGATGTGGTCGGCAATGCTCAGCTGATCACTGACGCACTCAAACGCAAGATGCAGGCTACTTACGACCCGCGGAATCGCGTCAGCCAGACAGTTCAGGACATTGGCGGTGTCGCGGCAAAGACCACGTATGATTACGACCCCTTGGACCGCATCATCAAGGTAACTGATCCCAAGGGCTTGGCGACGACATACCAATATAATGGTCTCGGCGACGTGGTGAAGCAGGTCAGCCCAGATGGAGGAACGTCCAGCAGTGCGTACAACGGTGCAGGTGATCGCATCGTTAGTATTGATGCACGCGGCATCAGGACCGATTATACCTATGATGCCTTGGGGCGCCTGACCAGATCCGCCTATTCTGATGCCGCCCTGGACTCCTTCTACACATATGACGTTATCCAGACCGTATGCGCGGAAGCAGAATCCTTCTCTACGGGGCGCCTGAGCAAGGTAGAGGACGCTAGCGGCTCAACCCGGTTCTGTTACGACCATAACGGGAGAGTGGTGCGCAAGGTTCAGACTAACAACGGCAAGGCCCTGATCGTGCGTTACACCTATAGCAAAGCCGGTCGGTTGAAGAGCGTGACGTACCCGGATGGTGCAGTGGTCGACTACGTGCGCGACGCGCTGGGGCAGGTTACTGAGGTTGGTGTCACCCCTGCTGGCAGCTTGCGCCAGACGCTGCTCAGGACATCCGGCTATTATCCGTTCGGACCGAGCGCCGGCTGGACTTACGGCAATGGCCGCACTTTGATGCGTACTCTGGACTTTGACTACCGGCCACTGGCGGTAGGGGATGGCAGGAGCGATGGGCTCAACGTAGGTTTTGCATTCGACGAGGTTGGAAACCTTGTCGCTTTGACCGCGCCCGGCGGAATGGTGCCGGCGATCAGCTTGGTCTATGACACTCTAGGCCGAATGACCGCATTCAACGATGGCGCTACTGGAGCCGTGATCGATGGATACAGCTATGATGCTACAGGTAATCGACTCAACGCCTTAGTCAATGGTCAGAGCCAGACCTACGACTATGCTGTCGACAGTCATCGCCTGTCGAGCGTGGGTGGCGTACCACGGCGCTACGATGCCTCCGGCAACACAACGGCGATCAATGGCACAGAGCGCACCTTTTCTTACGACGCCACTGGTCGCATGAGTCAGGTCTGGCGTGAGGGGGTCTTGGCGATGAAGTACAGTCACAACTGGCGGGGGGAACAGGTATATCGCTCCATCAATACATCCGGCACCTATAGTCTCTACGACGAATCAGGGCACTGGATGGGCGACTACGATGAGAACGGGCAATCGATACAGCAAGTGATCTGGCTGGAGGATCTGCCGGTTGGAGTCTTGGCGAGTTCCACGTTGAATTACATACAGCCCGACCATCTAGGCACCCCGCGTGCGGTAATCAGCGCTGACCGTGACACAGCAATTTGGACGTGGGACATCAGGGGAGAGGCATTTGGGGGTACGGCACCAAATGAAGACCCGGATCGAGACGGGAAATCTTTTACGTTCAACCTGCGCTTCCCAGGGCAACGCTACGACAAGGCGACTGGACTCAATCAGAATTACCTCCGAGATTACGATGCAAGCGTGGGGCGCTACGTCCAGAGTGATCCCGTCGGCCTGGCCGGAGGTAACGCCACCTATGGGTACGTAGACGGCGCCCCCCTTGCCTTCGTCGACCCATTCGGCCTGAAGAAGGTTGTTTTGGTCGGGGCGCAGAACAAGGATGACGCCATCATCTACAAAGGCGCCCTGGCCGACGTGGAGATGGTTGGATACTGCGTGGTCTATGCGCATGGCGCATGGACCCACATATCTGACACCCGGGCCGGCACCGCCAATAAGGTGCGCTACTTCGGCAATGATGACGCTTCGATGTCCAAGTTCAATGATCTCCTCAGTCGGTCTGGCTGCAAGCCAGAGGAGCCGGTCATCTTGAAGGCCTGCAATACCGGCGCGAACCCCGAGGTAAAGGGCATGACCAACGTAATGACCGGGCTATCGAGGGCCCGACGGACTGAGGTGGATGCACCGACAAGGTCTGTCTGGTACACCCCCCGAGGACCAATGGCAACTCCCTATGGCCACAAGGGAGACATTCACGGCCCGATGAATCTCAGTGACCCCGGTGAGTACAGGAGCGTCAGGCCGTGATTAGATGCACCGCGTTCGCGGTAGTCGTCGCGTTGCTGGTCGCATGTGGGCACAGTTCAGATGATCAGCCAGTATCAGGAGAGTCCGGCTGCCGAGCCCTTGATGTGGCGTCCAGTCGTACCAAGGCCGAGAATGGAGATCTTTCGGCCATCAGGCAGATGCGCGACTACAGCCTTGACTGCCTATTGCACGGCAACGGAGCCGAGGTGCTGCGCTGGGGGAGGCTCGCCGCCGAAAAGGGTAATGAGCAGGACAAGGCGACCTACGAGAGCATCAAGCTGACTTTCCTTCCCAAACAGCAACGTAGTGCGCATTGAGGATGGGGTGCGCTACAGATGGCCTATCGGGGGCGCAGAAGCGTCCCCGAGTGCTATGCATTTTTTTGCGATGCCACCGCCCCCGCTCGTAGCTCCGTGGCCATGCAGACGAGGAAGGTGGGGCATGGGTTCCGAGGGGGAGAGGGCGCGCTCCGCACAATTGCATTGAAGGCGCCGTGGTAGCCGTGAAGGCCGGCTGTCGGTCCGTGATGCCGGAGCTGATGCGTCGCGCGCGGTGGCTGGTGGATGTTGGGCCGGAGGTGGGTGATCACGGCGGGCGCGCTTTGAAGCGGGAAACACGGCAGTGACGATCGAGCATGACATGTGCGCGGTTGTGCAGGCAGCCTGGGTCATTGATGTCGGGCCTGGCGCAGGGGTTGCGTGCGGCCCCAATTGTGGCGAAGGGAACGCCGCAACAGGTGGCTCGCGCAAAAGGTAGCAGGATCGCGCCCGTCGTTACGCACCGGCTAGGGCGGGGCGGGTGAGACGGGGGCGTAGCCGGGGCTGTACTCCTACTTCAGCACGCCACACCGCTCATCCTCAGGCACGCCGCCAGCGGCCATCAGCAGCAATCGATCCTGCACTGTTGGCTCCTGCACGCCCGCGAGGAATTGCTCCAGATAGCTCAATGGCTGCAGTGGCCACTGCAGCGTAGCCTGCAGGTGGAAGATCGCAGGCGCCCGTCGCCCCGCGCCAAGTGGCAGCCTGATCAACAGAAGGAACTGCTGCCTCTCCACGTAGAGGACGGGCACACCCCTGCACTGGACCTGGAAAGAAGACGCTGCGTTCGGCACATCTGTGAACTCGAAACCGTCCCGTGCCCGCGCCTCTGCGAAACGGAGCGCGTGACGGCGCAGCGTCCAGAACGCCTCATCGGATACGCCCCGGTACGCGAGGATCTCTGGCTCTTCAGGCTCTGGCCAATGAATCCGTGCTGCAACGACCAGTGCCAGAAAAAGCACCCACATCATCCCCTGGTGCACCTTCACCAGCGGAGTGCGCACAACCAGCGTGCACTTCACCAGAGCAATCCTTCAGTCTGCCGGCTGCAGCCGTTCGCTTGCATGGGCTGCGAGCCCCATACCGGCCATGATCAGCCCTTCCATCACCCGGTCGCCGACGTACTGGTCCGGCTCGCCGTTCTGGCGGGTGCGTTCTGCAGCCAGCAGCACTTCCAGCACCACACGCAAGCCGGTCAGCGAGCAGTCGACATCAGCCAGCGCCATCTGTCGGCCACGCAGCTGATGGCGCTCTGGCCAGGGCTGGCCGTTGGCGGCAACGCCCGAGCCGATGCTGTGCAGCAGCGCGATGAGGGTGTTGGGATCCACGGCAGGCCCGGCCGAGGGCGCCTCGTGGATGGGCTGTGGGGCAGGGGAGTAGGGCGTGGTCATGGCAGGGCTCCTTGCGTGCAGGCAGAAGCCGCCACCGATAAAGGTGGCGGACGATGCGTGGTTCGAAACCCGGTCTACGCTGGAACCGGCAGGCGCAAGGCCTCCACGCACCGCCCGCCATAGCCGGCCGACGGATTGCCAGCCGGCACCACCTGATGGGTGATGCCGGCTGGCAAGCGTTTACTTCAGCGTAGAACCGGGGTTTCGAAGCCCGGCCACCTGTTCAAGGTGGCACAGCAAGGAATACGCCCGGTTGTGCGCGATGCCAATGCAGTAGGGCTGAAGCCGACACCACTTTCAACATTTTCAGAATCGTTGCATACGACGGAGCGACGCTGGAGCCTTGCGCTGCAATGCTATCGGCGGTGTCGGCTGTGCCTGCCTGCGGACTGTCGGCATCCGCCCGGCGGGATCGCGGGCGGGGCGGATGCGACAGGATTGCCAGAGGCCGTCAGGCGTCAGTAGCCTTTCAACGCGACCTTGGTTCGCTCCAGCCAGGCGGCATTATGGATGCGGGCGTGGCGTGACCAATGCTTGGCATCGTCGATGATGCTGGCGAACAGGCTGCGGGCCTGCTCGCGCAGCAGCGTCATGCCCACTCGCCCTTGTGAGGGCTGGCACTATAGTGGGCGACGCGTGGGCCGCCAATGGGGGTTTGTTGATCGGCCGTGACGAATCACGTTAATTGGACCGCATTTTGCGGCATGCCGCGTGGCACTATCCGGTGTTTTAAGGGGCCAACATATGAATTTGCTGGAAGTCGTAGATTCAGCGGTAAAGATCGGCTTGGGCGCCTTCATTGCAGGCGCCTCTGCGCTTTTGCTCTCGCGCTCACAGCACCGACGCGATCTGGATCGCGCGCGTATAGATCGCGAGTTTCAGATGCTAAAAGATGTCGCAGAGCAGACTGAAAGATTCACTCAGGCATCCCTAAGGCACTGGGCTTTGGCTACCGATGCGCATCGGATGCGTCGATTAGCAAAGCCATTGAGTTCGCGCAAAATTGCCAATCTTGGAGAGAGTAACGATGCGTTGTTCAATATTTTCCACGAGCTAACCAGCTCGGAGGCAAAGCTATTGCTGCTTGGCAAACGAGATGCCCGGCAAGCGCTAAGGAGCTATGGCGAAATGGTAATCGCGTTCAGGCGGTCTGCTATGATCGACTCGGAAACAATGTCGGATCCAGAGATTGAAACTTGGCGCGCAAACATCCTAAAGACCAGAGAACGCCTGTTGGATGAATTACATAGTTGCTACCGACAGCTTGGTTCCTAACATTTTAGTAAAGCCAGCGGGTCTGGAGGGGTATGGAGATTCGACTTTGGGTCACTTGTTTGCTGCTCGCATCCGATTGTGCTGCGGTGGAAGCTCTCCGGGCAATTGAGGCGCTAGGAGCCGCCTCGGCCATCACTAGCCGCCATTCGCACGCAATGTTGCAGGTCAGGGACCACCAGGCCATGTCGCAAGGGTCGAACTGACCCTCAGGAGTGAACATGTGCCCACCTTGGAATCCGAAACCGGCCCAAGGGCCGGTTAGATCTATGCGGTCGTGCGGATCAATCTTGATCATGCTGCGAGCTCGTCCTTGTCGGGTGAACGATCAGGCAGGCAAGAGCCAAGCCAGAGCCGCAGCCATTGCCAAGCGGAGGCGACGAACCCAACCACGGCAAATATGGCATTTCGCATAATGTATATTATGTTCTAACGAACCTGGCCGGGCTGGCATAGCACTTGCCTCGACCATCCCAGGAACCACAACCGCCGCAAACCTCGCCCTCCTGGAGCTTCGCTTCGACATCTTTGGGCTGACGGCCCAGCAGCTGAGACAAATCGCGAAATCTGACGTCCCGCCACGCCGCAGTGCCGCCGCAGGCGCTGAACGGCCAGTTGGGTGCCCCGGCCTTCGCTATGAGATCGAGTCTGACGTTTTCAGAAACGTCCTCCTGCCTACATGCTCGATTCCGTCCCCCTCAAGATATAGAGCTCCAGTTACCCCCAAGGGTAGCTCTTGAATCAACTTGCTCATCGAATCAATTGCCGTAACTGTTAGCGACAAACTTCGTTGATTTACGGGCTCTGCTCTAGGGCGGCCATTGCGTGCATCGTCCAGCGTGCGTGGCACTTCATATCTCAGGATGAATTTGTCTCCCACACGAACGCCACGCCCTTGATCAGGAAATCCAACATAGACAGGTCGACCTGACCCATCTTTCATGATTTCTACGACGAAAAACTCTGCTTGCGCATTCATGAATCAGCCCGCCCTTGCTATTCATCAGTCCAGATCTTCGTCGATGATCTTTGCGCCATCAACAGCATATCCATGGCCACCCACGGAAAATCGGGCAGCGCCGGCGATCTCCGCGAAGGCAACGGCGACACCGAAGCTCCCGCCCCACCTGCCGCGCCAGTCGCGCCACCGGCGGCCATACCCGCAGGCGCGTCCCGCCGCGCTGACGTTCAATTCTGAGGGAAGCCCAAGCCCTCAACCCTGCAGAATTCAGCGCCAGATCCGCGACCACCGTGACGCGTCACGTTAATGGCGCCCGCCAACCCGTCACTCGCCAGCGGAGCGCGCACTCGGCTTGCGCGGCACAGGCAGTCCGCGCGTTCCTTGCACTCGCGATTCAAAAATTGCCAGCCGCAACAGGCCACTTGGCTGCACCCACCCTGTGCCGATCCCGACACAACGCTCCAACTTTTCTCGTTTTCGCTTTAGGAAAAGTCTCAAAAATTGAACGTTTTCGATGCTCGACGCGACAGCAGCGCCAGAATGAGTGCCACGCCACTGGGCGCTGACAACACTCCTGCGCATGAACGGATTCCCTGCACCGCGCCGGCTTCGCCTGGCCCTGCTTGATGACCATGACGTCGTCCGCCGCGGCACGGCCTTCCACCTGGGCAACGACAGCCGCTTCGAGATCGTCGCCAGCCACAGTGACAGCCAGGCGTTCGTGCAGGCGCTGCAGCAGCGTCATGCCGATGTGGCCATCATCGACATCACCCTGGCGCCCGGTGATATCAGCGGCACCGAGCTCGTCGAGCACCTGCGGCAGGCATTGCCGAGGGTAACGCTGCTGGGTTTTGCCGGACAGACCTCGGTGGCGATCATCAACCACCTGCTGGATGCCGGAATCAGCGGTTTTGTCGGCAAATCCGAGCCGTTGATTGAACTGTCCGACGCGGTCGTACGCGTGTCCCAAGGGCTCTGCCGCATTCCGCCGTCGTGCAAGCTGCTGACGCCCTGCGATGCACTTAGCCGCAACGAGCGCGAGGTCATCCGGCTGGTCCTGGATGGGCTGACCGTCTCGGAGATCGCCTTGCATCGCCACCGCAGCATCAAGACCGTCAGCACGCAGAAGATTGCCGCGCTGCGCAAGCTGGGGTTGCGCAATGACGCGGAGATCTTCGCGATACGGCAGCAGTTGGAGGCGCTGTGACCGCGCTGTTCAAGCGTGGCCGCAGGTTCATGCTGCTGGCACTGTTTACCCTGCTTCCCTGTACGTCCGCAGGCGACATCCAGCACGGAAAATGGACAGCGGGGCGCGTGGTCCGGGTGGCCGCGGCCCCCACGCTGCACCCTGTGCCCGAAGATGCTGCCGACCCCGAGGTGCTGCAGACGCTGGCGCATGGCTATGCCGCGCTCGTGGCCCGCCATTCCGGCCTGACCTTCGTCGAAGTCCCTTTTCCCAGCACCCTCGCCGCGATGACCGCCGTCTGTGAGGGGCGGGCCGATCTTGTGCTGGCGATGGGTGCTGACGATGGGGCACGCCTGCCCTGCCCCAGCCTGGCGCCCTCGCGCAGTTTTCCTGGCGGTGCCAGCGTGCTTGCCGGCCGTATTGGCGAGCGCTTGCCGCGGCGGGTTGCCGATCTCGGCACGCTGCGCATCGCTGCTGTTGAAGGAGGCCCCTACCCGGTGTGGCTGGCACAGCACCACCCTGCGGTGCCTGTGCTGCCGCACCCCAGCATGCGGGCGGCATTGGCTGCCGTGGATGCCGGCATTGCCGACGTTGCGATCGGGCTGGAATCCACTGCAGGTGCGATAGCACGACGTCACTTCTCCCACAGCCTGCGGTTGCAGACAGTGGATGCCGATCTTTCGACCCAGCTGCATCTGCTTGCCCGGCGCGAAGACCAGGCGCTGCTTGATCGTATCGAGGCGGCACTGGATGACATCACCATCGAAGAGCATGCCCAGTTGCTGCAGCGCTGGGCGCGGCAGACGCTGCCGGCCGCGCTCGGCCAGAAGGTGCGCGAAGGCCTCGATGGCACCGTGCTCTGGCTGTTGCCAGCCGCAGCCCTGCTGCTGGCATTCCCGTTGCTGGCTGCACGCAGGCTGCGCCAGCAGCAGGGTCTTGATCAGAAGCAGGCGCAGATGACGGGCATGATCAGCCATGAGGTGCGCAATTCCGCACAGGCCGTCATGGCGTCGATCGACCTGCTGGGCCAGGCGCCACTGCCAGCCGGTCAACGCGAACTGGTAGCCGCTGCGGCCACCGCCAGCCAGACATTGCGCGGATTGCTCAACCGCACGCTGGACTTCTCCCGCCTGGCCAGCGGCACTTTCCGGCCAAAGCTGGTGCCCTGCAACGTCCCTGCGATCTGCACGCAGGCGCTGCAGGCCATTACGCCCCTCGCGCAGAAGAAGGCGCTCAGCCTGCAGCTCTGTGCACCGCAGGCGCCGTTCCCGATGCTGGCAACGGACCCGGACTGCCTGCGCCAGCTGCTCGACAACCTGCTCGGCAATGCCGTCAAGTTCACCGACGTAGGCGGCGTTGAACTGCGCCTGCAGCTGGATGCGCCCACGAAGAACGCATCACTGTTGATAGAGGTCATCGACAGTGGCATCGGCATCGCGCCAGCGCAGATGAGCGCCCTGTTCGAGCCCTTCCGGCAGGCCGATGCAGGCAGGCAGCGCGGTGGCAGCGGCCTGGGCCTTTCCATCTGTCGCACGTTGGCCGAGGCCATGGGCGGCACCCTGGATGTCCATAGCGTGCATGGCCGTGGCAGCCGCTTCATTCTTCGCCTGCCCGTGCAGCAGGTGCAGGAAGATGCGCCGGCCACTGCCGCTGCGTCCGCCCTGCCCCGGCTGGCCGGCACGCGCATCCTGCTGGTGGAGGATCACGCGCTGACCCGGCAGGTCATTGCCGCCCAGTTGCGGCGCTGGGGCGCGACGGTGCAGGAGGCTGCCAATGCCGAAGATGCCTTGGCGACCCAGATGCAGGCGCCCTGCCCGCTGGTGATGCTGGACATCGGTCTGCCGGGAATGGATGGCTACGCGCTGGCCCGGCAATTGCGGCTGCATGAAGCAGAGGGCGCGCCGCGCGCCCGGCTGATCGCGCTTTCCGCCTTCACTGGCGACGATCACACGATGCGCTGCCAGGTTGCCGGCATCGACGCGGTATTGCTCAAGCCGTTGCAGGCCGATGCGCTGCTGCAGGCGCTGGACCAGCCTGTGCCCGGCCGTGCCTTCGAAAACACTGCCCGCGAACTGGTGGCCGCCTACGAAGAAGATATCGATCGCGAGCTGCAATGCCTGCACGAAGCGATCGCTCGTTGCGATGCCGCGCAGCTGCGCCATCATGCGCATCGCCTGCAGGGCGTGCTGCAGATGCTCAACGCGGGCGGCATGGAGGCACGCGCCGGCGAGCTATGGGAGCTGGGCGATCGCGTGCCGCCCGGCTGGGACGATACGCGCCAGCTGCTGGCCGAGCTGCAGTCGTGGCGCGGCTCCCGGGCTGCGGGAGCCGCGCCGTCGCCCTGAATCAGGCGGCGTTGCGGCCTGCCTGGCGGCGGGTCAGGTCGTTGAAGCGACCCAGCGAGATCAGGTGCTGGTGGATCAGCGCCAACCAGCCGTTGCGGTGCCATTCGATGACGGTCGCATCCGGCAGCGCAATGAACTTCTCGACGTCGACCACGAAGAAGCCGTTGAGGTTGAACTCGCGACCATCGGGCAGGCGCACGGTTGCATTGCGCTCGACCAGCAGGCCGTTGTCGACCAGTGCCTTGGAGAAGGCCTGGGTCTGCTCGTGCTCGCGGGTGAACTGGCCGCAGAACTCAAGCGCCTGCTGCACCATCTCGGTGGCCTTGCCATCGACGAACAGCGGCTGGCCTTCTTCGCCGCCACGGACGATGCGCGGGCTGTCTTCGTCGATGCCGAGCAGGAAGTCATTGTCCGCGCCGGTGTCGATGAAGATGAAGGGATGGCGGCGCAGGTAGGCCGGGATGTAGGTCTCGTCGTCCCACAGGCCATCGGTGATGAACAGGTTGTCGGTGGTCACGCCCACGGCGGCCATCGGCACCGCGCTCGGGCCTGCGAACAGGATCGGGAAGTGGTGCAGCGCCAGCGAGAATTCGCCCAGCACCAGCGGGATGGAGTTGCTGCTGGCAGCGAACTCGAGCTTGCCCGGCAGGATGCGCAGATCGGCGTGCAGGTCTGCCTGCAGCGGCACCGGGCGGGTGTAGAACAGGGGCGCGCTGCTCGGCGCAGCTTCGGTGGTGGTGTCGCTGGTGGTGGTCATCGTGGAAACCATGTCGATCATGCGCGCCTGCCATCCCGGGCGCGCCAGCGGGAACAACCTGAATCCCGCATTATCAACAAGGCAGGTGACAACGGCCACCCCGCCGCCGACTTATTTCAGCTGCAACGGGTAGCGCTGCCACAGTACGTGGACCAGGAAGCCGGCCAGTTCGGTGTCGCGCGCACTGACCGCTGCGCGGATCTTGTCCAGCAGGACCATGTCGCTGCAATGCCGCACATCGGCGTGGTTGGCCTGGCCAGCGCGCCGTGCCCGATAGCGTGCAGCCCGCTGTGCGTCGCTCATTGCGTACCCGAACTTGGGCGGCCGACCGCGTTTGCGCGGCAGGGTCAGCTCCAGGGTTCCGGGATCATTGTCATCACGCATGGGCAGGGTGCGGGCGGCGGCAAGCAACGGGGGGTGCGCAATTTATCGTGAGGCATCACTTTAATCCAGCTTTTTCTGCAGTTTTGTTGCAATGCAGTGCAAGTGCGTCGTGCACGACGGGCACACATCCACGCATGGCGTGGATAAGTCCCCCGCCAATACGTAAAAAGGGAGCCCGCGAACGGGCTCCCCTGCTCTTTCCTTACGAAGCACGCACGGGCTCGTAGCCATGCAGGTGCGATTCGCTGCTGGCGCGTCCCTGGCTCAGCGAACGCAGCGAAGTCGTGTAACCGACCAGTTGCGCCAGCGGCGCGAACCCGCTGACTTCGGCGCGACCGTCCTGGTCGTCGATGCGGGCAACGCGTCCATGGCGGCGATTCAGATCGCCCACCACGTCCCCCACCGAGGCCGACGGTGAATGCACCGTCACCGCCATTACCGGTTCCAGCAGCTGCGTACCGCTGGCCGCCAGCGCGGCCTTGATGCCCTCGCTGCCGGCCCGATGGAACGCCATCTCCGACGAATCCTTCGCGTGGGTCTGGCCATCCACCAGGCTGACTTCGATGCCGACTACCGGATGGCCCTGCGGGCCTTCCGACAACGCAGCACGAACTCCCTTCTCCACCGCAGCGATGAAGTTGCGCGGCACCACGCCACCGACGATGCGGTCATTGAACACAACCTCGCCGTCGTCGCGCGGCACCACATCCAGCACCACGTGCGCGAACTGGCCCTGGCCACCGGTCTGCTTGACCAGACGGCCCACGACGCCTTCAACGGCACGCTGCGGCGTCTCCTGGTAAGCCACGCGTGGCGCGCCAATGCCGATGTCCAGCTTCCATTCGCTGCGCAGGCGCTCGACCATCACTTCCAGGTGCAGCTCGCCCATGCCCCAGGCCAGGGTTTCACCGGTGTCGCGATCGGTTTCCACCCGGAACGAGGGATCTTCCTGGGCCAGGCTGGCCAGACCCTGCGCCAGCCGGATCAGGTCGGCCGCACGTGCAGGCTCCAGCCGCCATGCCAGCACCGGGGCCTGCGCCTGGATGCTCTCCAGAAGCAGCGGCTGCCCTCGCCCGCTCAGCGTTTCACCGCTGACCGCATCCTTCCAGCCCAGCACCGCCACGATGTCGCCAGCCACGGCCTGCCCGATGTCCTGGGTCTGGTCGGCCTGCACGCGCACCAGCCGGCTGATGCGACGCCCTTGCGGGTGCTGCGAGCTGGCCACGTTGTCGCCTACCTTCAAGGTGCCCGAGTACAGCCGCACGAAGCTCAACGCACCGTGCTGCTGGTGGGTGATCTTGAACAGCAGGCCAGCCAGCGGACCGTCCGGGTCCGGCGGCAGCAGGACGTCGCCGCCCTCGCCTTCGGCAGTGACCGCAGGACGATCCAGCGGCGACGGCAGGTAATCGACCACCGCATCCAGCAACGGTTCGATGCCCTTGTCCTTGAAGGCGGCGCCGGCCAGCACCGGCACGCCAGCACCCGCGAGCGTCACGCGGCGGATCGCGGCGCGCAGCATCGCGGCGTCGATGTCACGGCCTTCCAGCCATGCCGTTGCCAGCACATCGTCGTGGTCGGCTATGGCTTCGACCAGCGCATTGCGCTGCGGCCGCCACTGCGCGCGCTCGGCTTCGCTCCAGTCCGTCACCGTCGCCGCACCTCCGTCCTGCCACTGCAGCACGCGGCCATCGACCAGGTCGACCCAGCCGTGGAAGTCGCCCTCACTGCCCAACGGCACGCCCAGCGCCCACGGTCGCGCGCGCAGCTTGTCCTGCAGCTGCTCCAGCACGCGCTCGAAAGAAGCGCCGATGCGATCCATCTTGTTGACGAACGCAATCAACGGCACGCCATGCCGGCGCGCCTGGCGCCACACGGTTTCCGATTGCGGCTGCACGCCGTCCACGGCCGAGAACACGGCCACGGCACCGTCGAGCACGCGCAGCGAGCGCTCGACCTCGATGGCGAAGTCGATGTGGCCGGGTGTGTCGATCAGGGTCAGCTGGTGCAGCGGCAGATCGCGTGGCGCCCACTGTGCGTGCACGGCGGCCGCACCGATGGTGATGCCACGTTCGCGTTCGATCGCCGAGAAGTCGGTGGTCGCGTTGCCGTCGTGCACTTCGCCGACGCGGTGGATCTCGCCGGTCTTCCACAGAAGGCGTTCGGTAAGCGTGGTTTTGCCGGCGTCGATGTGGGCAATGATGCCGAGGTTGCGAAGACGCGACAGCGTCTGGGTGTTGGTGTTCATGAGAAAGGTTCCTGCTGGGCCAACTTCGGGGGCCGCACACGCTGGTTGGCAACGGCGTGTGCGGCTAGCGTTCGGTCTCGGCGATCTGGTGCATGGCACGTTCTCCTTGCGGTGGAGCGGGTTGAGGGGTGGGGGCGGAAACGAAAAGAGCGCCCCGGAGGGCGCTCTGTGGATGGTCCAGCGAAGGCCGCGATCAGCGACCTCGTAGGGCTCCAGGCAGACACGCCCGTTCCGCGCTTGCGCGGGTCAGGGTGAAAAACTTCAGGAGCGGCATCCGGTTCATGCGGCGCATTCTAGACCTGTCAATCTGGCGCGCAAGTGAATATTGCGCACATGGATGGAACGATGAGCCCCAAAGTAGAGCCACCCCATGGGTGGCTGCAACCCAGGTCGTCAGGCGCATTACTTGCAGTCGTGCAGCCGGCGGGCATCGCCCACGGTCGCCGCGTGCTGCTCAACGGTCGACACCCAGCCCTTCAGCGACATGGCCGGATCGTTGCCCTGCTTGCGCGGACCGCCATGGATCAGCACTTCGGTCCAGCTGCCGGTCGGCGCCAGTTCGGCCAGGCGTGCGGCCTGGTCCTCGTCGGTACTGAAGGTGTCGTCAGGCGAGGAGGGTTTTGCGTTGTTGACCGTCGCCTGCTTGCGTACGCGCACACGCAGGGCGCCATCCGGCATGCGCTGGGTGGCCACCTCGTAGCGCTCCACGCCGTAGGCCCACTTTGATTCGCCGGGGCGACGTGTCTCAGTGCCGTCATCGGCAACCTCGACCGACTCGCCGGTGACCGCGCCCAGCGCGGCAATGCCGCCGAAGCCAGCCATCATCGCCTCGTAGGCCACCATCTGCCGCTGTTCGACCGACAGCTTGCTGGCGTCCGGCTTCATGCCAGGCAGGTTGAGATAGGCCGCTTTCTTGCACAACAGCAGCACACGCTTGTCCTCCCAGGCCATGCCGATCTCACCATTGCCGAAGTACTCGGTGGTGAACGATGAAACCACGGCACCCTCGCCGGTCGAATGCCGCGTCTCGATCAGCGACGCCTGCTCGGATGCAGTCATCAGCGAGACCTTGCTGGTCGCAGCGGCGCTTGCGGCGCCGAAAACGCCGATCAAGGCGAAAAACAGCGCGCAACGCGGGCGGGAGAGATTCATCAGGCCATTCCTTTGCAAAAAATCGAGCCGCACATGATACGCGGCACAGCCTGGCGTGCCCTCTTCGCCTCAGGTAACCACCACCAACGGCACACCGCGGCGCGGATGCTGCAGCACCACCACGTCCTGCTGGTAGACGCGCTGCAGGTTGGCCTCGGTCAGCACCTCCGATGGCGTGCCGTCAGCGGCCACCCTGCCCTGCTCCAGCAGCACGATGCGATCGGAGTACCCGGCTGCCAGATTGAGGTCATGCAGGACCACGATCACGCAGGCGCCCGCTTCGGCGCAGGCACGCACGCTGCGCAGGGTGCGCTCCTGGTGGCGCAGATCCAGCGCAGCCGTGGGCTCATCCAGCAGCAGCAAGGGCGTGTCCTGTGCCAGCACGCGGGCGAAGGTGGTCCGCGCCGATTCACCGCCCGACAGCTGCTGCACTTCGCGCAGGCGAAGTGCCTGCAGTTCGGCGGCGTCGATCGCGCGTTCCACCTGCGCATCGTCCGCCTGCGGGTCCGGTGGATGCGGCAGGCGCCCCATTGCCACGACTTCTTCCACGCTGAAGGCGAAGCGCACGCCGTGCTCCTGCGGCATCACCGCACGCTCGCGTGCCAGCGGCCCGGCTTTGTAGTCGCGCAGCGGACGTCCGTGCAGATGCACGTCGCCACCGTCTGCGCGCAGATCGCCGGCCGCCACGCCCAGCAGGGTGGACTTGCCGGCACCATTGGGCCCCACCAGCGCCGTCACCGTGCGCGGCTGGAACGCAAGGGTGATGCCATGCAGGATCTCGCGCTGCTGGCGGCGCACCACCACGTCGCGCAATTGCAGAAAAGCGCTCATGCGGCTGCCTTGCGACGCTGCTGCAGCACCAGCCACAGGAAGAACGGCGCGCCCAGCGCGGCGGAGAACAGGCCCAGTGGAATCTCGGCAGGCGGGTCCAATGTGCGCGCAGCGGTGTCGGCCACCACGATCAGCAGCGCCCCCAACAGCCCCGACAACGGCAGCAGCCAGCGATGGCCGGGACCAACCAGCAAACGTGCCACGTGCGGCACCACCAGGCCGACAAAGCTGATCGAACCGGCGAACGCGACCGCAGCACCGACCAGCAGCGCACTGAACGCCACCAGCAGGCGTCGCGTACGCGCCACATCCAGCCCCAGGTGCTGAGCCTGACGCTCACCCAGCGCCAGCATGTCCAGCGGCGTGGCCAGGCGCTGCAGCGCGAACGCACCGATGGCAAACAGCGGCAGCACCGCCACCACATCAGCCCAGTTCGCCCGCRCCAACGAACCCATCTGCCAGAACACCAGCGATTGCAGCTCGCTTTCGTTGGCGATGTAGGTCAGGAAACCGATCAGTGCAGAGCAAAATGCCGCCATCGCAATACCCACCAGCAACAGCGTGGCATTGCCGCTGCCCTTGCCCGGCCGTGCCAGCGCGTAGGTCAACCCGATCGCGGCAGCACCGCCTCCGAATGCCGCCACCGGCACCAGCCAGCCGGCTGCGCCTGCCGCACCGAGCACGATCGCCGCCACCGCGCCCAACGCAGCGCCCTGGCTGACGCCGACGATGCCCGGATCGGCCAGTGGATTGCCGAACAGTCCCTGCAGGCTGGCGCCGGCCATCGCCAGCGCCGCCCCCACCATGGCCCCCAGCAGCGCACGCGGAATGCGCAGCTGCCACACCACGGCCAGGTCACGGCTGCTGACCGATTGCGGATCCAGCAGGCCCAGCTTCACCGCCAGTGCCTGCATCACTTCCAGCGGTGGCAAGCGCAGCGGCCCCACGGCGAACGACGCCAGCACCGCGCCCAGCAGCGCGAGCAGCGCAATCAACAACATCGTCCGCCCACGACGGCGGCGTCGATCCGCAGGGCTCATGCCTTCGGCAGCGCCGCCAGCGCTTGCGCCAGGGCCAATGCGCCCGCACCGGAACCGATGCTGGCGTACTTCAACTGTGCATCCGGCATCACCCAGACCCGGTTGGCCTGTCCGGCCGGGGTCTGCTTCAGCGTCGGGTACGCCTTCCACAGGCCTTCGGCACCACCGAACAGCTGCAGGTCGTGCTCGGTCACCAGGATCACTTCCGGTGCCGCCGCGACCACGCCTTCGTTGCTCAGCTGCGAATAGTTGGCCACGCCGGCCTCGGTGCCGATGTTCAGGCCGCCGGCCAGTGCGATCAGCTTGGCCGATGCGCTGTCGGCACCGGCCACGGTCGGCGAGCCGCCCGCACCCGTCGCGGACACATGAATCACCCGCGGCGCATGCCCCAGGCCCTTGCCGATGGCAGCGGCCTCATCCAGCTGGCGCTGCACCTGCGTGGCCAGGGTCTGCCCTGCATCGCCCACGCCAAGCACGGCGGCGATCTTGCGCACCTTGTCCGGCGCCGGCTGCAGGTCGTCGATCACCACCGCGGGCTCGCCCACTTCGCGCAGCTTCTTAGCCAGTTCGGTGTGGCGACGCAGGCTGTTGCCGATGAACAGCGACCCTTGCAGGCTCAGCACGCCTTCCACGCCGGTTGTGCGGTTGAACAGGAACTGATGCGGCGCAGCCAGGCCGGCCTGGGTGGTGGTGTTGGTCGGCGCGGCGAATACCTGCTTGCCCAGCCCCAGCGCTTCGATCACCGCAATGATGTCGTCACCGCCGGCAATGATCCGGCTGGTGTCATCCACCTCAACACTGGCGCCATCGTCGGACTGCACCTTGGTCGGCAGCAGCACCTGCTGCCCCGGCAGGGTCGGCACGTCATTGCCCGCCACGCGCTGCCAGCCTGCGGGCAACGCCCCAGCCTCGGCGGTGGCAGCAGTTGGCGCAGCGGCCCCGGAACTGCTCGGCGACGGCGGCGCCTTGTCGCCACAGGCGGCCAGCACCAATGAAACGGCAATCGGGAGCGCGCACTGGCGCAGGCGGGAAGCGATGTTCATGCAGGTTCTCCTTGCTGGCAGGGCGGCGGGGTGCCGCCCTGCCCTGTGGCTTACGGCTGGCGCAGGCTGATGCGGGTGATGCGGTCACCCTTCGGATCTTCAGCGCCACGCGACTTGTTCACGGCGAAGACATTGCCCTTGCCATCGGCGCGGACGTGATTGGGGAAGGTGCCGCCATCGAGGTTGCCGACCACCTTGCCATCACGGTCGACGGCAGTGACGGTGCCGGCACCGCGATTGGTGACGTAGGCCAGGCCACTCTTCGCATCGAAGGCCACGTTCAGTGCACCGGCGCCGACCGGCACGTCGTGCACGACCTTGCCGCTTGCCACGTCGACGATCAGCAGGTTGTCGGTGCCCTGCGAGGCCACGTAGAGGCGGTTGCGCTCGGCATCGAAGGCAACGCCCGAAGCGCTGATCGAATTGCCCAGATCGATGACCTTGTCGACCTTGCCGCTGGCCACATCGATCACCGCCGCTTCCGGCGTACCGATGCTGACCGTGAACAGCTTGCCGCTGGGCTCATCCAGCACCAGGCTCATCGGCACGAACTTCTCATCGTCCACGCCCGAGGCCAGGGTGATCGGCTCCAGTGCCTTCAGCGTCTTCGCATCGAACACCGACAAATGGTCCTCACCGGCGGCCGAGGCGAACACTTTGCCGTGCGTGCTGTCGACCACCACGTCGCGGGCGTGCGGCACGGCGCCGACCGGGAACTGGTGGACCAGCGACAGATCCGCCTGGCGATAGACGGCCACGGTGTCCTGGCGGGTGTTGCTGACCCAGACGTTGCCATTGGCATCATCCACGCCCACGCCGTACACCGCGAACACGGCACCGTTGGTGCTGCCCGGCACCTGCGCCGGGGTGATGGCCTTGGTCACCTTCAGCGACTTCGGGTCCAGCTTCAGCAGCTGCGACTGGGTGACCGGCGGGCGACCGACGGCCGAGGTGACGAACACTGCGTTGCTGGCGGCGCTGTAGGCCGACTGGTACAGGCCCGGCACCAGCTTGTTGGACTGGGTGGCGAACTGCGCCTGGCCCGACAGCGGCAACTGCGGCGACACGCGCAGCTTCAGCACGGTTGCGGCGGCCGGCTGGCTGGCGCGCACCACCACCGGGTGGGTGCCCGGCACCGCGTCGGCCGGAATGGCCAGCTGGGTCTTGAAGTTGCCATCGGCATCGACCACCACCGGCTGGATGTTGAGCACGGTATCGCCGCGCAGCAGGCTGACCTGCTGGCCCGGCACGAAGCCGCGGCCAGTGACATCGGCGGTGCTGCCGGGAACCACGTTCTCACCGCGTGAGACAACCTGGCCCTTGAAGGTGGCGCTGGCCGGCTGGTCGAACACCGGCTGCGCGGTGGCGGTCACTGCCAGCAGCAGGCCGGCAGCCAGGGAAGTGAGACGGAAAGACGGACGGAACGACATGGAAGGCTCCTTGCACACGTAGGCCGCGCCTCGTGGCGCGGGATTCATCGGTTGCCTTGGCCGCTGCACATCGACAGTCCGCCTGGGTAGTGGGGTCGCACGGCATGGCCATGCGAGGGATTCATTCGGCGGCGTTGTCACCACCGGTTGGCTGGCCGTCACCGGCGCTGCGATCGGTCACGCCGTACAGCTCATGCAGGGCTGCGTGGAAGGACGCCGGCAGCATTGGGCCGTGACCAAGGCCGGGGAACTCGCGGTACTGCACGCTCAGCCCCGGCACCTGGCCCAGGCGTTCGGACAGCTGCATTGCCGCATCCGGGGTGGCACCACCAATGCGTCGCAGATGCGCGACCACGCGCGGATTGCTCATATCACGCTTGCCGCGGTCGCCGACGCGCTCGGCGCCGCCGAGCATCAGCCACACCTTCGCGTGCTGACCGTGTGCGTTCTGCACGAACTGCTGCTCGACGTCGCCCAGCGGCGCGCCCTGGCTCCACCACAACGACGGACTGGCGCTGAGGTAGTACTGGAAGGCCGCCGGACGGGTGTACAGGCTGCTGAGCACGAACAGACCGCCCAACGAGTGGCCCCACAGCGCCTGCTGCTGGTGATCGATAGTGGCGCGGCGCTCGACTTCAGGCTTGATGCGGCGCTCGATCATGTCCAGGAACGCCGCTGCCCCGCCGCCAACGGCCTGGGTCTTGCCGCTTTCATCATCGGCGCGATCGATCCACGCGGTGTAGTCGCGGGTGCGCGCGGCCGAATCGATGCGTAGATCGTTGTCATAGCCGATCAGCACCAACACCGGCGGCGCCTTGCGTGCAGCCAGCTCGGCCAGCAGCGGCTGGTCCAGCACCATTGCCACGGCGTTGCCGTCCAGCGCGTACAGCACCGGCGCCGGGGTCTTCGAGGCCTTGGCCGGGATCGCGACATTCACCCGCCAGCGGCGTTGCTGGTCGGGGCTGTCGATCACGAAACGCTCGAAGCGGTAGCTGACCGCCGGCTCATCGAGCACGGTCTGGCCCATCTTCTGCAGCGGATTGCGTTGCTGCGCGTATGCGTACGGGGTAGCCAGGAGCAGGCCCATCATCAAGGCGGCCAGGCCGGATACCAGCGGGCCACGGCGCGGTGGCAGGACGGAAGACTTCATCAGTGACGGCGAAAGCGGCACACGGCCACCGGTTCACAAGGGACCGCAGTCTACCTTAAACGCGAATGATTATCACATCGATCAAACGTCACACTGTGTATCACGCGCGCGCCAGCGCTTGCGCCGGAAGTCCGTGTTCATCTACTTTTCCCGCCATCGGGGCGCAGGAATCGCCCCGCCTCCGCGGGTGCCTGCCCGGCCCCTGCCCATCAGCTCCACAACCCCCGTGGGATCGGATCCCATGATTGTGAGAACACCTTGAAGCACAAAGTACTGATCGCACTTGCCGTTGGCCTCCTCGCTCCGCTGGCCGGCCACGCCGCGCCAAGCCTTGCCGGGCTGTATTCGGCCTATGAAGAGGCTGGCTATTCCTCTCTCGGGCTGGAAGAGCTCAACCAGACCGTGCAGTTCACGGCGGTAAGCCTGGGCGCCTCCAGCAACCTGCAGGGCGAGCCGATCCTGGAAGCCGGCGACGAAGATGGCCAGGTATTGGCCCGCCTGACCGCTTCCGATGACGAGCAGAACGCCAAGCTCGCAGCGATGGAGGAAGGCGTCTCCTTCACCGCCAGCTGCACGCTGCAGTTCAGCTCGGGATCGGATTACCTGGCGTTGGGTGACTGCGTTCTGCAGTAAGCAGCTCGGCACCACTGACAGCAGCGCAGAAACGACGAAGCCGGCTCAGAGCCGGCTTCGTTGCATGAGGCGACGTTGGCGACCTCAGGGGCCAGTAGGCACAGGGCCGTACGGGTTGTCCTGCGGCGTGCCTGGCAGCAGCGCAAAGATCAGGATCACCAGGCCACCACCCGGCACCAGGGCCAGCAGATACAGCCAGCCGGACTGGCCGCAGTCATGCAGGCGGCGCACAGTCACTGCGATAAGCGGCACGATCGTGGCCAGCCAGAGCAGACCCACCAGCGCCAGTGCCCCGATCGTGATTCCGGCCATCCAGCTGGAATCGGCGTCCAGGACGAGGCCAGCCACAAGCGCCACCGTCAGCGCGATCAAGCCCACCGCAGTTCCCGCCAGCAACAGGAACAGCTGGAACATCCAGTACTCGCGGCGGTTGGCGCGGCCCTCGAACTGGGCGTAGCGCTTCAACGGCAGAATCATTTCCTGCACGGCATCGTTCCTTGAAAAACGGGGCCGCGCAGTCTGCCAAATGCGCACAGGCAGGGCAATGAGAAGCCCTGCATGAAGCGAACCGGACTATCCGCCCTTCGCTGCCCTCGCCGCCTCGCGCTCAGCGCGCAGCCGGTCCAGCTTTTCCTTCAGCTTGATCTCCAGCCCGCGCGGCACCGGGTTGTAGTACACCCGTTCGCCCATTGCATCGGGGAAGCCGGTCTGGTCCAGCGCGATGCCGCCCTCGGCGTCGTGGTCGTACTGATACTCGGCGCCGTAGCCCAGCTCCTTCATCAGTTTGGTCGGCGCATTGCGCAGGTGCAGCGGCACTTCTTCGGTTCCGCTGTCGCGCACATCGGCCTTGGCCTGGTTGAAGGCGGCATAGCCGGCATTCGACTTGGCGGTGCTGGCCAGGTACAGCACCAGCTGGGCGAAGGCGAGCTCGCCTTCCGGGCTGCCCAGCYGTTCGTAGATGTCCCATGCCTCCAGCGCCATGCTCTGCGCGCGCGGGTCGGCCAGGCCGATGTCTTCGATGGCCATGCGGGTCAGTCGACGTGCCAGATACGACGGATCACAGCCGCCATCAAGCATGCGCGTGAGCCAGTACAGCGCAGCGTCTGGATTGGAGCTGCGCACGGATTTGTGCAGCGCAGAGATCTGGTCGTAGAACTGCTCGCCGCCCTTGTCGAAGCGACGGGTACGGTCAGCCAGCACCTGGGTGAGGGTCTGCGGGGTGATGCGACCACCCTCCCCGCCCGCCAGTTCGGCAGCGATTTCCAGCAGGGTCAGCGCACGACGCACGTCACCATCGGCCGCAGTGGCGATCTCCAGCAGCAGCTCCGGCGCAACCTCGATATGTTCCTCGCCGAGGCCACGCTCACGATCGCCCAACGCACGTTCCAGTGCTTCAACGATGTCGGTCGGCGATACGCCTTCCAGCACGTGCACGCGGCAACGCGACAGCAGCGCGGAGTTCAGCTCGAACGACGGGTTCTCGGTGGTGGCGCCGACGAACAGGATGGTGCCGCGCTCGATATGCGGCAGGAACGCATCCTGCTGTGCCTTGTTGAAACGGTGCACTTCGTCGACGAACAGCACGGTACGACGGCCTTCGGCGAAGCGCTGCGCCGCCTCGGCCAGCACCTGGCGCACCTCCGGCAGGCCGGACAGCACTGCGGAAATGGCACGGAATTCGGCGTCGGAGTATTCAGCCAGCAGCAACGCCAGCGTGGTCTTGCCGCAGCCCGGCGGCCCCCACAGGATCATCGAATGCACGCGCCCGGATTCAACCGCGCGGCGCAGCGCGCTCTCCGGCGCGAGCAGACGCTTCTGCCCGACCATTTCGTCCAGGGTGCGGGGGCGCATGCGCTCGGCCAGCGGGCGCATGTGTTCCCGATCGACACTCAGCAGATCGGGTCCGGGGAATGAAGTGGAGCGATGTCTTGGCACGTGCTCATTGTACCGCGAGAGCGTGCCAACCAAGGGTCAGGTACCGGTAGTGCCGGCCGGCGGGGTGAAGCGGAAGGTGTTGGCGGCGAAGCTGGGGTTGCGCTTCCAGCCACTGAAGCTGATCACGGTGCGCTGGCCCACGGCATCGGTGATCTCCATCTTCGCCAGGCCCTGCGCATTGAAGCCCAGCGCGGCGTACTGGAAGCTGGCTTCGGTATCGCGCTTCGGCGACAGCGACAGCCACTGCAGGCCATCGCGCTGTGCAGCCTCTTCACTTACGTCGTACTGCTGCTCCAGCAGCGCCGGGTTGATCAGCGCGGTCAGCGGGCTGTTCTGCTCTTCCTTGCCCTGCTCGCGCACGGTCGCCTGTTCCAGGTCCGGCTCGAACATCCACACCTTCTTGCCGTCGGCCACGATCAGCTGTTCATGCGGGCGCACGTATTCCCAGCGGAACAGGCGCGGCGCCGACAAGGCAACGCGGCCGCTGGTGGATTCCTTGACCTTGCCGCGGCTGTCGAACACCTGCTGGCTGAACTGCCCATCCAGACCCTTCAGGCCGGTGGTGAAGGTCTTCAGGTCATCACGGGCGCCGGCCCAGGCGCTGCCGGCGGCGGCGCAGGCCACGGCCAGGGTGGTGGTGGCGAGGAAACGACGGAGGCGAAGGTTCATGCAGGAATCCTGTGGGCGCGCGGCCAGGAAAGTTGGGTGCCAGTGTGCCCGGCGAAAGATGAATGGGCGATCAGGACGCCATTATGACGCCCTGATCGCTGATCGGCGATTCAGCCGCCAGCGGCCGGCAGCTTGCCGTACAGCACCTGGCCACGGAAGCCGCGGCGTACCTCGCGGAACAGTGCTCGGAACGCGGCATAGTCCTGCGGCTGGCACAGCGCCTCGGCGCCGCGCACCGCGTTCTGCTGCAGGCGGTGATGCACGGTCACTTCCTGGCCCTGCCGGCTCCAGTCGACCCGGTACTCGCCGGCCGCATTGGCAAACCGCTGGCTGCGCGGAATCGCGATGATCGGGGCATTGGCCGGGAACTGCAGGCGATAGGTTTCCTCGCGCAGGCTGGCATTGCAGTAGAACGGCGTCTCGTTGTCCGGTGCCGAGGCGCTGGCATACAGCCCGCGTACCGATTCACCACCGGGCGGATCGGGCACGGCCATGCCGCCGGCCACATCGAAGTCCACGTAGTCCTCGGCCTGGAAGGCCATGCGATAGCCAAACGGCCGGGTCAGGTCGACCGGCACACCCTGCAGCTGCAGCTGGCCGCGGCCATCGAAACCGGACGCGGCCATGATCGATTCTTCAGCGCGCGCCCGGTTCTGTGCATTGAGCTGGGCGAACTGCGCGCGCATGCCGATCTCGGCGTTGTCGCTCAGCTGCGGCACCGTCTCGCCACGCAGGTTGCCCTGCGCGTCGAAGGTGAAGCGCACCTCCATCACCGTGGCGTTGCGCTGCGGATCATTGGCCGGCGTGCGCGCCAGGGTGGCATCGCGGGTGTGCAGCACCGGCGCACCGAGGTCGCCATCGGGCAGCTGGCCGAAGCGCGCCCAGGCACTGGTCGAATCCAGGTACAGGTCGAACTCGGGCACGTAGGTAATGGCGTGGTTGAAGCGGCCCAGCAGCGGAATCTTCGGCAGCGTCGGGCCGCCACCGGCACCGATCAGCACCGGCGAACTGGTGATGCCCTTGGCCGCCAGCAGCGCCTCGAGGATCGTTACGTGGTCCTTGCAGTCGCCATAGTGGTTGTCGAGGATGCTCTGCGCACTGTTCGGCTCCAGGCCGCCATTGCCCAGGTACACCGCCACGTAGCGGATGTTCTGCGCCACCCAGCGGTACAGCGCATCGGCCTGCGCGCGACGGTCGCTGATGCCGCCGGTGACTTCATCGGCCAGCGCCTGGATCTCCGGGGTGACCTGTGCGGCCGGCCCTGCTTTCAGTTGGTAGGCGCGGCCCATCTGCGCCCAGTCGCGATAGGTGCTGGCCATGATGTTCGGCCCGAACTCCCACACCGCCGCCGACCAGTTCTGCGCCTGCATCGGCTCGCGGCGCTGGTAGCGCCAGCGCCATTGCGCCTGGCCGTTCTTCACCACCGGTCGGTCACTGCCCTGCACGCCACGGCTGTCCACGAACATGGGCAGATTGGCCGGCGCGCTGAGGGTCACTTCGGCATCGTCGTACTGGGTGAACACATTGAAGGTTTCCCACAGGCCGAAGTAGCCTGGGAAATAGGGCGTCAACTGGGTCCGGCGCACCTGGTAGAACAGCCGCGTGCCCGGCGCAAGGTTCGGGAACACGATCACCCGGACCTTGCGGTCGGCATACATCGCCGCCGAGGCACTGGAATAGCTTTCCTGGGTGTAGATGCGGTCGGCCGGCACTTCGCGGCGCTGGCCGTCGGCGGTCAGCGTATAAGCGTTGACCACATCCAGCGTTTCCATCTTCTCGCTGTAGCTCAACCGCACCTGGCTGAACTGCTCCACCGCTGCCTTGGTCTTGAGCAGGATTTCGTAGGTTTCAGTCTGCACGTTGCCGGCATCGGCGCGCACCTGGTAGTCGGCGCGATAACGTACAAAGCTGAAGTTGTTGCTGGCCTCGGCATCGCTGCCGGTGGACGGCGGCGCGACTGCGGGTACAGCCGTCGCGGCGGCGTCGGCCAGCGCCGGGCCGGCTGCCAGCAGGCAGGCAAGCGCCAGCGCGCAGGAAACGGGTTGAAGCATGCGTCGGTTCCTTGGACGTCGGGAGTGCGGCAGGGCTTGGCTTACTTCGGCGGCGGCGGTGCCAGCACCGTGCGGTCGCCGTTGTGCTCGGGCGGACTGACCACGCCGGCCGCTTCCATGGCCTCGATCAGTCGCGCCGCGCGGTTGTAGCCGATCTTCAGGCGACGCTGCACGCCGGAAATCGACGCGCGGCGGGTCTCGGTGACCACGCGCAGCGCTTCGTCGTACAACGGGTCGGACTCATCGCCGCCGCCGGAACTGGTCTCCGGCAGGCCGGTCGCACCGACCACCACGCCATCGCCCATCGTCTGTACTTCGTCCAGCACGCCGTCGACATAGTCGGCCGGCCCCATTGCCTTGAGGTGCTCGACCACGCGATGCACTTCCTCATCGGACACGAAGGCGCCGTGCACACGCTCGGGCATCGCCGTGCCCGGCGGCAGGTACAGCATGTCGCCGTGACCGAGCAGCGTCTCGGCGCCGGACTGGTCGAGGATGGTGCGCGAATCGATCTTCGAGCTGACCTGGAAGGCGATGCGGGTGGGGATGTTGGCCTTGATCAGGCCGGTGATGACATCCACCGACGGGCGCTGGGTGGCCAGGATCAGGTGGATGCCGGCSGCACGYGCCTTCTGSGCSAGKCGCGCGATCAGCTCTTCGACCTTCTTGCCGACGATCATCATCATGTCGGCAAATTCGTCGATGAAGATGACGATGAACGGCAGCGTCTCCAGCGGGCGCGGCGCCTCGCCCAGCTCCGGGTTCGGCTTGAACAGCGGGTCCATCATCGGCTGGCCGGCGTCCTGGGCGTCCTTCACCTTCTTGTTGAAGCCAGCCAGGTTGCGCACGCCCACCGCGCTCATCAGCTTGTAGCGGCGCTCCATCTCAGCCACGCACCAGCGCAGGCCGTTGGCAGCCTCCTTCATGTCGGTGACCACCGGCGCCAGCAGGTGCGGAATGCCCTGGTAGACGCTCAGTTCGAGCATCTTCGGGTCGATCATCAGCATCCGCAGGTCTTTCGGCGACGCCTTGAACAGCAGGCTCAACACCATCGCATTGACCGCCACCGACTTGCCCGAACCGGTGGTACCGGCCACCAGCAGGTGCGGCATGCGCGCCAGGTCGGCCACGGTCGAGCGGCCGGCGATGTCCTTGCCCAACGCGAGGGTCAGCGAACTGGCCGACTTGTCGTACTCCTTCGAGCGCAGCAGTTCGGACAGGTAGATCATCTCGCGGGTGACGTTGGGGATTTCCAGGCCGATCACCGACTTGCCCGGGATCACATCGACCACACGCACCGACTTGACCGACAGGCCGCGGGCGATGTCCTTGTCCAGCGAACTGATCTGGCTGACCTTGATGCCGGGGGCCGGCTCGATCTCGAAGCGGGTGATGACCGGGCCGGGGTTGGCGCCGACCACCTGTGCATCGATGCGGAAATCCTTGAGCTTGAACTCGATCTGCCGCGACAGCGCGTCGAGGGTGTCCTTGTCATAGCCCACGGGCTGCGGCTTGGGATCATCCAGCAGGGCCAACGGCGGCAGGTCCGAGCCGTCGCCATTGACGCCGCGGAACATCGGGATCTGGTTGTCGCGCTTGGCCCGGTCGCTCTTTTCGATCACCGGCTCCGGGCGCGGCTCGATCTTCACCGGCTCGCGCTTGGCGCGCACTTCGGCATCGGCCTTGCGCACTTCCTGGCGCTCCTCGCGCAGGACGCGGGTCTGCTGCCACTCGGTGGCCTGTTCCTTCTTGCGCTCCAGCAACGGCGCCAGCGACATCACGCCGCGACCGATCTTCTCCATCACTACGAACCAGGACAGGCCCGTGGCCAGAGTGATCGAGGCCAGCAGCAACACCAGCACGAACAGGTTCGCCCCCAGCGCACCAAAGCCCACGCTGAGCGAATTGCCAACCAGCTTGCCGAGGATGCCGCCGGCACTGGAAACATCGCCACTGAACAGGCGCACGTGCAGGAAGCCGGTGCCGGCGATCAGGAAGCCGACCAGGCCGACCAGCCGCAACGCGGGGTCCAGATCGTTCTCGCCCTTGCTCTCGCGCTTGAGGCCGAACATCGCAATCCAGGCCAGCGCACCCAGCACCACCGGCAGCAGGAAGGCGATATAGCCGAACAGCTGCAGCAGCACGTCGGCGATCCACGCGCCCGCGCGGCCGCCCATGTTGTGTACCGGTGCGACAACGCTGCCGGTGTGTGACCAGCCCGGATCCGTCGCTGAATAGGTGAAAAGGCTGGCAGCCAGATACAGCAGCGCTGGCGCGATGGCGATCAGACCCAGGTCGCGCCACAGGCGCTGACGGCGTGGATTGTCGGTCGTGGCCGCTGCCGCCGAGCGACGCGATGCCTTTTTGTCGTCGGACTTGGAGCGTTCGGGGACCTGCTTCGCCACCTTAGACCATACCTTTGGAATGCGCTGTTAGTGTTTGATAATAAACGAGACGGCGTCAGTTTTCAGTTATCCGTTGCCGCACGGGCAGGGACAATGCCTGAAACCGCCCATGGATGACGGCGTTCTGTTCATCGGCTTGAATCGCCCTGCCCCAGCCGCCACTCTATGACCAGCCAAGGATGCTGTGCAAACATCGCCGCGCCTTGTCCCATCTACCTTTTCGCGAGTCTACATGAGCACCAGCCTGCCCTCCCGCCACCAGCGTCTTGTCATCCTCGGTTCCGGCCCGGCCGGCTGGACCGCTGCCGTCTACGCTGCCCGCGCCAACCTGAAGCCGGTCGTCATCACCGGCCTGCAGCAGGGTGGCCAGCTGATGACCACCACCGAAGTGGACAACTGGCCGGGTGACGCCCATGGCCTGATGGGCCCGGACCTGATGACGCGCATGCAGGCCCACGCAGAGCGCTTCGAGACCGAGGTCATCTTCGACCACATCCATACCGCGGACCTGTCGCAGCGCCCGTTCAAGCTGATCGGCGACAGCCACGAGTACACCTGTGATGCCCTGATCATCTCCACCGGCGCGACCGCCAAGTATCTGGGCATCCCGACCGAAGAGGAGTTCAAGGGCCGCGGTGTGTCCGCCTGCGCCACCTGCGACGGCTTCTTCTACCGTGATCAGGACGTGGTCGTGGTCGGCGGCGGCAACACCGCCGTGGAAGAAGCGCTGTACCTGTCCAACATCGCCCGCAAGGTCTATCTGGTCCACCGCCGCGACACCCTGAAGGCGGAAAAGATCATGCAGGACAAGCTGTTCGCCAAGGTTGAAGCCGGCAAGATCGAAACCGTCTGGCACCACCAGGTGGAGGAAGTACTGGGCAACGAGGCCGGCGTGACCGGCGTGCGCGTGAAGTCGACCCTGGACGGCAGCACCCGCGACATCGATGCCCACGGCTTCTTCGTGGCCATCGGCCACCACCCGAACACCCAGCTGTTCGACGGCCAGCTGACCATGAACAACGGCTACCTGGAAATCCGTTCGGGCCTGGGCGGCAACGCCACCCAGACCTCGGTGGAAGGCGTGTTCGCCGCCGGCGACGTGGCCGACCAGCACTATCGCCAGGCGATCACCTCGGCCGGCTTCGGCTGCATGGCCGCACTGGATGCAGAGCGTTACCTGGATGCACAGGGCAAAGCCAGCTGAGGCTGGCTTCCATAGCGCCGAGGCATGATTGACCGGGAAGGCCGACGCGAAAGCGCCGGCCTTTTCCTTTCAGCAGTGCCAGGCGTTGCCTGGCAAGAATGGCCCTGGCCGCAACAAGCTGGACCGGTTACGCACACCCAGCCCGCATCCCACCTGCCCTATCCTTTCCCCCATGCCCAGCGCCCGCTTCCTCGACTCCCTGCAGTCCGTTCCCGCCACCGACTGGGATGCCCTGCACGACGGCGGCAACCCATTCGTCAGCCACGCTTTCCTGTCCGGCCTGGAAACCTACGGTTGCCTGCGCGAGGACTGGGGTTGGCAGCCGCAGCATCTCACCCTGTGGGACGGCGATGCCTTGCTCGGTGCCATTCCCGGCTACCTGAAGACCAACTCGCATGGCGAGTTCGTGTTCGACCACGCCTGGGCCAATGCCTATGCGCGCCATGGCCGCGACTACTACCCGAAGTGGCTCGGTGCGGTGCCGTACTCGCCGGTGAGCGGCCCGCGACTGCTGGCCCGTGATGCGTCGCAGCGCACTGCCCTGCTGACGGCACTGCGCGAACAGATGCCCGCACTCGCCGTGTCGTCAGCGCACATCAATTTCCACACGGCAGCTGACGAAACAGCCTTTGGCGACGACTGGCTGTTGCGCGAGGACATCCAGTTCCAGTGGCAGAACCCAGGTGACTGGAGCACGTTCGAGCAGTTCCTGGGCGCGATGAACCACAAGCACCGCAAGAACATCCGCCAGGAGAGGTCCAAGGTGAACCGGCAAGGCATCACTTTCCGGGTGGTGCATGGCGACGAAGCCACCCGCGCCGATCTGCAGGCCATGTACCGCTTCTACCTGCAGACGTTCCTGGAATACGGCAACGCGCCGGCGCTGACCGAGGCGTTCCTGCGCCATCTGGCAATTTCACTCGGGCGCGGGCTGGTGCTGTTCCTGGCCGAACAGGACGGTGAGCCGATCGCCGGCGCGCTGTGCCTGCGCGGCGGCGACACGTTGTACGGCCGCTATTGGGGCGGCGCCACCCTGCCCGGCCTGCACTTCGAGGCCTGCTACTACCAGGGCATCGAGTACTGCCTGCGCGAGGGCGTAGCCCGCTTCGAGCCGGGTGCGCAGGGCGAGCACAAGCTGGCACGTGGCTTCCTGCCCACCATCGTGCGCAGCCGGCACTGGGTGGCCGATGCGGACTTCGCCGATGCGCTGCGCGACTGGTGCCGGCAGGAGCGGCGGGATGTGCGGCGCTACCAGCAGGAGCTGCAGGGGCATGGGCCTTTCCGCATAGAGACCCCAGACGACAATACCCGCTCGTAACTCAGAGTTGCCGCGCGCTTAGATGATTTTAATGTGGGGCCAGATGGCGCCATCGATGTCGATGAACTCCACACCCTTGAGTCTCTGACCCGCAGCCTGCCGGAACTGCTCAGAGCAAATCAATGTATGACTGCTCCCCGACATGCCCTTGAATCGAAAAATGGGCTCGACAAACCCCTCTCTGACTACAAGCGTCTTCACCCGATGGATGTTGCCGTACGTCCTGTCACGAACTAAAAGTGACTCAGGTGCCGCAACGTCAAGAACGTCAAGCTCCTTGAAGATCACAGCGCTGTAGCTGAACTGCACCAAGTCGACACCGCGCCTCGACCGCACTGTAAGAGGTGACTGATCGACGAATCCTGCGCCTGCGTTGCGACTGATCTCCATAAACCGATCACTCGCAAAGTACGCACCTTGACCGGCGCTACAGATGTCAAACCTCCACCGAGGATCCCAGTTCACCGCGATCATTTCAGGTTGAAAGACCGGGGCATACTCCCCCTCTCTTCTCCCATGCCATAAGGGCCGTTTGCAGCGCTCATTGTCGGCATAGTAGTGATCGCAGAGGTGCGGGTGCCCCTTGTCAACGATGAAGGCTTCCACAAGCCCGGGACAGCCCGGCTCCTTGAGCCGGGACATCACAAAGAATTTCATCAAACAATCCGGGGGTTGGATGTGATCCCAGCCTGACGAACTCATCTCAGCTCTTCAATAGGATTTCTTGCATATCTTTCAGCGACAAAGATGACCAAACCAGAACAGCGCGACCTGTAGCTGAGGCCGATTTTCCAGCGTACCTGCGGCTTCCTGCCCACGCTCGTGCGCAGCCGACACTGGGCGGTCTATGTAGATTCCACTCGTAGCATCGAGCCTGCTCGACTCAATCAGCTGTACTGGCTGTAGTGCCCACTGATCCGGCAATGGTCACACCAGAACGTATAGAGCATTCCTCCATTCATCCACTGCATCAGAGAGCCATCATCCAAAGGAATGTGGGAGTCAAGCTGCATGACAAAGAACATCGTGCGGCAACAATCGGGACAGGACAGATAGAACCCGCTCTGGATCCAGGATGGCAGTCCGCCCACCCGGCTGTAATTCTGCCGGCCGCCCACATAGCTAGGCGGTTGCCAGAAGCGACCCGGAAGCTCGACCAGATCGACGCCCGCCACCAATAGCGAAGGCGACGTTTCGGAACATGCACGCGGGTCGAGAACCTGCGATTCATGGGCGAAGGGAAGACCCTGCGCATCGTGGCGGAAGTACACGGGATCTCCGTGGCACCAACCGGACTCTCCATTGTCTGGGCAGTCCAGGCATATGCCGAGTGTCACCATCGAGAGGGTGCACGGGCCGATCAACGCCAGCTCCAGTTCCAGCAAACGCTGCAACGGTGAGTCGCATATTCCACACCGCCCTTGCAGGCGACCGCCCATATGCGCCGTTGCCTTTGCACTCCCGCCCTTCCAAGTTGGATGCAAACGCTGGAGGCGGCGCTCCACGCCCGTGGATTCCGCCAGTTGCAAGCGCTGGAGCTGCGCATTGAAACGCAGGTGCAGACCATACCCTCCATGCAGCGCGCGTCCGGAGCCCGCCTCGAGACCAGACAATCCCTCTCGTCCAATTGTTGCCCAAGGGTCATTCCGTGAACCGTGTAGATCACGCACGGCGTCCTGGAACTCCACTACCCCGCTCATTTCAAGCGGCATTCCGGGCAAGCCAGCAGCAGATGAGGATGCCCCTCTTGCCTCCTGAATCCACCGCCGGCCGACCTCAATCGGCAGCTCCCGCCAGAACGGGCCTTCTATAGGCTCATGGGCCGACAGGCGTAGGACGGCATCCCAGTCATCATGGAGCAATCCGGGGGAACGATAGGCTGCCTGCGCCGCGATCTCGGCTGCCAGCCAGTGGTTATTACCGCTCTTGAACTCGATCCAAGCAAACCTGCAAACCTCTGTGGCACGGTCATCCGGCAGCAACTCAGCCGCAGCCCTTAGCATCCCGCTTCTCTTCGCCCGAACCTTCATCGCCAGAATGAGCAGTGTCGAGAGGGCGGCGGGATCACGCTCAGAGAGATCGAGCATCGCAACCAAGGCTCTATCTGAGCCCCCGGGCGTTTGAGCGATCTCAAGCAGCTCTTGCATGGCAGCAATACAGGTCATGGCAGTCCGCCCAGGGCATGTAAACCAAAAGGGTGACTGGAGGTGCCTCACAAGGGAATGCAACAAATCTCAAAAATGGAAGCCTTCAGGCGACCGACGCGCTCAGGTGCACTGCCAGAAATGCCCGCTCACCCGGCATTTCGCGCACCAGAAGCTGTACAGCATGCCGCCACTCCCCCATAGCAACATGCCTTCATTGGTGGTCGGCAACGTTGAGTCGAGTTGCATCACGAAAGGCATCTGCTCGCCGCAGTCGATGCACGCCGGGTAGTGCGCGCTCTGCACCCAGCTGGGCGCGCCCCCCACCCGTGACAGGTTCTGCCGATGATTGGACTGGCCCCAGTCCTGCTGCTGCCAGCGAGGGCTGTCCATCGCGGCAAGACCAACCTCTGCCTGCATCAGGTCACCGCTGTCGGTGGGATTGATCGGCACTTCGCAGTGCTGGCTGGGGTGGCAGCTCGGCACGCCCTCCGCATCGTGACGATAGAAGCGCACGGGTGGATCTTCCCAGCCGCAACAGTCCAGGCACAGGCCCAGGGTGATCGAGCCGGCCGCTCCCTCCTCCAGCGCCACAGCGTCGGTCTGCAGCAGGCGCTGCAGCGGTGCATGACAGCTGCCACACACGGCATCGAGCGGGCCGCCCATGTGCCCGGCATGCTGTACCTGACCGCCATTCCAGCTGGGATGCAGCCGCCAGATCCGTTTGCGCCAGCCCGGCTCTTCGGCCACCTGTGCACGATGTTGCTTGCTTCCGAAACGCAGGTGCAGCGGTTGCCGGCCATGCAGATGGCGCAGACGCGGGCCATCGGCCAGGCCCGCCCAGTGCGCCCAGACCTCGGCATCCAGATCGCTCCAGTCGGCCAGGTAGCCACGGGCCGCGGCATGAGTCTCCGGCTGGGTGGCCAGCAGCACTGCCTTGGCCCGCTCCAGTTCGCGATCGTCGTCTGCCTCGGTCAACCGATGCGCCCAGTCAGTCGCAACCAACGACGGCAATGCCTGCCAGACCTGCGAGGCCAGCTGGATGTCATCCTCGATGGCGACTTCCAGCAGCGCCTCCCAATCGTCCTGCAGCGTGTGCGGCGCCTGGTAGCTGGCAAACTCCAGCACGCTGGTCAGCAGCTCGCCGCGCTCGCCGTCACGATAGCGCCGCCAAGCGTCAATACAGACCGGGGCGACAGCCTCGTCCGGCAGCAGATCCAACGCCGTGTCGAGGAAGGTGGAGCCGGGTGAGCGCCGATCCAGCGCCTGCAGCAGCAGCGCGCCAAGCTGTGGGCGGTCTTCGCTGGCCAGGGTCAACAGCATGGCCAGGCTGTCATTGCGTGTGCGCGGCGCATCGTGCGCATCGAGGATGGCGGTGATCGGATCGCTCATGCGGGGCTCCTTGCCGGTAGTGCGTGATGGTGCCAGACATCGCGCATCGCCACGACGAATACAATGCCGGCATGACCCGTCAGTTGCCCTGGCGCCTGGCCGATGCGCCGGATGCCCCCTTCCCGCCGGCCGAGACAGCGCTGCGCCAACCCGATGGCCTGCTTGCGGTGGGCGGCGACCTGCATCCGCTGCGCCTGCTCAACGCCTATGCCGGCGGCATCTTTCCGTGGTTCAGCGAAGGTGAGCCGATCCTGTGGTGGTCGCCGGACCCGCGCATGGTGTTCCGTACCGACGGCGTGCACCTGAGCAGCAGGTTCCGCCGGCAGCTGCGTGGCAACCACTGGGAAGTGACCGCCGATACCGCCTTCAGCCAGGTGATGCGTGCCTGCGCCAGCGCCCCCCGCCCCGGCCAGGACGGCACCTGGATCAGCCCGGCGATGGTGGATGCCTACAGCCAGCTGCACGACCTGGGTTTCGCACATTCCTTCGAGGTGTGGGATCGGCAGACGCTGGTCGGCGGCATCTATGGCGTGGCCATCGGCGAGATGTTCTTCGGTGAAAGCATGTTCAGTGGCGAAAGTGGCGGCTCCAAGGTGGCACTGGCCGCACTGGCACGAACGCTGCACGGCTGGGGTTGGCCGCTGATCGATGCGCAGGTGGAAAATCCGCATCTGCTGCGCATGGGCGCCGAGCACCTGCCGCGCGCGCCGTTTCTGCAGCAGGTCCGCAGTGCGGTGCAGGCGCAGGGCCGGGAAGGCGCCTGGACCCGGCTCGTCGGGCGCGTGCCGGCAGCGGATTTTGCCGGGGAATAACACAATCTTTGCAAGCTGGGCGTTTGACGCGTAAAATGCTGCGCCTTAGGCCCAGCGTGGCCGTTTTCTGAACCGCACAGGACTACATGTCGAAAGACGATTCCATCGAGTTCGAGGGCACCGTCAGCGAGACGCTGCCGAACACCACTTTCCGCGTTCGTCTGGAAAATGGGCACGAAATCATCGCCCACATCTCCGGCCGCATGCGCAAGAACTACATCCGCATCCTCACCGGTGACCGGGTCAAGGTTGAAATGACCCCGTACGACCTGACCAAGGGTCGTATCACCTACCGAATGAAGTAAGCGGCTGGCGCGTTGCGCCACCCCGACAAGGCCAGCCCTGGACGCTGGCCTTTTGTCATGCCTGCAATCCGGCCCTGCCGGACGACACCCTGACCGAATGCACCGTGACATCGGTCAGCCATGCTTGCGGCAGATTCGCATTCGCAGCTGTGGCGGCATCGTGGCATCCGATCCAGTCCGGATCGCCACCCCCTGCCCCTGCCATGAACGTGACCTCCCTGCCCGCTGGCTTCGCCGCCCTGGTACTCAGCACTGCCGCCCTGATCGCACCCGCCGCCCAGGCCGCCGACACGCCGTCGGCAAGCGCCGGTGACAGCTGCATTGCCCTGAGCGAAGACCAGCAGATCGTCCGCGCCGGCGCCGATCGTGATGTGCTGCTGCGCAATGGTGACCAGCACTATCGCGTTGTGTTCAAAACCTCCTGCAACAACGCAGTGACCTCGCGCCGGCTGGCGTTTGAAACCCAGGGCGAGAGCAACCAGCTATGCGGCGACTCACGCAGCGAGCTGAAGACCGACCGCGCCAACTGCACGGTCGAGCGTATCGAGCCACTGGACGCCGCCGCCTTCAAGCGCATGGCCCGCCAGCGCAGCCGCTGAAGGGCTGACACGACAAGGGCGGCCTGAGCCGCCCTGTCGTTGCTTCCGTCGCCGGGCAATGCCCGACAGGCGCTTACTCAACCGTGGCCGGCAACAGCCGCTCAGGCTCGGCCTGCGCCTCGACAACCAGCTCGTCGTTGCGCACGTCGATGCTGACCTTGCCGCCGTTGACCAGCTTGCCGAACAGCAGTTCGTCGGCCAGCGGGCGCTTCACCTTGTCCTGCAGCACCCGCGCCATCGGGCGGGCACCCATCAGCGGGTCGAAACCGTGGTGGGCCAGCCAGTCGCGCGCAGTCGGCGTGGCCGACAGGCTGACGTGCTTCTCCTGCAGCAGCATCTCCAGCTCGATCAGGAACTTGTCCACCACGCGCAGGATGTGTTCGAAGCCCAGCGGCTGGAACTGCACCACCGCATCGAGGCGGTTGCGGAATTCCGGGGTGAACGCACGACGGATGGTCTCCATCGCATCGGTGGCGTGGTCCTGCTTGGTGAAACCGATCGAGCGCCGCGAGGCCTGCGCCGCGCCGGCGTTGGTCGTCATCACCAGCACCACGTTCTTGAAGTTGGCTTCGCGGCCGTTGGTGTCGGTCAGCACGCCGCGGTCCATCACCTGCAACAGGATGTTGAAGATGTCCGGGTGCGCCTTCTCGATTTCATCCAGCAGCAGCACGCAGTGCGGCGTCTTGACGATCTTCTCGGTCAGCAGGCCACCCTGGTCGAAGCCGACGTAGCCCGGAGGAGCGCCGATCAGGCGGCTGATCGAATGCGGCTCCATGTATTCGGACATGTCGAAACGGACCAGTTCGATGCCCAGCTGCAGCGCCAGCTGCTTGGTCACCTCGGTCTTGCCGACACCGGTGGGGCCGGCGAACAGGAAGTTGCCGATCGGCTTTTCCGGATTGCCCAGGCCCGAGCGTGCCAGCTTGATGGCCGACGCCAGGGTGCCGATGGCAGGATCCTGGCCGAAGATCACCATCTTCAGGTTGCGCTCCAGGTGCTGCAGCACATCCTTGTCGGTGGCGCTGACCTGCTTGGCCGGGATGCGCGCCATCTTGGCGACGATGGCCTCGACTTCCTCGACGTCGATCAACTCCTTGCGCTGGCCTTCCGGCATCAGGCGCTGGCGGGCACCGGCCTCATCGATCACGTCGATGGCCTTGTCCGGCAGCAGGCGATCGGCGATGTGCTTGACCGACAGGTCGACGGCGGCCTGCAGCGCTTCATCGGCGTAGGTGACGCCGTGGTGGGCTTCGTACTTGGACTTCAGACCCTGCAGGATCTCGTAGGTTTCGCCCACGGTCGGCTCGACGATGTCGATCTTCTGGAAGCGACGGGCCAGCGCCCGGTCCTTCTCGAAGATGCCGCGGTATTCCTGGAATGTGGTCGAGCCGATGCAGCGCAGCTCGCCCGACGCCAGGGCCGGCTTGATCAGGTTGGAGGCGTCCATGGTGCCGCCCGACGCCGAGCCGGCGCCGATGATGGTGTGGATCTCGTCGATGAACAGCACCGCATTGGGCACCTTCTTCAACGCGGTCAGCACACCCTTCAGGCGCTTTTCGAAGTCGCCGCGGTACTTGGTACCGGCCACCAGCGCGCCGAGGTCGAGCGAATAGATGACCGCATCGGCCAGCACGTCCGGCACCGAACCCTCAACGATGCGTCGGGCCAGGCCCTCGGCAATCGCGGTCTTGCCGACGCCGGCCTCGCCCACGTACAGCGGGTTGTTCTTGCGGCGGCGGCACAGGACCTGGATGGTGCGCTCGATCTCGTCGGCACGGCCGACCAGCGGGTCGATGCGACCGGCACGCGCCTGCTCGTTGAGGTTGCTGGCGAACTCGGTCAGGGCATCGCCCTTGGGCTCGCCTTCGCCCCCTTCCATGCGGCCCTCACCCTCGGAGGAGGACGGCTGCTCGCCTTCCTCGCCCAGCTTGGCGATGCCGTGGGACAGGTAATTGACCACATCCAGCCGGGTGACATCCTGCTGGTTGAGGTAATAGACCGCGTGGGAGTCCTTCTCGCCGAAGATGGCGACCAGCACGTTGGCGCCGGTGACCTCCTTCTTGCCGGAGGACTGCACGTGGTACACGGCCCGCTGCAGCACGCGCTGGAAGCCCAGCGTGGGCTGGGTATCGCGGCCGTCATCTTCGGCCAGGCGGGACACGGAGGCCTCGATGGCCTGCTCCAGCTCCTGGCGCAGGCGGTCGGCGTCGGCGCCACAAGCCTTCAATACGGCCTGGGCGGACGGGTTGTCGAGCAGTGCCAACAGCAGGTGTTCGACCGTCATGAACTCATGTCGGGCCTCACGGGCGCGCTTGTAGCACTGGCCGATGGTGTGTTCGAGGTCTTTGCTGAACATGGATTACTCCGGCGGCAGTTGGAGACAATATGCGGCCTGACTACACGATTTCCATCACCCTAGCGGATTGCGACGTTCAGATGGCGTTAGCACTACCAAACGCTTGATCATCGTTCACTCCAGGACAGCCCACCCACATGAGCGAACCCTACCTGAGCCGCTGGCGATTGCGACGTGATGGTCCTTCGATCCGCACCCCCCATGCCCGGCTCTGGCCGGTGCTGACCGCCTCTGGCGAGGCGGCCATGTTGAAGGTGAGCACGGAGACAGAGGAACAGAACGGCCATCGCCTGCTGCGCTGGTGGAACGGCAACGGTGCCGCACGCCTGCTGGCCCACGAGGGGCCGGCGATCCTGATCGAACGGGCGCGCGGCGATTCGCTGCGGCAACGCTCGATCGGGGGCGAGGACGACGCCTGCACCATGATCCTGTGCCAGGTCCTGCAGCAACTGCACCGGCCACGGAGCGCGCCACCAGAAGATCTGGTCTGCCTGCGTAGATGGTTCGCCGATCTGCTGCAACCAAGGGCACCGCTGCCGCCATTGCTGGAACAGTGCAGATCGCTGGCGATGGCACTGCTGGAGGACGAGCAGGAGATGCGGCCCCTGCATGGCGACCTGCACCACGACAACGTGCTGGATTTCGGCGCGCGGGGCTGGCTGGCGATCGACCCGAAGCGGTTGCTGGGCGACCGCGCGTTCGACTACACCACGATGTTCAGCAACCCGGACCTGTGCGGGCCGGGCATCCATGTGGCAACACGGCCCGAGCGCTTCCATGCCCGGGTGGAACAGGTCTGCCGGCTGGCCGATCTCGAGCGCACGCGGCTGCTGCGCTGGATCGCGGCCAGTGCCGGCCTGTCAGCGGTGTGGTTCAGGGATGATGGTGACCCGGCCGACATCGATGAGGCGGTGGCCGTGATGGCCCTGCAGGCGCTGGCGGAGGCGTGACTCGAACCTGGCAGGTGCCCACCCTGATGGGCACGCCGTGCCAGGATCAGGCCTTCTCCATCGTGCACAGCAGCGGGTGCTGGTTCATCCGCGCGTACTCGTTGACCTGGGCCACCTTGGTTTCGGCCACTTCGCGGGTGAACACACCGCAGACGCCACGGCCACGGGTGTGGACGTGCAGCATCACCTGGGTGGCCTTGTCCAGATCCATGTTGAAGAACTGCTGCAGGACGTCCACGACGAAATCCATCGGGGAGTAGTCGTCATTGAGCAGCATGACCTGATAGAAGGGCGGCGGCGCCACTTCCGGGCGCGCGGGCTCCACGGCAACGCCGTGCTCGTGGTGGGAATCGGGGGCGGACTCGCGAGGCATCTGCCGATTATAAGGGGTGCGACGGCCTTGCGTAGGCCCCGCGTGGAATGGACGGCACGGGCGCCCGCCGTCACAATTGCACCTTCCCACACACTTGGTTTCACAGGATCTTCATGAAAAGGACCCTTCTCTCCGCCCTGCTGATCGCCCTGGCTGCCGCGGGCACCGCTGGCGCTGCGACCACCACTGACAGCACGAAGGCCGACAAGGCCGTTGCCCGTCACCTGGAAAAGCTGGGTTACACCTACGAGGTCGATGAAGACGGCGATTACCAGATGGTGTTCGATGTCGAAGGCGATCGCACCCAGATCGTCTATGTGCGCTCGTCGGTGGAAGACTTCGGTACCCACAACATCCGCGAGATCTGGTCGCCGGGCTACACCTCGCAGACCAAGCAGTTCCCGGTGGCCGTGGCCAACCGCCTGCTGGAAGATTCGCAGGACGCCAAAATGGGCGGCTGGGTGAAGCAGGAGTCGACCGCGATGTTCGTGGTGAAGATCGATGCCGACGCCACCTCCGACCAGCTCAGCGACGCCATCGATGCGGCCATCCGCACCGCCGACGCGATGGAGCTGGAGCTGACCAAGAAGGACGATCTCTGAGTTGAACACCTCGCCGGACCCGCGCTGGGCACCGCATGCAACCGTCGCCACCGTGGTGGTCGACGGCGGCAGGATGCTGCTGGTGGAAGAAACCATCGAGGGCCGGCAGGTGCTGAACCAGCCGGCCGGGCATCTGGAGCCGGGTGAAAGCCTGGCCGAGGCCGCCCTGCGCGAGACCGTCGAGGAAACCGGCTGGACGGTGGAACTGACCGCCTTCATCGGCTGCTACCAGTGGACCGCCGGTGACGGCACCCCGTTCCTGCGCTTCTGTTATGCCGCGCGCCCGGTCTCGCACGACCCGGCGCGGCCGCTGGATGCCGGCATCGATCGGGCGCTGTGGATGACCCCGGCCGAACTGCAGGCCGCCGCCGGACGCCAGCGCAGCCCGCTGGTCTGGCAGGTGTTGGCCGACTACCTGGCCGGCCAGCGCTATCCGCTTGCACTGGTCCGGGAGGTCGCATGAGCAGCCCTCGGGTGATGGTTGGCGTGTCTGGCGGCGTGGATTCTTCCGTGGCTGCCTGGCGCCTGGTGCAGCAGGGCGAGGCCGTGGCCGGTCTGTTCATGCAGAACTGGGCCGACGACGGCAGCGGTGACTGCCGCGCCGAGGACGACCGCCGCGACGCGGTAGCGGTCTGCGGACTGCTGGGCATTCCGTTCCATTTCCGCGATTTCTCCAACGAATACTGGCAGGGCGTGTTCGAGCACTTCCTGGCCGAATACGCCGCCGGCCGCACGCCCAACCCGGACGTGCTGTGCAACCGCGAAGTGAAGTTCAAGCACTTCCTTGATGCGGCCCGCGAACTGGGCGCCGAGCGGATCGCCACCGGCCATTACGCGCGCATTGCCCAGCGCGGCCATCAGTGGCTGCTGCTGCGTGGCGCCGACCGTTCCAAGGACCAGAGCTACTTCCTGCACCAGCTGGGGCAGGAGCAGCTGGCGGCCACCCTGTTCCCGATTGGTGACCTTGAAAAGAGCGACCTGCGCCGGATTGCCCGCGACGTCAGCCTGCCGACCCATGCCAAGAAGGACTCCACCGGCATCTGCTTCATCGGCGAGCGCGATTTCCGTGAGTTCCTTGGGCGCTACCTGCCGGCCAAGGCCGGGCAGATCCTCGATCCCAGCGATGGCAGCGTGATCGCCGAACATCCTGGCGTCTTCTATTTCACCCTAGGCCAGCGCGAAGGCCTGAACATCGGCGGCGTGCGCGGCCGCCCTGCCGCGCCCTGGTATGTGGTCGGCAAGGACGTGGCCAGCAACGTGCTGTACGTGGACCAGGACCGTGACAGCCCGTGGATGCTGTCCAACAGGCTGCGCTCGGAGACCGCGCACTGGATTGCCGGCGCACCACCGGCACGGCGTTTTGAATGCACCGCGCAGACCCGCTACCGCCAGCCCGATGAGCCGTGCACGGTGGATGTGCTGGACGATGGCAGCGTACAGGTCACCTTCGCCCGGCCGCAGCGTGCAGTCACCCCCGGGCAATCCCTGGTGCTGTATGACGGTGAGGTCTGCCTGGGTGGCGCGGTGATCGCCGCCACCGACGCGCCGCTGGAACAGCGCCTGCGCACCACCCCTTCTCCTTTTGAGGTAATCGCTGCATGAGTTTCACTGTCGACGACCGCGTTCTGGCTTTGGCCGGCATTGCCCAGGCCCTGCAGCAGGTACGCCGTATCGCCGATACCGGCCATTCCGATGCCGCTGCCGTGCGCACCGCCGTGGACAGCGTGTTCCGCATCGATGCGTCCTCGCCGCAGGCGGTGTTTGGCGACCGGCACGCGCTGAAGTCGGGCCTGCGCCTGCTGCACAACCATTTCCGCAACCAGGGCCAGGACCCGATCCTGCCCAAGCTGGCCCTGTCGGTGCTGCAGCTGGAGCGCCGCTTCGTGCAGGACGGGGCCACCGTAAACAAGGTCGCCTCGGGCATCGAGCGCGCGCAGCGCCAGGCCACCGAGCTGGGTGACAGCGGCCACCCCGATGTGCTGGCCGCGCTGGGCGGCCTGTATGCAGATACCATCAGCCACCTCAAGCCGCGGGTCATGGTGCAGGGCAACCCGCATTACCTGGGCCAGGCCGGCGTGGTGGCCGAGATCCGCGCGCTGCTTCTGGCCGCCGTGCGTGCCGCTGTGCTGTGGCGGCAGCTGGGTGGCAGCTACTGGGACTTCCTGCTCAGCCGCAAGGCCATGGTCGAGGCCGTGGACCGGCAGCTGGCCTGAGGCCATGGGGTCGGATCCCTTTCCGGCACGGAAAGGGCTCTGACCCCGAACAGCCCGGCAGCGCCGGAAAACCGGCGCATTCAGAATGCATTTCGAAGCACATCGACGTTAAAGAGAAAGGGGGTACGGCCGATACATCCTCCGTGCACCTCCCGAGAACGTCCATGTACTCACGCATTTTCATCCGTCTGGCCGCCCCCCTGGCTCTGACCCTGCTGCTCCCCTTCGCCATCGGTTTCGAATGGCCGGTCGCCCTGCGTTGGGCGATCCTGACCACGATGACGCTGAGCTGGCTCGGCTTTGCGTGGTGGACCGCCCGCGCCCAGGCGCACCGTTCCCCGGAACATGCCCGTGTCCTGCGTGAGCAGGACCAGCTGCTGACCGAACTGCGCAACTTCGTCGGCAACGAGATCGACGGTTCGCGTGGTGAAGTGGAACGCGCCCGCGACCTGATCCGCCAGGCCGTCTCCAGCCTCGGCGGCAGCTTCGATGCCATGAACCGCAAGTCGCGCCAGCAGAGCCAGGCCCTGTCACGCATCGTCGACCGCGCCGGTGACGAAGGCGGCGCCGGCCTCGACGTTGCCCGCTTCGCCCAGCACGCCAGCCACCGCATGGAACAGCTGGTGGAAGCGCTGGAGCAGGTCAGCGGCCAGAGCAGCACCACCGTGCAGCACATCGACCAGATGGCGCAGCACCTGGATGGCATCTTCGCGCTGCTGGAAGACGTCAAGTCGATTGCCGACCAGACCAACCTGCTCGCCCTGAACGCCGCCATCGAAGCTGCGCGTGCCGGTGAAGCCGGTCGTGGTTTCGCCGTGGTTGCCGACGAGGTCCGCAACCTGTCCGAGCGTTCGACCACGTTCAACGAACAGATCCGAAAGTTGGCGCACAGCTCCAAGGACGCCATCGCCAAGGTCCGCGAGACGGTTTCGCACATGGCCTCGCGCGATATGGACCGTTCCCGTGAAGCGCGTCAGGAAGCCGCGGCGATGCTGGACAACGTGGCGCAGATCAATGCGTCGCTGGGTGACGGCATGCGCGAAGTGTCCGACTGCGCGCGTTCGATCGACGGCAGCGTGGCCGAAGCCGTGCGCGCCCTGCAGTTCGAGGACATCGCCACCCAGGCGCTGGGCGGCGTGCATACCCACCTGGACCGCCTGACCGCGATCAACCGCGAAGCCGTGGCCCTGCAGGAACTGCTGCATCGCAACGGCGGCGTGTTCGACGAGGAAATCGCCTCTGCCCTGCAGCGCACCGGCAGCCGCCTGCGCGAACTGCGCAGCGAATGGGAGCGTCCGCCGCACAAGCCGGTTGCCCAGCAGAGCATGGGCGCCGGTACGGTCGAGCTGTTCTGATCCTGATGTCCGCTGCCCCTTCCGGCAGCGTGCGAGGCCCCGGTTCTGCCGGGGCCTTTGCGTGTGACCCGCCTTTGGATGCATCCTGCAAGCGCACCATGACCCTGATCCGCGCCCTGCCCCCGATCAACGAGAACGAGCGCCCGCGCAATGCGGGCGTACGTGAGCAGCTGCGCCAGCTGGAAGAGGTGGCCCGCGAAGAAATACAGGAGCTGCAGCAGCTGGCCGATGCGCGCCCTGCCCCGGTTGTGGCCGGCGACGACCTGCTGGGGTTGGCGTGGGACCTGGGGCTGGATGGCAGTGCGTTGAAGTAGATCCACGCCATGCGTGGATGGCTTTCACCTGAACGACTGCAGTCTCAAATCTACTGCATCGATCGGCGCTCTCTGCCGACAGTGCTTTCAGATTTATTGCATGGCTTGAGCTGCGAAAGCGGGACAGACTCCCCGCTCCGCCCTGCTGCTCAGGATTCAAAATGGCGCTCGACCTTGGAAAGGCCCGCGAGGTCTTCGATGACTTTCTGATGATCATGGACGACCAGATTGAGTGGCTGGTCGCGCAGGCTCAAATGCATGGCATTGAACTGGATAGGAGCCCCGAAAGCTTCGACAGGCTGGAGCGCCTGCATGACTTGATGGCAGCCACGCTGTCCGAGGACGAGCGGGACTCCCTGAGGGTCATACTCGCCCGATATCTAGGGGAGACCGTCAGTCTGGCACACGGTGGAAGGTGGACCTTGCCATTGGACGACCCCAAGGACGTCCACTTCAACAGACCCGTGATCGTGGGGCACTCGACCTATCCCATGGAAGAATTCAGTCCCATCCATACGATGCGTGCCTACTCGCTTCGTGGCCGCCCGGGATTGATCAGAAGCATCGTTGCCAGCAGCGTCAATCCGCAGATCCTGGATCTAAGCGACCTGGTAGAAGAAGATTGACCCAAGTCAGTCCCGAAAGGCGTCTGACCTGCTGCACGCACTCGGGCCCACAGCGCCGCTGCCCGTCGCTCTCCCATGGCATGATGCGCCGGTCCCGTTCATGGAAGACCGATGGCCATCGCCTTGATTACCTTGCTGCTGGTCGAGGTCCTGCTGCTGGTGATGTGGGCGCCGTTTTTCTTCCGTACCGGTATCGTCCTGTTCAACCAACGCATCGCTGCTACGCCTGCAGAGCTGGCCCAGCTTTCGCTCGCTGGCCTGGAGCATGACCTGCCGACCGACACCTGGTTGCGCCTGGTATTCCATGCGCTGCCTGACGGCAGCATCGCCTTTCGCGAGAGCTTCGCCCCCAGCTTCGGCGGTCGCTACTTTCCGCTGATGCGCGGTCGGGTGGTGATTGACGCGCGGCGCCGGGAGGTGCAGGTAGTCGGGCTGTGCAGCTGGTTCGCGCTGGGCCTGACGCTGATGCTGGTGCCGATCGTTCTGATCCGGCCAGCGGCGTGGCCGATGCTGGTGGCCCTGCTGCTGTTCTACATGGGCTACTACATCCAGCTGCGACGCTATGCCAACGTGGTCGAAGCGGTGCGCGCACGGCTGCGGTCCGAGTTTCCACAGCGGCTGGTTACCGAACCGAAGTAGATCCACGCCATGCGTGGATGCGCTTCAATTGGTACTCCCTTTGGACTGTGGCGCCTCCCGGCTGTGGCGGCTGACGACACTCGATGCAATCCCGGCACCGATGGCACCGAAGCCGAATGCGATCACGTTTTTCACAGTTGATGCCAGCAGCGTCAAGTTCAACTGCCATGAGGTACCGGGCCACCACGTTGATATCTGCGCCAAGCGGTCTGTCAACTGCTCGAAACTCAGGTAGTTCACGCTTGCACTGAGCACCAGCAATATGCCAAAGGTGAATTTTACGCGGTCACTCTGGAGCCGCCGTCTGAAAAAGAGATACAGCACAAGATAGGTATTCGTCACGAACGAGACGATGCTACCAATGAAGTCAAACGAAGCAGTAACGATCATCGCATCCGGCAATTGCGCCTGAAGTTCGACGATGCCGGCCCATGTGCCGAGCCCCATGAGCACGAACAGCTCGATCATGCGCATATCGCTGGCAACATCTGGATCGTCGAGCCATTCGCCAGCGCGGCATCTGAGCGTACTCCAGCATCCGCGAGCACTACGACTGCACTTTTCTTCCGGAAGGGACTTGCTCTTCATCGCCTCAGCGCGCCAGCACCACTTCGCTGGCGGCATCGGTGCGGCCGGGTGCGGCATGCTGCTGGCGCAGCCACTGCGCCAGGTCGCGCGGGCTGAGCGGGCGCGAGTACAGGTAGCCCTGGATCTCGTCGCAGCCTTGGCGGCGCAGCATGTCCTCTTCCTGGTGCGTTTCCACGCCCTCGGCCACCACTTTCATGCCCAGCGCGTGGCCGAGGTGCACTATGGCCTGGGTGACCTCGGCGGTACCGGAATCATGCAGCATGCCCTGCACGAAGCTGCGATCGATCTTCAGGCGACCAACCGGGAAGCGGTTGAGGTAGTTGAGGTTGGAGAAGCCGGTACCGAAGTCATCGACCGCCAGCGGCACGCCATGCCGTTCAAGCACATCGAAACAGTGGCGCAGGATGTCGGTGTCACGGATCAGGGCTGATTCGGTCAGTTCCAGCTCCAGCCGTTGCGGCGGCCAGCCGTGCGCGTGGCAGATCTCGATCACCCGCTCGGCGAAACCGCGATCACGCAACTGCACCGCTGACACGTTTACCGCAATGCGCTCGAAATGCAGGCCGGCGCGATCCCACGCGGCTGCCTGGCGACAGGCTTCGGACAATACCCAGTCGCCGATGCGGACGATTTCGCCGCACTTTTCGGCGATCGGAATGAACTCCGCAGGGCTGCAGTAGCCGATCCCCGGACGGTGCCAGCGCAGCAGCGCTTCGATCGCCGGCGGCTCGCCGTGATGGGCGTGCAGCAGCGGCTGATAGGCCAGGCTGAACTCGTCGCGCTCGATGGCGCCATGCAGGCCGTGCTCGATCTCCAGCCGCCGCTGGATCCGCGCCAGCGCGTCCTGGCTGTAATACTGATAGGTATTGCGACCGGCTTCCTTGGCCGCGTACATCGCCGCGTCGGCAGCGCGCAGCAGTGAGTCGAAGTCGGTCTGGCTCTCGCCAAGCATGGCGATGCCCACGCTGGCGCCAACTTTCAAGGTGGTGTCGCCACGGCGCAGCGGCTCGGCCAGCGAATTGATCAGCTTGCGCGCTACATGGCCGGCATCTTCCGGCTCGGCCAGGTCGCGCAGCACCACGATGAACTCGTCACCACTGAAACGACCAAACAGGTCGTTGTTGCGCAGGTTCTGGTGCAGCCGGGTTGCGGCGGCCTTCAGCAGCGCATCGCCGGTGGCGTGGCCGAAGCTGTCGTTGATGTTCTTGAAGCCGTCCAGATCGATGAACAGCATCGCCAGCGAGGTGCCGCGATCACGCGCTTCCTCGATGGCTTCGGAGGTCTGCTCGCCCAGCAGCACCCGGTTGGGCAGTCCGGTCAGCAGGTCGTAGTGGGCAAGCAGTTCAATCCGCTCGTTCGCTTCGCGCTCGCGGGTGATGTCACGGAACAGAACCACGAAGCGCGGCGGCAAGCCATCACGACGGTCCAGTTCGATCAGTACCTGCACCCATACGCGCAACCCGGACTGGCGGTAGAAGCACAGATCCAGCTGCTCAGGCAGGCCGCCACCGGCGATCCGCCCCAACGCGCCTTCGAAGGCCGCACGCGAATCCTCGGCATACAACGCGAGCGCCTGGTCGAGGGTGATCGGTTCCTTGCGCAGGCCGTGGATGCGATAGCACTCCTCGGTCCATTGCATGTTGCGCGTCGCCACTTCGATCTCGCAACCACCGATGCGCCCCAGCGCGGACACGCGGTTGAGCAGTTCGGTACGCCAGCGGATGAGGGCATCGGTCTGATGCTGTTCGGTGATGTTCTGCACCTGCCCCAACAGGCGCTTGGGCTGCCCGTCCATGTCCAGCAACGGTTGCATCCACAACCGCAGATGCTGCGAGGGTTCGTTGCCGCGGGTCAGTTCCAGTTCCAGGTTGGCGGCGCGACCATCGCGCCACAGGCGGCGCCAGGCCGCACGCAGTGCACCACGTGAGCGCGGGTGCAGCTGCTTGAGCCAGCGTCGCTGCCCCGGGATGCTGTCCTGCCGTAGTGCCAGCAGCGAGCGCAGTTCCGGCGACCACCAGAATTGGCGGCTGTGCGGATCGAACGACCAGCTGCCCATGCTGGCGATGCGCTGGGCTTCGCGCAGATGCAGCTGTTGCTCCTGCAGCATGGCTTCCAGCTGCTTCTGCTGCTCGATGTCGGTATGGGTGCCGACCATGCGCAGCGGCTGGCCATCGGCGGTACGGGCCACCACCCGGCCGCGGTCCAGCACCCATCGCCACTGACCATCGGCCTGGCGGAAGCGGAACTGGGCGCTGTACTGCTCACTGTCGCCGTGCAGGTGTTCATCCAGCGCGGCGCGCACCTGGGTGATGTCGTCGGCGTGCACGCGCGCCAGGATCTGGGTGGCCGTTTCCTCACCCAGCGCGGGCGTGCGCGCCACCCGGTCGCTGGGGATGTCCCAGTCCCACAGGCTGTGGCCGGCGCTGTCCAGTGCAAGTTCCCAGCGACCGCCGCCATCAACCGGAACCGGCTCGGGCACGCTGAGGGTAAAGGCGAGCAGGTTGCCGCTGCCGTCATGCACGGCACGCAGGTGGCCATCGTAGTGACCACGTGGGCCGCCCGGCAGCGTGCAGGCGACGATGCCACCGTCGGCCGCCAGCAGGCGCAGGTCTTCCAGCATTGGCGCGTACGCGGCCACCGTGGCCGGCAGGCCATGCTCGCGCGCAGCCGGATTGGCCGCGAGCGGGCGCCCGCTGCGGTCGACGATGACCAGCGCCGAGGCGAGCGGATGCTGCAGCAGGCTGGCGATGATCCCTTGGTCCACGCGATCTTGCTCCGGATGAAACGCCCGACAGCGGGGCACGCAGTGGTTAACGGCGCCTGCGGCGGATAATTGAGTGGCCAGGGCACACCTGCGCGGTAAGATGGCCCGCACCCCTTCTTCCCTGCCGCCGTCCATGCCCGTAGAACCGACCGGCACCGCCCCTGTTCCCGACCCGCGGATGGCGCAGGCGCTGGGCCGCGACCGTCGTCGCGTGGTGCTGAGCTACCTGGCGATGGCGCTGGCCTGGATGATCGCCACCGACGGCGCGGTGACGGCACTGGTACCCGACCCACAGCAGGCGGCACTCTGGCAGAGCATGAAGGGCGCATTTTTCGCCCTTGCCAGTGCTGGCCTGCTGTACCTGCTGCTGCGGCCGCTGGCCGAGCACGTGCTGCACACCCATGCCCGCCTGCAGGCCTCCGAGCTGCGCCTGCGGCAGATGTTCGAAGGCAACCCGGGCCCGATCCTGGTCTATGACCTGGACAATCTGACCATCCTCGATGCCAACCCGGCCGCCTGCAGCACCTTCGGCTGGGACCGTGACGAACTTCTGGCGCAGACCATCGACGTGCTCTGGCCACCTGGCCAGGACCAGGCGTTGCAGACCAAGCTGGAGGAGATCCGCGGCGCGCCCGAGCAGCTGTGCATCCTGCGCGCGCAGCTGCAGCTGCGCGATGGCAGCCTGCGGCAGATGGAACTGCGTTCGAACGCGATCGACTACGACGGGCACACTGCGCGCCTGCTGATCGCCATCGACCGCACCGCCGAAGACCTGGCCCAGCTGCGGCGCGACCAGGCATTGGCCCGCGTGGAAGAAGCCCACGAGCTGGCCCGGATCGGCGCGTGGGAGCTGGACCCGTCCACCGGCCAGGGCCGTTACTCCAACCAGGTCTATCGCCTGCTGGGCCGTCGCCCGCCCGAGGCGCGACGCTGGCACCGTTTCGACGAGCTGCTGGTGGCAGCCGACCCGGCCACGGCTGCACAGACCGATCAGGTGCTGGCCGAGCTGTGCTCGGGTGAGCAGGTGCAGGTGGACGTGCTGCTGCCGGTACTGGCAATGGATGGCCGTGCGCTGATGGTGCACCTGCGTGCCGCCAGCGGCGTGGATGAAGCCGGACGTGACCGGATACTGGGCACGTTGCAGGACGTGACCGAGCGTGAGCAGTCGCGGCGCCTGTTGCGCGAACGCGAAGAGCAGTTCCGCGAGCTGGTGCGGGTGCTGCCCGATGGCGTGGTGATCCTGTCCGACGAACATGTGCTGTATGCCAATGCGTGGGCGGCCGGCCTGTTCGGCTACGGCAGCCACACGCTGCTGGGCGAGCCGCTGTCGGCCCTGGTGGCAGGCGGCGATCTGGCCCGGATGCGCGCGCAGATGCGCGCCGGGCAGCCGCAGCACAGCCCGGGCCACAGCAGCGTGGTGGCCATGCAGCGCGCCGATGGCCGCAGCTTCCAGGCTGGCATTGCGGTGGGTGACGTGCGCTACGGCGGGCGCGACTGCAAGCTGCTGATCGTGCGCGACCTGAGTGAATCCGAACAGACCCGAAGCGCGCTGGAGACCAGCAACCGCGAGCTGCAGGCGATGGCTGGCCGCCTGTTCTCGCTGCAGGAGGACGAGCGCCGGGCGATCTCGCGCGACCTGCACGATGACATCGGCCAGGCGATCACCGCGATCAAGCTGTCGGCCTATGCAGCGCAGGACGAGGACGATGCGCAGCGGCGCGGCGAGGACCTGGCGCAGATCGTCAGCCTGGCTGATACCACCGTTGCCAAGCTGCGCGACATCTCCACCCTGCTGCGGCCGCCGCAGCTGGATGCGCTGGGCCTGGAGGCGGCGTTGAGCTGGCAGGCGCGCGTGCTGTTCCGCTCGTCCACCGTCGAGCTGCAGGCCGAGATCGAATCGCTGCCCACGCGCCCGGACAACAGCATCGAGCAGGCCTGTTTCCGCATCGCCCAGGAAAGCCTGACCAATGCACTGCGCCACGCGCGCGCCAGCCAGGTGGTGCTGCAGCTGCGCGACGTCGACCAGCGCGGGCTGCACCTGATGATCCGTGACGATGGCGAAGGGTTCGACCCCGATGGCCCACGCGGCTTGGGCCTGATCGTGATGCGCGAGCGTGCGCAGAGCGTGGGCGGCCATGTGCGGATCGAGTCGGCGCACGGCGCCGGCACCCTCGTCGATGTCCACCTTCCTTACCAGGCCGCTGTTACGGCGGCCGTCGAGTCAGCGGAATACTGAGCCCATGTGGAACCCCAACCTGCCCCCGGTCAGCATCGATGATGCACCTGATCGCCTCGGCGCCGGCAACCCCGAGCTGCAGGCGATGGTCGCCGAAGCCGCCTCCGGTGGTACCCCGCTGATGCTGATGCATGTGGACATCGACCACTTCGCCTCGGTCAACGAGAACATGAGTGCGGAGGTTGGTGACCAGGCACTGGTGCTGGTGGCCCAGCGCCTGCAGTCCTACCTGCGCGGACGCGGCATGCTGTGGCGGCATGGCAGCGATGAGTTCCTGATTGCCGTGCCGCGCACCGCCGATCTGCCCCTGGCCGAGGATTTCGCCGAAGAGATCCGCCAGCAGATGGAACTGCCGCTTTCAGTTCTCCCCTATACGCTGTTCATGACCGGCAAGCTGGGCGTGAGCCTGTGCCCGGAGCACGCCAGCAGTGCCTCACGCCTGCTCGACCATGCCGAGGACGCGCTGTACCAGGCCGCCCGCGAAGGCGGCAATGCGGTGCGCATCCATGCGGTGGACACGCCGCCGAGCGCGCACAGCGAGAGCATCATCGCGCGGCAGATCGTCGATGCGATTCCCAACGGCGAACTGAAGCTGCGTTACCAGCCGCTGGTCAGTGCCCGCGATGGCCACGTGGTGGGCATGGAGGCGCTGCTGCGCTGGCAGTCGCCGACCCTGGGCATGCTGGTGCCGGAGCGTTTCATGCGCACCGCCGAGCGACTGGGCATCATCGTGCAGATTGGTACGTGGGTGTTGGAAGGTGCGTTGAAGCAGGCCCGGCTGTGGCGCGACCAGGGCTTTGATGACTTCACCATCGCGGTGAATGTGTCCACCCTGCAGCTGCTGCGCCCGAATTTCTTTGCCGAAGTGATGGGCGTGATCCAGGCCTCCGGCGTGCCGGCACAGATGCTGACGCTGGAAATCAACGAAAGCGCGCTGACCAACAACGTCAACTTCGTCCACGAAACGCTGGCCAACCTGCGCAACGAAGGCATCAGCCTGAGCCTGGACAACTTCGGCACCGGCGATTCGAGCCTGAGTGCGCTGGTGCGCTACCCGGTGGACAAGCTGAAGATCGACCGCAGCTTCATCAAGAGCGCTCCGGCCGGCAACCGTGAAGCGGCGATCGCACGCGCGATCATTGCGATGGGCCACCAGCTGGGCATGACGGTGATCGCCAACGGCGTGGAATCGCAGGCACAGCTGGGCTTCCTGCGCCGCAACGACTGCGACGTGTTCCAGGGCTACCTGTTCGGCGAACCGATGTCCGCCGATGCCGCCGGCATGACCCTGCGCCGGCGCTACCTGCGTCCCGAAGCGTTCGCCGAAACCCGCCCGGACCGCACCCTGCTGCTGCTGGATGACGAAGAGAATGTGCTGCGCTCGCTGGTGCGCCTGTTCCGCCGAGATGGGTACCGCATCCTGGCGGCAGGCAACGTGCGCGATGCGTTCGATCTGCTGGCCATCAACGACGTGCAGGTGATCCTGTCCGACCAGCGCATGAGCGACATGAGCGGCACCGAGTTCCTGGGCCGGGTGAAGATGCTGTACCCGGACACGATCCGGCTGGTGTTGTCGGGCTATACCGACCTCAACACGGTGACCGATGCGATCAACCGCGGTGCGATCTACCGGTTCCTGACCAAGCCGTGGAACGACGACGAGCTGCGCAAGCACATCCACCAGGCCTTCCGCACGTACGAGGAACAACGGCGCAGCAACGGTGGCCTGGCGGCTGTCGAGCCGGCCGACGGCGGTGAGGATCGTTCGCCGCCGCGGTAAACCCGGGTAGTGCCGGCCGCTGGCCGGCAGATGCGGGGTTTCCAGGTTCATCGGGTTGCCGGCCAGCGGCCGGCACTACCGTGCTGCTTCAGCGCGGCTGCTTGATCGGCAGCACGAGGCGGAAGCGCGAGCCGACGCCTGGGGTGCTGTCCAGATCGATGCGGCCGTGGTGCTTGTTGATGATGCTGTAGGAGATCGACAGGCCCAGGCCGGTACCGCTGCCCACCGGTTTGGTGGTGAAGAACGGATCGAAGATGCGCTGGCGCAGTTCCGGCGAAATGCCACCGCCGGTGTCTTCGAACTCGACCCACACCGTGTCGCCGTCCACGCCGGTGCGCACGGTGATCGTGCCGCGCTCGGCGATGGCATGGCCGGCGTTGAGCAGCAGGTTCATGTAGACCTGGTTCAACTCCGAGGGCAGGCATTCCACCAGCGGCAGCTGGCCGAACTCGCGCACCAGGTGCACCTTGTACTTGAGCTCGTTCCAGATGATGTTGATGGTCGATTCAAGGCCGGAATGCAGGTCGACCAGCTTCCACGACTCGTCGCGGCCGGAATAGGAGAAGTCCTTCAGGTCGCGCACGATGCGGGTGACGCGCTCGATGCCTTCGCGTGACTCGGCCATCAGCTGCGGCAGATCGCGGCTGATGAAATCGATGTCCAGGCGGTCACGGATATCGTCGATTTCCGGAATCAACGCCTTCGGGTCGGGCGCACGCAGGGCGCGTTCGTAGGCTTCGATCACCGTGAACAGGCTGCGCAGGTATTCCTGCAGGCTGCCCAGGTTGGAATGCACGTAGCCGATCGGGTTGTTGATCTCGTGCGCCACGCCGGCGGCAAGCTGGCCGATGGAGGCCATCTTCTCCGACTGCAGCAGCTTTTCCTGGGTGCCGTTCAAGCGCAGGTAGGCCTGGCGCAGTTCGGCATGGCGCTGCTGCAGTTCGCGTTCGTAGTCTTCCTGGCCTTCGATATGGCGGAACAAGGCCAGGTAGTGCCCCGAACCGGGTTCGCCATGGAAGTACAGATGGGCGATGACCACGCCCTCGCCCAGCGGCAGGCTGCCGTTCCAGTGACCGTGCTGGCGCGCATGTTCCAGCGCATCCGGCGGCAGCAGCTGGCGCAGGCGCTGTGGCGGCGGCAAGGTGCCTTCATCGCTGCCCAGCAGGCTCTGCGCGGCCGGGTTGGCCAAGGCGACCTGCCCATCTTCGGTGAACAGCAGCAAGCCCTCGCGCAGGCGCTCAAGCAGGGCCTGCAGCACCGGTTGCGGCGGAAGGGGGGCGGTAACCAGAACGTTGGCGGCAGACACGGCGGCTCGGGGCGATCAAACAGGCGCCCAATATACGCGTTCACGCGGCGGCCTACAGCCGCCATCGGGCGGTCAGCCGACCGCCGGTCCTGTCAGGCGACGGCGAGCGGCCGCCGCGCGGTGACGGTATGCGACTGGCCCTTGGCATCGTAGGCCGAGGACTCTTCGGTGCGGCCCATCTGGCGCAGTGCCCAGTTGACCTCGCGCCGGCGCCGCGACAGCAGCACACCGTTGGCGCGGTTGCGCTCGGCCAGTTCCTGCAGCTGCTCGCCCTCGCCCACCGGTGGCGCGCCTTCCAGCGCACGCAGCGCTTCCAGCTTCGCACCGGTGGCACGGATCAGGGCATGCACGTCGTGCTCGACCAGGGCCTGGCGTTCAACGTCCAGGGCCTGGGCAAGGCGCTGCAGCGGCTCGCTCATCGCCGCGGTCATCCTTGCAGCTGCTGGTCCAGTTCAAGCATGCGCGAAGCGATCGCGTCCGGATTGATCTTGTAGGTGCCGTTCTGAAGCGATTCGCGCACCGCTGCAACACGCTGGGCGTCGATCGCCGGAGCGGTGCTCAGCTCACGCTCGATGGCCTGCAGGTTGGTGGCTTCGCCGGTCAGGCGCAGGCTGTCGGCCGCCTCGACTGGACGTGCCGCCGAATCGGTGCTGACGCCGGGCTTGGCGGCCGGGGTGGTCACGCTGCGCAGTGCCTGGGGGACCTGCAGGTTGCCGTCGATTTTCTGGCTCATGGGGTGTCCTGGAGTTGCCGTACACAAGGGATAACGGCCGCAGGGCCGTGATCTTTAGGGGAATTCTGCATTATTTCAACGCGCCACGATTACGTCACCGGTCGCGTCCACCGTGCCCTGCACGATACGGCGAGAGGACAGGTTTTCCACCGAGACGCGCTCGTTCTGGCCGGCATCGCCCAGTGCGCGGCCGGCGATGCGGACCTCGACCGAACCACGCCGCGATACCAGTGCCACACTGTCTCCTCGCTTGATGAGACGCTGTGCAACCAGATCGTTGCTCGACAACAGTGTTCCTGCCGGCAACGGCCGACGGGCGATGCGGCCGATCGCTGCGGCGGGATCGGCCAGCACTGCGCCGGCAATCCGTGCCGCGTCACGCTGGGCAGTACTGATATCGGCAGCGGCGATGGATTCTCCAGTGCCGATGCCACGGGTCAGCACCAGCACGGTCTGGTTGCGGCGCACCTTCACCGGCACGAACAGGCGCCAGCCACCGGCGTCGGGACAACTCACTTCCACGGTGGTGTTTGCCGTGGGCTGCACCTGCAACGCGCCGCCGCACCGCGGAAGGCGCAGCGCATCAGCAACCACGGCCTCACCTTCAGTGCCGGCGGCCAGGGTCGACAACGCGGCAGCACGGATGCTGGCCACCGGCTGCCAGTCGGCAGCGGTTGCCCACGGCGCGGCTACGGCCATTGCAGTGGCAAGGAAAAGAACAATGCGGCGCATGGCGCCTCCTGTCGGTAAGACCTGGCCCAGACGCGTGCAAGCTGCGTGCCACAGGCACAGGGCGGACAGCTTCCCGGCCGCGGCGCTGCACTCGCCCTCAAGTTCCACCCTGCCCGCGCCGATACAGCAGCCATGTCCCATGACCTGCTCAACCGGATCGACCAGCGAACCCGACTGGCCGGCCACAATCGCCTGGCGCTGCTGCTGTTCCGCCTCGGCGGACGTCAGCTTTTTGGCGTCAATGTCTTCAAGGTGCAGGAAGTGCTGCGCCGCCCGGAACTGTTCCAGGTGCCCGGCCTGCCCGGCCAGTTCGCCGGCGTGGCCGACGTGCGCGGCCGTTCGGTGCCGGTGCTGGACCTGGGCCTGGCCATCGGCCACCCCGAGCGCGAGCCCGATGCGGACACCGCACCCGGTTACCTGGTGGTGACCGAGTTCAACCGCTCGATCCAGGGCTTCCTGGTCAGCGGCGTGGAGCGGATCGTCAACATCGCGGTGGAAGACATCCACCCGCCGCCGGAACTGGGCGCTGAATCGAGCTACCTGACCGCGGTGACCCGCTTCCAGGGCGAGCTGATCCAGGTGATCGACGTGGAAAGCGTGCTGGCCGACATCGCCCAGGTGCGCGGTGAGGCCGTGCTCGACCCGGCCATGGCGATGCCCGCCGACGCCCCGCAGCTGCAGGTGCTGGTGGTGGATGATTCGCGGGTGGCCCGCCAGCAGATCCGCAGCGTGCTGGACCAGCTGGGGGTGGGCGCGACCCTGCTCTCGGACGGCAAGCAGGCGCTGGACCACCTGCTGCAGATCCATGCCTCGGGTGAAAACCCGGCCGAACGCTACGCCATGGTGATCTCGGACATCGAGATGCCGGCGATGGACGGCTACACGCTGACGACGGAAATCCGGCGCCATGCCGGCCTGTCCGGGCTGTACGTGCTGCTGCATACCTCGCTGTCGGGCGTATGGGGCCGGCACTACCCCTCAGGGTTTGGCACACCGCTTGCAGCTTCCCGGGCAACGTTCCCGTGGGAGTGCACCGTGCGCAACCTGATTACCGACTACCTGGGCGTCCATGCCCAGGCAATGCCGTTGCGCGAACAGCGCATGAAGCTGATCGCCAGCAACCTCGGCAATGCCGACACCCCCGGCTACAAGGCCCAGGACCTGGACTTCGATTCGGCCCTTCGCCATGCGCAGGGGCTGGATGCCAACGGCCTGATGACCACCACCAACGAGCAGCACTACGAAATCGGTAGTGGCCTCAACCCGTTCCAGGTGGCCCGCGAGGGCGTACAGCCCAGCATCGACGGCAACACCGTCGACCCCGATGCCGAACGCGCCGCCTATGGCCGCGCTGCACTGGAATACCGCGCTTCGCTGAGCTTCGTCGAAAGCAAGGTGCGTTCCATGCTCACCGCGATCACGGGGCAATAAGCCATGAGCAACCTGCCGATCTTCGATATCGCCGGCTCCGCGCTGCAGGCGCAGTCGGTGCGCATGAGCACCATCGCCTCCAACCTGTCCAACGCTGACAGCATCGCCGGTTCGGCCGACGCGGTGTACAAGCCGCTGGAACCGATTTTCCAGGCGGTCACCAGCAAGACCGATCCGAACATCACCTCGGTGCAGGTGAAGGAGATCACCCAGAGCAACGCGGCGCCGATCAAGCGCTACGAGCCAGGCCATCCGCTGGCCGACGGCGATGGCTACATCTACCAGCCCGACGTCGATCCGGTGGCGCAGATGGTCAACCTGATCTCGACCTCGCGCAATTACCAGGCCGGCGTGGAGATGTTGACCACCGCCAAGGAACTGGCCCTGGCCACCCTGACCATGGGCCGCTGAGGCCCGCTGCACCGGACACCGCCATGACCACTGCCGTCAACAACCAGAGCAACCAGGACGTCTACGCCGCACTCGGCCTGAACGCCCCCAACAGCAACGCCACCAAGAAGAAGAACACGTTGGACCAGGCCGATTTCCTGCGCCTGATGACCGAGCAGCTGCAGCACCAGGATCCACTGAAGCCGATGGACAACACGCAGATGGTCTCGCAGATGGCGCAGATGTCGACCGTGCAGGGCGTCACCGATCTGAACAAGTCGGTGAAGGGCTTCCAGGAGTCGATGGCCAGCGACCAGGTACTGCGTGGCGCCGCGCTGGTCGGCCACCAGGTGCTGGTGCCGTCGGAAAAGCTGGTGCTGGAGAAGGAAGGTTCGGTGGAAGGCACGGTTGCCGCGCCGGCCGCGGGCATCGTCACCGTGGACGTCACCGACGCCAACGGCGCCAAGGTCACCTCGATCAGCGTTGAAGCCAAGGCCGCCGGCGAGACCGCGTTCACCTGGGATGGCAAGGATGCCAACGGCAAGCGCATGGAGCCGGGCAAGTACAACATCGTCGCCAACCACGTCGACACCACCGGCAAGAGCACCAAGCTGTCCACCTTCGTACAGGCACCGGTGGAAAGCGTGACCGTCGGCTCCGACGGCCTCTACCTGAACCTCAAGGGCCTGGGCACGGCCCCTCTCGACTACGTGCTCCGCGTCAGCTGAGCCGCACCTACCGCATCCAACAGGAGCATCCCATGGGCTTCAACATTTCCCTGTCCGGCATCAACGCTGCCAACTCTGACCTGAGCGTCACCGCCAACAACGTGGCCAACGTCAACACCACCGGCTTCAAGCAGTCGCGTGCGGAATTCGCCGACCTGTTCGCCGCCACCAGCTACGGCCTGTCCAAGAACGCGATCGGCTCGGGCGTGCGTGTTTCCAACGTGGCCCAGCAGTTCATCCAGGGCAACAACGAGCAGACCGGCCGCAGCCTGGACATGGCCATTTCCGGTGAGGGCTTCTTCACCATGAACATGAACGGTGCACGCGTGTACTCGCGCGCCGGCAACTTCCAGACCGACGCCGCCGGCTACGTGGTCAACCCGCAGGGCGCACGCCTGCAGGTGTTCGCTCCGAACGCCGACGGCACCAACTTCGACGCCGGCCGCCTGGTCGATCTGCAGTTGCTGACCACCGACAGCCCGCCCAAGCAGACCAGTGAGGTCAAGGTCGGCTTCACCCTGCCGGGCAATGCCAAGCAGCCGACGGTGACCACCTTCGACCCCACCAATTCCAACAGCTACAGCCATTCCAGCGGCGGCATCACCGTGTATGACTCGCTGGGCGTCAGCCACACCCAGGTGTCCTACTTCGTCAAGGAAGCGGCCACCAACGCCTGGACGGTGCACAACTACGTCGATGGCCAGCCGGCCGGTACGCCGACCCCGCTGACCTTCGACAACGCCGGCAAGCTGACTGCACCGGCCAACGGCAAGATCAGCCTGGGCACCTTCACCCCGACCACCGGCGCCGGCGTGCTGAACATGACGCTGGATGTGAGCGGCTCGACCCAGTACGGCGAGAAGTTCGCCCTGCGCAACACCCAGCAGGATGGCTACGCGGCCGGCAAGCTCAACGAAATCACCGTTTCGGAAACCGGCGTGGTGTTCGCCCGCTATTCCAACGGCGACGACAAGCCGCTGGGCCAAGTTGCACTGACCAGCTTCAACAATCCGCAGGGCCTGGAACAGAAGGGCAACAACCTGTGGGTGGAGACCTTCGATTCGGGCACGCCGCGCACCGGCGCCGCCGACACCTCCAACCTCGGCAAGATCCAGGCCGGTTCGCTGGAATCCTCCACCGTCGACCTGACCGAACAGCTGGTCAACATGATCACCGCGCAGCGCAACTTCCAGGCCAACGCGCAGATGATCACGACCCAGGACCAGATCACCCAGACCGTCATCAACATCCGTTGATGACCTGCTGACCCTGTCACGGAACTCCCCGCATGGATAAAGCCCTTTACGTGGCGATGACCGGTGCCCGCGCCTCCCTGCAGGCGCAGGGAACGCTCAGCCACAACCTCGCCAACTCGGACACCCCTGGCTTCAAGGAAGCGCTGGCCAACACCGAAGCCTTCCCGATCCGTGGCCCGGGCTTTGCCTCGCGGGTGGATGCACTGCATGTCGATGCGGGCTTCAACCGCACGGCCGGCGCGCAGCACATCACCGGCAAGCCGCTGGACCTGTCGTTGCAGACCGGCACCTGGCTTGCCGTGCAGTCCACCGATGGCAGCGAGGCGTACACCCGTGGCGCCGCGCTGTCGGTGACTCCGAACGGCCAGCTGGTGACCTCCAGCGGCCGTCCGGTGCTGGACGACAACAACAACCCGATCGCGATTCCGCCCTACCAGGCGATGGAGATCGGCAACGACGGCACGATCTCGATCATCCCGCAGGGCGAAGGCCCGCAGACGATGGCGATGATCGGCCGGATCAAGGTGGTGCAGGCGCCGGATGATCGCCTCGAACGCGGCCTGGATGGCCTGTTCCGCAATACCGATCCGCTGCAGCCGTTCGCCCAGGCGCAGGGCACGGCGGTGCACAGCGGCCAGCTGGAAGGCAGCAACGTCGATGCCGCCGGCGCGCTGGTGCAGATGATCCAGCTGCAGCGCCAGTACGAAATGCAGGTGCAGGTGATCAAGCACGGCGATGACAACGCGCGCAGCGCCAACAGCCTGTTGCGCCTGGGCAGCTGACGGAATTCCGGCACCGGCCCGCGCCGGTGCTGGCACGCCGCTTGCACTCCCTACCCCATGGGCCGCACCGCGCGGCCGGCTTCACCCAGACAGGACTCCGAAGATGAACCAGGCATTGTGGATCGCGAAAACCGGACTGGATGCGCAGCAGATGCGCATGTCGGTGGTTTCCAACAACCTCGCCAATACCAACACCACCGGCTTCAAGCAGGACCGCGCCAGCTTCGAGGACCTGCTGTACCAGCAGGTGCGCCAGCCCGGCGGTTCCTCTTCGGCACAGACCCAGCTGCCCACCGGCCTGCAGATCGGCACCGGCGTGCGCGTGGTGGCCACCGCCAAGAACTTCGAGCAGGGCAGCCAGCAGCAGACCGGCCGCGCGCTTGACGTGATGGTCAACGGCCGCGGTTTCTTCGAAGTGCAGATGCCCGACGGCAGCTCGGCCTACACCCGCGACGGCTCGTTCAAGATCAACCAGGACAGCGAGYTGGTCACCAACAGCGGCTACCCGGTGCAGCCGGGCATCCAGATTCCCGAAGGCGCGCAGTCGGTGACGATCGGTACCGACGGCACCATCAGCGTGAAGATGGCCGACGGCGCGGCATCGGTGGAAGTCGGTGCATTGACCCTTACCGACTTCGTCAATCCGGCGGGCCTGCAGGCACGTGGTGAAAACCTGTTCCTGGAAACCACCGCCTCCGGCCCGGCGCAGAACGGCAATCCCGGCCTGAACGGCCTGGGCACCGTGGTGCAGGGTGCGCTGGAAGGCAGCAACGTCAACGTGGTGGAAGAGCTGGTGTCGATGATCGAAACCCAGCGCGCTTACGAAATGAACGCCAAGGCGATCTCGACCACCGACTCGATGCTCGGCTACCTCAGCAACAAGCTCTGACCGCCCTCACCGGGAAACTGCCATGTCGCCCCTTTCTTCCTTCGCCCGTACTGCCCTCGCCTGCGCCGTGGCTGCCCTGCTCGGCGGCTGCGTGATCGCTGGCGACGTGCGCCCCTATCCGACGATGGCGCCGTTGCAGCCGATCATGCCGCCGCAGGCCGAACCGACTGCCGGCGCGATCTACGCCGCCGGCCCGACCCTGCAGCTGTATTCGGACCGCCGTGCGCGCGATGTCGGCGACCTGCTGACCATCACCCTGCTGGAAAACACCACCGCGCAGACCAGCGCCAACACCGCCACCAACAAGGAATCGAACCTGAGCCTCGGCACGCCGTCGATTCTCGGCGCACCGGTCACCCTGGGCGGTAAGGACATCCTGAGTGCAACGGCCAAGGGCGCACGCGACTTCACTGGCAAGGGCAACAGCGCGCAGAGCAACCGCCTGCAGGGCAACGTGACCGTGACGGTGGTGCAGCGCCTGCCCAATGGCAACCTGGTGGTGCAGGGGCAGAAGAACCTGCGCCTGAACCAGGGTGATGAGCTGGTGCAGGTACAGGGCATCGTGCGCCCCGGCGATATCAGCGCGGACAACACTGTGCCTTCCAGCCGCGTGGCCGAAGCGCRCATCGTCTATGGCGGCCGCGGCCCTGTTGCGCAGTCCAACGCGATGGGTTGGCTGAGCCGCTTCTTCAACTCCGGCCTGACGCCGTTCTGAGTATGGCCATGAAACTCTCCTTCTCTTCTTCCTGGCAGCGACGCGCGGCGTCGCTCTACTGTGCCGTGTTCATGGTCTTTGCGGTGGCTGCCCCCGCCAGCGCCGAGCGCATCAAGGACCTGGCCCAGGTGGGTGGCGTGCGCGGCAATGCACTGGTGGGTTACGGCCTGGTGGTCGGCCTGGATGGCAGCGGCGACCGCACCAGCCAGGCGCCCTTCACCGTGCAGAGCCTGAAGAACCTGCTGGGCGAGCTGGGCGTCAACGTACCGGCCAACGTCAACCCGCAGCTGAAGAACGTGGCGGCGGTGGCGATCCACGCCGAACTGCCGCCGTTCGCCAAGCCCGGCCAGCCGATTGACATCACCGTATCCTCGATCGGCAACGCCGTGTCGCTGCGCGGTGGCTCGCTGCTGATGGCGCCGCTGCGCGGTGCCGACGGCCAGGTCTACGCGATTGCCCAGGGCAACCTGATCGTGGGCGGCTTCGGTGCACAGGGCAAGGACGGTTCGCGCGTCTCGGTGAACGTGCCCAGCGTCGGCCGCATTCCCAACGGTGCGACCGTTGAGCGCGCCCTGCCCGATGTGTTCGGCGCCAGTGGCGAGATCACCCTGAACCTGCACAACAGCGATTTCACCACCATCTCTCGGATGGTCGGTGCGCTCAACAATGCCTTCGGCGAAGGTTCGGCGCGTGCCGTGGACGGCGGCACCGTTGCCGTGCGTGCGCCCACCGACGCCGGTGCGCGCATCGGCCTGCTGGCCCGTATCGAAAACCTGGAACTGACCCCGGGCGCTGCACCGGCCAAGGTAGTGGTCAACTCGCGTACCGGCACCGTGGTCATAGGCCAGCAGGTGCGTGTCGGCCCGGCCGCGATCTCGCATGGCTCGTTGACGGTGACCATCCAGGAAAACACCAACGTCAGCCAGCCCAACGCTTTTGCCGGTGGCCAGACCGTGGCCACGCCGCAGTCGACCATCACCGCCACCAACGATGGCAGCCGGATGTTCAAGTTCAACGGCGGCACCACCCTGGACGAGATCGTGCATGCGGTGAACGCCGTTGGCGCGGCGCCGGGTGACCTGATCGCGATCCTGGAAGCACTGAAGCAGGCCGGCGCCCTGAGCGCCGAGCTCGAGGTGATCTGACATGCGCATCACTCCCGCATTCGAACTCAGCCCGGCCCAGCAGAACGACCCGGCCAAGATCGACAAGGTCGCGCGCCAGCTTGAAGGCCAGTTCGCGCAGATGCTGGTCAAGAGCATGCGTGACGCCAGCTTCGGCGATTCGCTGTTCCCGGGTGAAAACAAGATGTTCCGGGAGATGTACGACCAGAAGATCGCCGAGGCGATGACCCGCGGCAAGGGCCTGGGCCTGTCGAGCATGATCACCCGCCAGTTGTCCGGCGCGCAGGCCGATGGCCCGGCGCTGGATACCCGGGTGGACCCGGCCAAGGCCAGCCGCGCCTACCAGCTCAATGCGCCGGCGGCGCCGTCGCTGCCGCTGCAGGATGCCGGCCAGGCCGTGCGCATGCTGCAGCAGATGGCGGCCGGTGTGCAGGATGGTGCGCAGTCCTCCGTCGCCCCGATGGAGCAGGCGCTGGACCTGATTGCGGGCCGGGAAAGCAGCGGCATGCACCGTTCGCTGGGTACCGACGATCCCTATGCCGGTGCCATCGGTGGCGCCGATTGGGCCGCTGCCAGCGACCAGTGGGCGCCGACCGCCAGCAACCGCGGCAGCAGCGGCACCCCGGCCGATGCACTGGCCACGCGCACCGCCGTCGCCCAGCTGGGCGCACATACCCCGGAAGGCTTCGTCGCCAGCATCTGGCAGCACGCGCAGAGCGCGGCCAAGGAACTGGGCGTGGACGCCCGCGCCCTGGTTGCCCAGGCAGCGCTGGAAACCGGCTGGGGCAAGCGCCAGATCAAGCATGCCGATGGCAGCACCTCGCACAACCTGTTCGGCATCAAGGCCACCGGCTGGAAGGGCCAGAGCGCTACCGCCGGCACCCATGAGTACGTCGATGGCGTGCGCCGCAACGAGACCGCCAGTTTCCGCGCCTACACCTCGCCTGCAGAGAGCTTTGCCGACTACGTGCGCCTGCTGAAGACCAGCCCGCGCTACCAGCAGGCGCTGCAGGCCGGCACCGATGTGCAGGGCTTCGCGCGCGGCCTGCAACGCGCCGGCTACGCCACCGACCCGCGCTACGCGGCCAAGATCGCCGCGATCGCCGGCGGCCCGACCATCGAGCGCGCCGTGGCCGCCGTGGCCGACGCCGGCTCACGCATCGGCCAGACCTTCGCCAGCACCGCAACCGCGGCGCTGGGTATCACCCGTCGTTGAGGAACCCCATGTCCAGCGTACTTTCCACCGGTACCAGTGCCCTGCTCGCCTTCCAGCGTGCGTTGGCCACCACCAGCCACAACGTGGCCAACCTCAACACTCCCGGCTACAGCCGGCAGAAGGTCGACTTCGCCACCGCCACCCCGCAGAACTACGGCTATGGTGACGTTGGCAACGGCACCCGCATCGTCGACATCCGCCGCGCCGCCGACCAGCTGGCGATCTCGCGCCTGCTCGACAGCGGCGGCGAACTGGCACGCCTGAAGCAGCTCTCGGGCATGGCCGACCGGGTCAATGCCCTGTTCTCCGACGCGGCCACCAACGTGGCCGGGGTCTGGTCGAACTTCTTCGATACCGTCAGCGGCCTGTCCTCCAACGCAGCGGGTACTGCCGACCGGCAGAACATGCTCGATGGCGCCAAGGCCCTGGCCAACCGCTTCAGCCAGCTCAACACCCACCTGAACAACCTCAATGGCGAGGTCAACAATGGATTGATGGCCGGTGCCACCGAAGTCAACCGGCTGGCGTCGGAGATCGCGCAGATCAACGGTGCCATCGGTACCAACATCGCCAACGCCGCGCCCGACCTGCTGGACCGCCGCGACCAGCTGATCTCGCAGCTGGTGGGCTACACCGGCGGCACCGCGGTGATCCAGGACGGCGGCATCATGAACGTCTACACCGCTGGCGGCCAGGCGCTGGTGGTGGGCACCACTGCATCGAAGGTCACCACGGTGGCCGACCCGTACCAGCCCGAGCGCCTGCAGCTGGCGCTGCAGACCCAGGGCGGCACCATCACCCTGGACCCGAAGGCCGTGGGCGGCCAGATCGGAGGCCTGCTCGAATTCCGCGACACCGTGCTGACCCCGGCCCAGGCCGAACTGGGCAAGCTGGCTGTGGGCCTGGCCGAGACGTTCAACAGCACCCATCGCCAGGGCGTGGATCTGTACGGACAGATGGGCGGCGACTTCTTCAACATCGGCACGCCGCGTGTCACCGGCAATGCCGGCAACACCGGGACCGGTTCGATCGCCGCCAGCTATGGCGACCTCGGCAAGCTGGAAGCACAGAACATCGTGCTCAAGTTCGATGGCAGCAACTGGGCCGCCAGCCGCGCCGACACCGGCGCCAGCGTGCCGCTGACCGGCACCGGTACCGCTGCCGACCCGTTGATCATCAACGGCGTGAAGCTGGTGGTGGGCGGCACCCCGGCGGCCAACGACCGCTTCCTGCTGCAGCCGACGGCTGGCGTGGCCGGCAGCCTGGAGATGGCGATCACCGATCCTTCGCGCATTGCCGCGGCCGCCGCCATCAAGGGCGCTGCCGCACTGGCCAACACCGGCACCGGCAAGCTGAGCGGCGTGACCGTGACCGATGCGGCCAACGCCAACCTGCGCAATCCGGCTGCGATCGTGTTCACCTCGGCCACCACCTACACCATCGATGGCGGCCCACCGCAGACCTATACGCCCGGGCAGACCATCAGCGCCAACGGCTGGAGCTTCGTGCTCGATGGCGTGCCGAAGAATGGCGACACGTTCAACATCACCCCGACCCCGGCCGGCTCGTCGGACAACAGCAATGCCACCAAGCTGTCCAAGGTGGAATCGGCCAAGGCGTTCAACGCCGGCACGGTGACGCTGGGCGGCGCATTGGGCGGGCTGACCACCCAGGTCGGTGCAGCAGCGCGTTCGGCGGAGTATTCGCTGGGGGCGCAGCAGGTGATCGCCGACCAGGCACAGGCAGCGCGTGACGAAGTGTCCGGCGTCAACCTCGATGAGGAGGCGGCCGACATGCTGCGCCTGCAACAGGCCTACCAGGCCGCCTCGCAGTTGATCTCCACCGCAGATTCCATGTTCCAGACCATCCTGGGAGCCGTGCGCCGATGAGCAACCGCATCTCCACCGGAATGATGTACAGCCAGTCGGTAGCGCTGATGATGGCCAAGCAGGCCAAACTCAGCCACCTGGAACAGCAGATCGCCACCGGCAGCAAGATCGTCAGCGCCAAGGACGATCCGGTCGCCGCAGGCGCTGCGGTGGGCCTGGACCGCAGCCTGGCCGCACTGGAACGCATGAAGCTCAATGGCAACAACGTGCAGAACCGCCTGGGCGTGCAGGAAAACACCCTGGCCCAGGTCAACGACCTGATGGCGCGCGTCAACGATCTGACCATCCAGGCCAGCAATCCCGCCTTGAGTGCGCCCGACAAGAAGACCCTGATCACCGAGTTGAACCAGATCCGCGAGGGCCTGCTGTCGCTGGCCAACAGCAGCGACGGCACCGGCCGCTACGTGTTCGGTGGCACCAACGACAGCGATCCGCCGTTCGCCAAGATTGACGGCAAGGTCGTCTATCGCGGCGACCAGACCCAGCGCCAGGTGGAAGTCGGTCCGGATACCTACGTGCGTGACGCCCTGCCCGGCAGCGAGATCTTCCTGCGCATCCCCACCGGCGATGGCTTCGTCGATGGCAGCGCAGCGGCAGGCAACGCCGGCAACGGCGTGCTGACCAACATCACCCGTGATGGCAGCGACAGCTGGAACGGGCAATCGTTCAGCGTGCGCTTCACCGCTGCCGACCAGTACGAAGTGCTCGACGGTGCCGGCAACGTAACCGGCACCGGCACCTACAAGGCCGGCAGCGAACTGGAGATCAACGGCGTTCGCCTGCAGATCGCTGGCGCGCCAGCAACGGGTGACAGCTTCAACGTGCAGGCCGCCAGCAGCCGCGACATCTTCGGCACCATGGACAAGCTGATCGCCGCACTGGATGCCGATACCGGTACCCCGGCAAAGATGGCCGCGCAGCAGAACGAGCTGCAGAGCGCATTGCGTGATGTCGGCCGCGCGGCGGAACGGATGATCGATTCGCGCGCTGCCGGTGGCGCGCAGCTGAAAGCGCTGGACAACGCGGCGGAGATGCGTGAGGCCAATGGCGTGACGCTGAAGACCACGCTGTCGGAGATGCGCGACCTGGACTACGCCGATGCGTTGAGCCAGTACCAGCTGGAAAGCACCGCGCTGCAGGCGGCACAGACGCTGTTCTCGCAGATGCAGTCGATGTCGCTGTTCAACAAGATCCGCTGATTCCACGCGCCAGCGCTGGAACCCAAGGCCGCGATGCCCTGCATCGCGGCCTTTTTCGTTTCTGCCGGGCATACGCCCCGCCGCCACCATTCAGCTTGCCTGGCAGGCGCCGATACCCCTTCTGGCGCCGGCCAGGTCCTGCCTGGCCGCCCGTTCCAGGCTTCACGCCGGCCCTTCCGTGTCGGCGGAAATCCCCGGAAAAACAGCTTTCAGCGACGAAATTCGGTTGCAACGAAATTCCCGGCTAAAGGTTGTTGACAAAGCGCCGTTATTCATTTGGCAACGGCGAAGCACACAGCCAAACAAAAAAATCAGGCGGCGCTTCGTTCCATTCACCAACGGGTTCCACATAAGAGGAGACGACCCCATGGCACAGGTAATCAACACCAATACGATGTCGCTCAACGCTCAGCGCAACCTGAGCACCAGCGGCAGCTCGCTCGCCACCACCATCCAGCGCCTCTCGTCCGGCCTGCGCATCAACAGCGCGAAGGACGACGCAGCCGGCCTGGCCATCAGCGAGCGCTTCACCACCCAGATCCGTGGTCTGGACGTGGCCATCCGCAACGCCAACGACGGCATCTCGCTGGCCCAGGTCGCCGAGGGCTCGCTGAACGAAGTCGGCAACAACCTGCAGCGCATCCGCGAACTGGGCGTGCAGGCCTCCAACGCCACCAACTCGGCCAGCGACCGCAAGGCGCTGCAGGCTGAAGTGACCCAGCTGGTCAGCGAAATCGACCGCGTCGCCAAGCAGGCCGACTTCAACGGCACCAAGCTGCTGGACGGTTCGTTCACCAGCCAGCTGTTCCAGGTGGGCGCCAACGCCGGCCAGGCCATCGCCATCAACAGCGTGGTCAACGCCAAGGCCGATTCGCTGGGCGCGGCCAGCTTCGCCAACGTCTACACCGGCACCAGCCTGGCTGCAGCCGACAAGGCCACCGCCGATACCACCTACTCCGGCCTGCAGATCTCGGTGACCCCGCCGGGCGGCGCCGCCACCACGGTCACCGTCAGCGACTTCACCGTGAAGGCAGGCGAATCGATCACCTCGGCCACCGCGGCCGCGATCAACAACAAGCTGGGCGAGACCGGCGTAGTCGCCTCCGTCAACGCCGGCGTGGTCAGCCTGGCCTCGGTCAAGGACGGCCAGACCTTCGCTCTGGGCGTCAGCGCGGCGACCCCGCCGACCGGCGCCACCGCCGCCACCATCGCCGGCCTGGGCCTGACCGAGACCAGCACCAACGGCGGCACGCTGACCGGTGCAACGGCCAGCTTCGTCAAGGACCTGAACGTCACCACGGCCGAAGGCGCACAGAAGGCGATGTCGATCGTCGACAAGGCCCTCGAATCGGTCAACAGCGTGCGCGCCGACCTCGGCGCGATCCAGAACCGCTTCACCTCGGTGGTCGCCAACCTGCAGACCTCCTCGGAGAACCTGTCCGCATCGCGCAGCCGCATCCGCGATACCGACTTCGCCAAGGAAACCGCCGAGCTGACCCGCACCCAGATCCTGCAGCAGGCCGGTACGGCCATGCTGGCCCAGGCCAACCAGGTACCGCAGAACGTGCTCAGCCTGTTGCAGCGCTGACATGAGCCGCCCCCGGGGCACGTCGGGGGCGTCTAACCCAACTCACGTGCAACCGCTCAAGGACCTCTCCTCATGGCACAAGTAATCAACACCAACACGATGTCGTTGAATGCTCAGCGTAACCTGAGCACCAGCGGCAGCTCGCTGGCCACCACCATCCAGCGCCTGTCCTCCGGTTCGCGCATCAACAGCGCCAAGGACGATGCGGCCGGTCTGGCGATCTCCGAGCGCTTCGGCACCCAGATCCGCGGCACCGACGTGGCCATCCGCAATGCCAACGACGGCATCTCGCTGGCACAGGTCGCCGAAGGTTCGCTGACCGAAATCGGCAACAACCTGCAGCGCGTCCGCGAGCTGTCGGTGCAGGCCTCCAACGCCACCAACTCGGCCAGCGACCGCAAGGCGCTGCAGGCCGAAGTGACCCAGCTGGTTTCGGAAATCGACCGCGTCGCCAAGCAGTCGGACTTCAACGGCACCAAGCTGCTGGACGGTTCGTTCTCCAGCCAGCTGTTCCAGGTCGGCGCCAACGCCGGTCAGGCGATTGCCATCGACAAGACCATCGATGCCAAGGCCAATGCCCTGGGTGGCGCCAAGTTCGACACCAACGCGCTGGCACTGGCCGATCCGGGCACCAACGGTGATTTCAGCACCAGCGGCCTGTCGATCAACGGTGTGGCCATCGCCGACGTCTCGGTCAAGCAGGGCGCCGACGCCGCTGCCACCGGCAAGGCCTCGCGCGAAGCACTGGTGACCGCGATCAACGCCAAGATCGGCGAAACCGGCGTCTACGCCGAAGTGAACGGCACCACCGGCGTGACCCTGACCTCGGTCAAGGACAGCACCAACGCTGACGGCTCGTTCAAGGCCATCACCGCAACGCCGGGCACCTGGACCGGCGCCACCGCGCCGACCTTCACCGCCACCACCGCTGCGGCGGCACCGGCTTCGAAGTACGCCAGCAACCTGGACGTCAGCACCGTGAAGGGCGCCCAGCAGGCCATGGAAATCGTCGACAAGGCCCTGGGTGCGATCAACAGCACCCGCGCCGACCTCGGTGCGATCCAGAACCGTTTCACCTCGGTGGTGGCCAACCTGCAGACCTCGTCGGAAAACCTGTCAGCGTCGCGCAGCCGCATCAAGGACACCGACTTCGCCAAGGAAACCGCTGAGCTGACCCGCACCCAAATCCTGCAGCAGGCCGGTACGGCCATGCTGGCCCAGGCCAACCAGGTGCCGCAGGGCGTGCTCAGCCTGCTGCGCTGATCCGCTCCTTGATCGACCACCGGGCGGCGGCTGAGCTGCCGCCCGGTTCCTGAAATACGTTCCACCTTCGCCAAAGGAAAAGCACCATGGCACAAGTCATCAACACCAACACCATGTCCCTGAATGCTCAGCGCAACCTGAGCACCAGCGGCAGCTCGCTCGCTACCACCATCCAGCGCCTGTCCTCCGGTTCGCGCATCAACAGCGCCAAGGACGATGCGGCCGGCCTGGCGATCTCCGAGCGCTTCGGTACCCAGATCCGCGGCACCGACGTGGCCATCCGCAATGCCAACGACGGCATTTCGCTGGCACAGGTTGCCGAAGGTTCGCTGACCGAAATCGGCAACAACCTGCAGCGCGTCCGCGAGCTGTCGGTGCAGGCCTCCAACGCCACCAACTCGGCCAGCGACCGCAAGGCACTGCAGGCCGAAGTGACCCAGCTGGTTTCGGAAATCGACCGCGTCGCCAAGCAGTCGGACTTCAACGGCACCAAGCTGCTGGACGGTTCGTTCTCCAGCCAGCTGTTCCAGGTCGGCGCCAACGCCGGCCAGGCCATCGCCATCGACAAGACCATCGACGCCAAGGCTGGCTCGCTGGGCACCTCGACCTTCGCCACCGGCGCGACCGCTGCCCTGGCCGCCAGCACCGACGGTGCCCGCTTCTCCGGCACGGTGATGGGCGTGGACATCGGCACGGTTGAAGTCAAGGCCGGTGCCACCACGGCCGACGCATCCAAGGCCGTGGCGACCGCCATCAACGCCAAGCTCGGTGAAGCCGGCATCTACGCCGAAGCCAATGCCGACGGCACGCTGAAGCTGAGCTCGGTGAAGGAAGGCAAGGCTGTTGCCGCTGCCGATATCGCCCTGATGCGCAGCGACTACGATGCCACCGGCAAGACCTGGGGCACCGCGGCTGCCGCTGGCGCCTACACCGCCGGTACCGATACCTCGGCCAACGTGCAGAAGCTGGATGTGAGCACCGTGCTCGGCGCCCAGCAGTCGCTGGAAGTGGTCGACAAGGCCCTGGGTGCGATCAACAGCACCCGCGCCGACCTCGGTGCGATCCAGAACCGCTTCACCTCGGTGGTTGCCAACCTGCAGACCTCGTCGGAAAACCTGTCGGCGTCGCGCAGCCGCATCAAGGACACCGACTTCGCCAAGGAAACCGCTGAGCTGACCCGCACCCAGATCCTGCAGCAGGCCGGTACGGCCATGCTGGCCCAGGCCAACCAGGTGCCGCAAGGCGTGCTCAGCCTGCTGCGCTGATCCACGGCAAGAAGGCGCCGCTACCGTCGGGTTGAACCGACGGTAGCGGCAACCCGACAGCCACGGCGTACTCAGGTGCCGGCCATGCCCGGCCCGGGAAGATTCCCGAACCGGCTTGGCATCGCCCGCCCCTGCGGACCTCTCTTTCAGCGTTGTGCATGTTGACTGTACGTACCGGGCGGCTTCGTCTCCCCCCGATTGTCAGTAGCCTGATCCCTCCCCTGCATTGGGGGAGGGTTTTTTACAGACCCCCGGCAGCCCGCGGTGAACCCACCCGCACCCTGCCCCAGACCTCCTGCAACCGGCGTGCCAGAACCGCCCCACCAGCCAGTGGCACGGCGCATGCATCAACGAAGTCCTCAAGACCCAGCGGCACAGGCCGCTATTTTCGTTGACGACGGGCCGCCGTACGACGGCCAGGCCCGTATACCAGGAGAAACGACGTGGCAGACTTTGGATACGGTGGCATTGGCTCAGGGCTGGACATCTCCAGCATCGTCAACCAGCTGGTCGCAGCGGACCGCAAGCCGGCCGACAATGCGCTGAACCTGCAGCAGTCCAAGACCAAGATGCAGCTGTCGTCGCTCGGCACGGTCACCTCGGCCTTCGACAAGCTGAAGACCGCCCTGACCGCATTGAAGGCCACCACCGCCTTCGACACCCGCACCGTCAGCGCAACCGGCAAGGCCGGACCCAACAACGCCAACGACGTACTGACAGCGTCTGTAGCGCTGTACGACGTAGGCACCACGAAGGCTGCCGCGTCCAACGGCACGCATCTGGTCGAGGTGAAGAACCTGGCATCGGCGCACAAGCTGATCGCCGACACCTCCATGCCCAAGACCGACACCTTCGGTGCCGGAACCTTGACGCTCACCGTTGGGGTGGGTGACAAGGCCAAGACCATGAACATCCAGGTGGAGGAAGGCGACACCCTCACCACCGTCCGCAACAAGATCGACGCCGCTGGCCGCAAGGAAGGCGTGCAGGCGACGCTGATCAGCTCCGGCGACAACCAGTACCTGTCCATCGCCCAGGAAAAGACCGGCGCAGCCAGCGCAATCAAGCTGGAATACGCCGGCAGTGATCCGAAGCTGGGCGCGCTGGTCGGCAGCCTGAAGGAAAACAGTCCCGCCAAGGATGCGCTGCTGACCATTGATGGTGTGGAAGTGGTGAGTGCCAGCAACACCGTGGCCGATGCCGTGCCAGGCCTGACCCTGAACCTGAAGGAACAGGGCAAGAGCACGGTCGTCATCAGCACCGACACCACCGCCGCAACCAAGGTGATGCAGGAGTTCGTCACCGCCTACAACGCGGCCGTCGCGGCGATCAACACCGAAACCAAGTACGACCCGAAGACCAAGGAAGCCGCCGCGCTGACCGGCGATGCGCAGATGCGGGGTGCGATCGCGCAGCTGCGTTCGACGATGTCCGGCGTGCTCAAGGACCTGGCAGGCGACCAGCTGGACGCCAAGGCACTGGGCCTGCAGACCCGCGGCTATCCCAACGCCGATGGCACCCTGGTGCTGGACAGCACCAAGTTCGCCGCAGCCCTCGCCGCGCAGCCGGAGAAGATCCGCCAGGCGGTCACCGGCGATACCGGTGGTGCCGGCCGGCTGTACTCACTGGTGGACGGCTACGTCAGCACCACGGTCGGCAAGGAAGGCGCCTTCGTCGCCCGCACCAAGGGGCTGAACACCACGCTGGACAACATCGACAAGCGCCGCAAGGACCTGGACGCGCGCATGGTCGGTGTCGAGGCCCGTTACAAGAAGCAGTTCGTGGCATTGGACAGCCTGATGGGCAAGCTGCAGCAGAGCAACACCGCCCTGCAGCAGCAGCTGGCCCAGTTGAACCGCTGAGGAAACACGCACGGCGCTCAAGTTTGGCGCCGTACGCACCGATAACGGACGCAACAGCAATCATCGCAGTGCCGGCGTCAACGGTCCCTTCGACCGCACCCCGGCACCCCGCGCAAGGGAGAATCACGAATGTACGGTTCCAGCCGTCAGTACGCCGAGCAATACCGCCAGGTGGGTGTGACCAGTGCGGTCGCCGATGCCGATCCGCACAAACTGGTGGCGCTGCTGCTGTCCGGCGCACTGGAGCGCGTGCGCCGTGCACAGGCCACCCTCGAGCAAGGCGACCAGGCCGGCAAGGGCAAGGCGATCGGCGAAGCATGCGCCATCGTCGCCCACCTCAACGGCTCGCTGGACCATGAAGCCGGTGGTGAGATCGCCGGCAATCTGTCGGCGCTGTACGACTACCTGCTGCAGCGCCTGACCGAGGCCAACCTGCACAACGACCGCGCCGCGCTGGACGAATCGCTGCAGCTGCTGGGCGAGATCGACGGTGCCTGGAATGCCATTCCGCACGAGCAGCGCCGTCCGGCGGCGGTGGCGCCATGAGCCTGCTTGAACTCAACGCGCAGCTGGATGCATTCGAGAAGGCCCTCGACGAAGAGGCCTTCGAACAGGCCGACAGCCTGCTTGATGGCCATGACAGCACCCTGCACGCACTGCTGAGCCAGCCGCTGGGCAGCGCCGACCACGCGCCGCTGTCGGCCCTGCTGGAGCGCCAGCAGAGCCTGCTTGGCCTGCTGCGCCAGCGTCGAGACGCAGTCTCCGTGCAGATGCAGGACGGCCGCCGCTCCCTTCGCGCCGCGCATGCCTACCTGCAGGCAGAATCGCTGGCATGACCGTCCTGCCGACCACGTCCCTGCATCATCCGGCCGAAAGCGAGCTGTTCGACGAAACGCTCAGCTGCGAACTGGCCTTGCCCGCCGAGTTCCAGGCCGGCAGCGCAGTGGGCCGGACCAGTAGTGCCGAAGGCCTGCTGCGCAGCCTGGCACTGGTCGAAGACAGCCGCGCCGACGAACACGAAGAACGCAGCGAAGCCAGCCTGCAACTGCAGCGCCTGGAGGCCAAGGTGGACCTGACCATGGTCCTGCTCGGCCGCCTGATCCGCCAGCAGGGCCAGGAACCGACGCTGCGCCCTGTGCGCTGGTCGCGCCGCGGCATCCGCCTGCAGCTGGGCCCGCGCAGCGGCAGCCTGCCCGGCCAGGCCGGCGTAGTCCGCCTGCAACCCAGCGACTGGCTGCCCGACCATATCGACCTGCCAGTGGAAGTCATCGCCGAAGCGGCCGATGGCGGTGGTGGTCACTATCTGTGGCTGCGCTTCCATCGCCTCGGCGATGGCCTGGAAATGGCGATGGAACGGCATCTGTTCCGGCTGCACCGCCGGCAGGTGGCCGAGGCCCGCCGCGCACGCTGAAATCTGCCACCATGCAGGCGGACGGACAGCCCTTGGCGTGCCCGTTCAGCTAAGTTAAGGTGGACCCCCCTCCCCAACCTCCAGCGTGCCTGTGCGAGTTCTCATCGTCGACGATCACACCCTGGTTCGCGCCGGCCTGGCGCGGCTGCTGCAGGGGTTTGCCGACGTGCAGCTCGTCGCCGAGGCCAGCAATGCCGAACAGGCACTGCAGATGGCCCTGCAGCACGCACCGGACGTGGTGTTGATGGACCTGTCGCTGCCCGGCCGCACCGGCCTGGAAGCGCTGAGCGACATCCGCCTGCGCGCACCCGGTACGCGCATCGTGATGATGACCATGCACGACGACGCCGCCCACGTGCGCGACGCCCTGGATCGGGGTGCCGTCGGCTTCGTGGTCAAGGATGCCGCACCGCAGGAGCTGGAACTGGCGCTGCGTGCCGCGCATGCCGGCCAGGTATTCCTGAGCCCGCAGATCTCGGCCAAGATGCTGGCGCCGATGCTCGGTCGCGAAAAGCCGACCGGCATTGCCGCACTGTCGCCGCGCCAGCGCGAGATCCTTCGCCGCATCGGCAAGGGCGAGAGCAACAAGGAAATCGCCGCCGATCTTGGCATCAGCGTCAAGACGGTGGAGACCCATCGCGCACGCATGATGGAATCGCTGGGTTGCCGTCGCGCCAATGATCTGCTGCTGCTCGCCGCGCGCCACCAGCACGAACTGGAATGACGTCCCCGCGTCGGCGGTGACGCCGCGGCGCCACTGGCAGGGCCGGCGCCGAAATACCGTCACCCACGCGCATCCCGACGGGATTCCGTACAGCACGCACGACCTGCCGCCATGGCCGCTGACCACGAATCAATGACTTGGCGGGCGTAATCGTCAAAATCCCGCGCTTGCGTAGGGGTTTTCCCTACACGGTGTCGGGAGCACCACCAACACCCTCAGGAACCCCCCGATTCCGCCCTTGCCGGATCAAAAGCAAGATGTGTTCCACAAGGCGTCGGGGAGCGGCGCCGGGGAACCACGATGAAGGCTTCACTCTCGACCCAGCTGGGCCAACAACTTCACCTCACCCCGCAGTTGCTGCAGTCGATCCGGCTGCTGCAGCTCGACGGCCTGCACCTGGAACAGGAAATCCAGCGCCTGCTGGACTCCAATCCGCTGCTGGAAATCGAAGACGCCGAAGCGCCCGCCGCCGAAGCTACCGATCCGGCCACCACCACGCTGGATACGGCCGCGTTCGACGAACTGCCCGAATCCTCGATGTGGGAGGTGTCCGGCGCCAACTGGCAGGACGGCGACGACGACCGCATGGCGCGCATCGCCGCGGGCGAGTCGAGCGACCCGCAGCTGCGCGTGCTGCAGCGCCTGGCGCTGGACCTGGACGAGCACGAACTGGCCGTGGCCGCATTCTGGCTGGAACACTGCGACGATGCCGGCTACCTGCAGGCACCGCTGGCGCAGCTGCAGCTGCTGGCCAGTGCGCAGTTCGACATCGATGCCGACGGCGTTGAAGCTGTCCGCCAGCACCTGCTGCAGGGCGAGCCGGCCGGCATGGCCGCGCAGGACCTGCGCGAATCGCTGCTGGCCCAGCTGTGCAGCCTGCACGGCGTGGTGCCGGCCCGGCATCTGGCTGCGCGCATCCTGCAGGGCGCGCTCGATGCCTTGGCCGCGCACGACTACCCCGCCCTCGCCCGCCAGCACGATGCCGAGATCGAGGACGTGCGCGAAGCCGTCCGCCTGATCCTGTCGCTGCAGCCGCGCCCGGGCGACAGCCTGCTGCCCGAGCGCAATGCAGTGGTGGTGCCGGACGTGGTCGCCTGGCACGCCGACGAACAATGGAAGGTGGCGCTGAACCCGGCCACCAGCCGCCGGGTGTCGATCAACAGCCAGTACGAGCAGGCCCTGGCCGACAGCGGCGAGGCAGCCCCGGCCCTGCGCGAGATGCTGCAGGAGGCACGCTGGTTCAGCCGCGGCCTGTCGATGCGTTACGACACCCTGCTGCGCACCGCGCGGGTGATCGTCGAGCGCCAGGCAGCCTTCCTGGTGCGTGGCGAGGAAGCCATGGCACCGCTGACCCTGAAGGAAGTAGCCGAAGAAATCGGCATGCACGAATCCACCGTTTCGCGCATCACCACCGGCAAGTACCTGCAGACCCCGCGCGGCACCTTCGAACTCAAGCACTTCTTCGCCGTGCGCCTGGAAGGGGCCAGCGTGTCCGGCCAGGCGGTCAAGGCCATGGTCCGCCGCCTGATCGACGCCGAACCGGCCGGACGCCCGCTGGCGGACGAGGCCATCGCTGGCCTGCTGTCCCGCCAAGGGGTGAACATTGCCCGTCGAACCGTCGCAAAATACCGCGAACAACTGGATATCGCCCCGGCCCGCGAACGGCGCCGGGTCAACGCCAGGCAACCGCAGCTGGCCCGGGTGGGCTGAAAAGGATGTTGGACATGAACAAGCTCACAGTTCTGCTGGTCGATGACCATGAGGGCTTCATCAACGCGGCCATGCGCCACTTCCGCAAGATCGACTGGCTGCAGATCGTCGGCAGCGCCGGCAACGGCCTGGAAGCGATCGAGCGCTCGGAAAGCCTGCGCCCGCAGGTGGTGCTGATGGATCTGGCGATGCCGGAAATGGGCGGCCTGCAGGCCACCCGCCTGATCAAGTCGCAGGATGATGCACCGTACATCGTGATCGCCAGCCACTTCGATGACGTCGAGCATCGCGAGCACGCACTGCGCGCCGGCGCCGACAACTTCGTCAGCAAGCTGTCCTACATCCAGGAAGTCATGCCGATCCTGGAAGGCCTCAGGGAGGAACGGTCGTGAGCGAATCGCGCATCCTGGTACTGGACAACGACGCGGTGCGTGCCGAGCGCACCGTGGCCCTGCTGGAATTCATGGACTTCAACCCGCGCTGGGTTTCCGACGCGGCCGATTTCGACCTGACGCGCCAGCGCCAGAACGACTGGATGGCGGTGATCGTCGGCAGCCTGGACGACAGTGCCGCCAGCACCGCCCTGTACGCCTGGCTGGGTGGCAGCAGCCTGCCTCCGCCGGTGCTGCTGGCCGACGGTGACGCGACCGCGTTCGCGCAGCGGCATGGCCTGCACGAAGCCAACATCTGGCCACTGGAAGCGCCGCTGCGCCATGCGCAGATGGAAGCCCTTCTGCGCCGCGCCAGCCTCAAGCGCCTGGATGCCGAACACCAGGCGGGTGCCGTGCAGGACCAAGGCCCGACCGGCAACGGTCCGGCGGTCTGTGCACTGCGCACGATGATCGAACAGGTCGCCGCGTTCGACACCACCGTGCTGGTGCTGGGCGAATCGGGCACGGGCAAGGAAGTGGTCTCGCGCAGCATCCACCAGCGCTCGCCGCGCCGCGACGGTCCGTTCGTGGCGATCAACTGCGGCGCGATTCCGGCCGAACTGCTGGAAAGCGAGCTGTTCGGCCACGAGAAAGGTGCCTTCACCGGCGCGCTGACCGCACGCAAGGGCCGTTTCGAAATGGCCGAGGGCGGCACCCTGCTGCTCGATGAGATCGGCGACATGAGCCTGCCGATGCAGGTCAAGCTGCTGCGCGTGCTGCAGGAGCGCAGCTTCGAGCGCGTCGGCGGCAACCAGACCATCCGCTGCAACGTGCGGGTGATCGCCGCAACCCATCGCGACCTGGAAAGCCGCATTGCCGATGGCAAGTTCCGCGAGGACCTGTTCTATCGCCTCAACGTGTTCCCGATCGATGTGCCGGCCCTGCGCGAACGTCGCGAAGACCTGCCGGCGCTGGTGGAAACCATCGCAACCCAGCTGGCGCGCACCGGCCGCGGCGAAGTGCGCTTCACCCCGGAAGCGCTGCAGGCGCTGGCTGGCTACGAGTGGCCGGGCAACGTGCGCGAACTGACCAACCTGGTCGAGCGCCTGGCCGTGCTGCACCCGGGTGGCTCGGTGCGCGTGCAGGACCTGCCGGCACGCTACCGCGGCGACGCCGCGCTGGCCGTACCCGCTGTGGTCACGGCCGCTCCGGTGGTCGCCAGCGAAGAACGCCTGGACCTGCGCAGCTTCTCGTTCCACACCCCGGGCAGCGGCAACCAGCCGGCGCTGGAACACGGCATCGCCGTCAATCGCCCAGCGGCACCGGCGGCGCTGCCCGACGAAGGCATGGATCTGCGCAACCACATGGCCAACATCGAACTGGGCCTGATCAACGAAGCACTGGAACGCACCCAGGGCGTGGTCGCCCACGCCGCCCAGCTGCTCGGCCTGCGCCGCACCACCCTGGTGGAAAAGCTGCGCAAGTACGGCATCGAACGCGAAGCGGCCGAACTGGCCAGCTGACACGCGTTGCCAGCATGAAGGGGGCACGAACGCCTGGGCTTGCCCGGGCGTTGGTGTTTGTGGGGGTCCGCCTGATGCGCGGGCGGGTCCGACGGTTCCATGGCAGCGGCCGGATTGCTCAGTAGATCCACGCCATGCGTGGATGACGGGCGACGGTACCGAGAATATTTCGCTGCATTTGCACGTTTTCCTACAGACAACGCAACCGCACCGCGGAGCATGACAAGGACAGCCCAACGAGGTTCCGCCATGCATCGCCTGACTCTGCTTGCCGCCCTGCTCTGCCCGGCCCTGGCCACAGCCGCCGACTGCGCCCTGCCCACGACACTGGACCAACAGCAGTTCACCAATCTCAGCGATCCGCTGTATCAGCCGGACAACCCCAATGCCGGACGCATGGTGCAGGTCAGCTTCGGCAGCAATCAGTACGTGCTGCACATCCTCGGCACCGACCTCCGCATCGGCGGCAGCTACCGTTACCAGCAACTGGCTCCGCACATTGCGGAAATCCAGATGACAGAAGCCCACCCCGCCGGCCCCGCCCGCTACACCCTGCTGCTGACCTGCCTGACAAACCACCAGGGCCGCTTCATCTACACCCAGCACGACGGCCCCATCGCCCCACGCCAGCGCCAGAATTCCGGCCGCTGGACCCTGCAGCCATAGGCCAAAAAACCGACGCCGGTGAAATGACGCGTCACACGCCTCGAGAGCAGCATTCATGCATGGCGTGGATCAAGCGTGTCGACCAAGGTCGACACCTACCAAGAGCAGCGTGCCGACCAACGGTCAGCCCCACCAACAGCAGCGGGAAGCTGTCGAAGGCGGGGTGGGTCCGGTTGCGGGGGTGTCCGCGGCATGGATGCCGCGGCCAAGCCCCCATGGAAGGGTTTACGGCGTCCCCCGCCACCGGACCCACCCCGCCATCCCACAGGAACCCCGACTCTGCTTCGGCTGTTGCTGTTGAGGTTGCCGGCCAGCGGCCGGCACTACCGCGGGGCGCGGGGTGCAACCCCGCAAAGCAACACCCCCCTCACTTCACTGAACCGATCAGCCATTTCGGCACGGCACTTGCACTAGCTCCAGCAGACACCCCCATCCCTGTTTCTGGAACCGTTGCAGATGTCCCACTCCGTCACTTCGATCCTTTCCCAGATCCGCTCCTACCAGACCCAGGTAGGACAGCCCGCGCTCAACCCGCTGGCCGAAGCGCCGCGTAGCAATGCCCTGCCGGGCACGGTGCTGGATGCGCCGCAGGTCCAGCCTGCCAGCTTCACCGAAACCCTGCGCGGCGCCATCGCCGGCGTCAACGATGCGCAACAGAAATCCGGCGCGCTGGCCAAGGCCTTCGAACTGGGTGAACCCGGCGCCGACCTGGCCAAGGTGATGGTCGCCTCGCAGCAGTCCCAGATCGCCTTCCGCGCCACCGTGGAAGTCCGTAACCGTCTCGTCCAGGCTTACCAGGACGTGATGAACATGCCGCTGTAAGGATAGAAACGCATGGCCCTGTCGCTCTCCAAGGAATCCCTGAACGCCGAAAAGGCGGGCCAGTGGTTCGACCGGCTGCAAAGCCTGCAGATCACCCGTCGGCTCGGACTGATGGCGATGATCGCCGTGGCCGTGGCGGCAGGCCTGTTCGTGTTCTTCTGGTCGCAGAAGCCGGGCATGGTGCCGCTGTACACCGGCCTGGACCAGAAGGCCACTGCTGAAGCGACCGACCTGCTGCGTGCCGCACAGATTCCGTTTCAGCTGGACCCGGCCACCGGTGGCATCACCGTGCCGGAAAAGAACCTGCACGATGCCCGCCTGAAACTGGCGGGCTCGGGCCTGACCGACAGCGGCAAGCTCGGTTTCGAGCTGATGGAGCGCGACCCCGGTTTCGGCGTCAGCCAGTTCGTGGAAAGCGCGCGCTACCAGCACGCGCTGGAAACCGAGCTGTCGCGCACCATCAATACGCTGCGCCCGGTACGCGATTCGCGTGTGCACCTGGCCATCCCCAAGCCCAGTGCGTTCACCCGCCAGCGTGATGTGGCCAGTGCCTCGGTCACCCTTGAACTGCGTGGCGGCCAGCAGCTGGAACGCAGCCAGGTCGATGCAATCGTGCACATGGTTGCTGCAGCCATTCCCGATCTGGCGCCGGAACGGGTGACCGTGGTCGACCAGAGCGGTCGCATGCTCAGCGTCAGCGACCCGAACAGCGAAGCGGCCGTCAACGCCGCCCAGTTCGAACAGGTGCGCCGCCAGGAAACCTCGTTCAACCAGCGCATCCGCGAACTGCTGGAACCGATGACCGGCCCGGGCCGGGTCAATCCGGAAGTCAGCGTCGACATGGACTTCTCGGTGACTGAAGAAGCGCGCGAGCTGTACAACGGCGAGCCGCAGAAGCTGCGCAGCGAGCAGATGAGCGAGAACAGCAGCAGTACGCCGGGCCCGCAGGGCGTGCCGGGTGCGACCAGCAACAGCCCGCCGGGTCAGGCCGCTGCACCGGCTACCGCGCAGGCGCCGACCGAAAGCAGCAAGAACGCGACCCGCAACTACGAGCTGGACCGTACCCTGCAGCACACCCGTCAGCCGGCCGGCCGCATCAAGCGCGTGTCGGTGGCGGTGCTGGTGGACAACGTGCCGCGGGCCGGCGCCAACGGCAAGGTTGCACCGCAGCCGCTGTCGGCAGCAGAACTGACCCGGGTCGAGGCACTGGTCAAGCAAGCCGTCGGTTTCAGCGCCGAGCGCGGCGACACCGTGTCGGTGATGAATGCCCCGTTCGTGCGTGATACCACGCCGGTGGAAGGCCCGGCCTGGTGGGAACTGCCGTGGGTGCACGATGCCGGCCGCATGCTGCTGGGTGCGCTGGTGGTGATGGCGCTGCTGTTCGGCGTGCTGCGCCCGGCACTGCGCGGCATCACCGGGCAGAACCGCAAGAACGAAGAACTGGCGCTGGAACCGCACACCGCGGACGTGCAGCTGGTCGATGACGATGGCACCCCGCTGCCGGCGCTCGGCGCCGACCGGGCAAGCCTGGGCGGGCCGGAAGCGCTGGCCCTGCCGGTGGATTCTTATGAGGAACGATTGCGGATGGCCCGTGAAGCCGTGAAGACCGACTCCAAGCGCGTGGCCCAGGTGGTCAAGGGCTGGGTGGCCAATGACTGAGGTCGCGCCCCTGACCGGCGTGCAGCGCGCCGCCGTCCTGTTGCTGTCGCTGGGTGAACTGGACGCGGCCGAAGTGCTGCGCCACATGGAGCCGAAGGAGGTGCAGAAGATCGGCATCGCCATGGCCACCATGTCCGACATCACCCGCGAACAGGTGGAACGGGTGATGGACCAGTTCAGCCAGGAACTGGGCTCGAAGACCTCGCTGGGCGTGGGCTCGGACGACTACATCCGCAACATGCTGGTGCAGGCGCTGGGCAGCGAGAAGGCCGGCAACCTGATCGACCGCATCCTGCTGGGCCGCAACACCACCGGCCTGGACGCACTGAAGTGGATGGACCCTCGTGCGGTGGCCGACCTGGTGCGCAACGAGCACCCGCAGATCATCGCCATCGTGATGGCGCACCTGGAAACCGACCAGGCTGCCGACGCGCTGAAGCTGCTGCCCGAGCGCACCCGCGTGGACGTGCTGCTGCGCATCGCCACCCTCGACGGCATTCCGCCCAATGCGCTGAACGAACTCAACGAGATCATGGAACGCCAGTTCGCCGGCAACCAGAACCTGAAGTCGTCCAACATCGGCGGCGTGCAGTGCGCGGCCAACATCCTCAACTTCATGGACAGCGGCCAGGACCAGGCGATCCTGGGCGAGATCGCGCGCATCGACGCACCGCTGAGTGGCCGCATCCAGGACCTGATGTTCGTGTTCGACGACCTGGTGGACCTGGACGACCGCGAGATGCAGCTGGTGCTGCGCGAAGTGAGCGGCGAGCGACTGGGCCTGGCCCTGCGCGGCGCCGACATCAAGGTGCGCGACAAGATCACCCGCAACATGTCCCAGCGTGCAGCCGAGATCCTGCTGGAAGACATGGAAGCGCGCGGCCCGGTCCGCCTGTCCGACGTGGAAGTGGCGCAGCGCGAGATCCTGGCCATCGTCAAGCGCATGGCCGATGAGGGCACTGTCACCATCGGCGGCAGCGCGGAGGCGATGCTGTGAGCAACGTCGTGCGCTGGCTTGCCCCGGACCTGCTGGCCCAGCCCGAACCGGTGCTGGACCACGACGAGGCCTTCGAACTCACCGAGCCGGACCCGGAGCATGAGCCGGAGCCGCCGCTGCAGCTGCCGACCCTGGAGGAGATCCAGGCGATCCAGGACAGCGCCGAGAAGGAAGGTTTCGATCATGGCCACGCCGATGGCTTCAGCCAGGGCCAGGCCGAGGTGCGCCGCTTGGTCGCGCAGATCGAAGGCATCCTCGACAACTTCGGCCGGCCGCTGGCGCGTCTGGAAAATGAGGTGGTCGGCGCCCTCGGCGAACTGGCGGTACGCATCGCCGGTGCGCTGGTAGGCCGTGCCTACGAGGCCGATCCGGCGCTGCTGGGAGAACTGGTAGGCGAGGCGATTGACGCCGTCGGCGGCAGCAACCGCGAGGTGGAAGTGCGTCTGCACCCCGATGACATCACTGCCCTCGCCCCATTGCTGAACCTGTCGCCGCAGCAGCGCCTGGTGCCTGACACCAGCCTGAGCCGTGGCGACCTGCGCGTGCATGCCGAGGCCGTACGCATCGACGGCACCCTGGAAGCCCGCCTGCGCGGCGCGCTGGACGCCGTGATCCGCCAGACCGGAGCCATCGCATGAACACCGAGACCGCTTCGCCGCCGTCGCCGCCGGCCGACTGGGCCGTTGCCCGCAATCTGCGCCTGGCCAACCGCCTGGACGGCCTGAAGGTCGACACCGCGCACGGTCGCGGGCTGATCCGCGAAGGCGTGCTGCGCCGAGCAGTCGGCCTGACCCTGGAGGCGGTCGGCTGCGAAGCGCCGCTCGGCGCCAGCTGCAAGGTGGAAGTGGTTGACGGCGGCTGGGTCGATGCCGAAGTGGTCGGCTTCGCCGGCGAACGCACCTACCTGATGCCCAGCGCCGAACTGCACGGGCTGCTGCCGAATGCGCGGGTGGTGCCATCCGCCCGTCGTGGCGGCGTGGAAGTGGGCGAAGGCCTGCTCGGCCGTGTCATCGACAGCGATGGCGTACCGCTGGATGGCAAGGGCCCGATCCGCGCTGAAGGCCACGTCGGCATGGCCGGCGTTTCGATCAATCCGCTGGCACGCGAACCGATCACCCAGCCACTGGACGTAGGCGTGCGCGCGATCAATGCGCTGCTGCCGATCGGCCGCGGCCAGCGTGTGGGCCTGTTCGCCGGCTCCGGCGTCGGCAAGTCGACGTTGCTGGGCATGATGACCCGCTACACCGCCGCCGACGTGATCGTGGTCGGCCTGATCGGCGAGCGTGGCCGCGAAGTACGCGATTTCGTTGAAAGCACCCTGGGCGAGGAAGGCCTGCGCCGCGCGGTGGTGGTGGCCAGCCCGGCCGACCGGCCGCCGCTGGCCCGCCTGCATGGCGCCTACCGCGCCACCGCCATCGCCGAATGGTTCCGCGACCAGGGCCTGAACGTCTTGCTGCTGATGGATTCGCTGACCCGCTTCGCGCAGGCCCAGCGCGAGATCGGCCTGTCGGTGGGCGAGCCGCCCACCACCCGCGGCTATCCGCCATCGGTGTTCGCCAAGCTGCCGGCACTGGTGGAACGTGCAGGCAACGGCGCCAAGGGGCGCGGTTCGATCACCGCCTTCTACACCGTGCTGACCGAGGGCGACGATCCGCAGGATCCGATCGCCGATGCCGCGCGCGCGATTCTTGACGGCCACATCCTGCTCTCGCGCCGGGTGGCCGACAGCGGCCTGTACCCCGCCATCGACGTGGAATCGTCGGTCAGCCGCGTGGTCACGGAAATCGCCGACGAACCGTGGCGCCTGCGCATCCGCAAGTTGAAACGGCTGGTCTCGGCCTACTCGGCCAACCGCGACCTGATCGCCATCGGCGCCTATCAGCGCGGCAACGACGCGGCGACCGATGAAGCCCTTGAGCGCTGGCCGGAAATCATGGAATTCCTCGGCCAGGATGTGGCCAAGGCCGCAGATCTACCGCACAGCCAGGCGGCGTTGCAGCGCCTGGTGGAACAAGAGAACGAGAGGCTGACATGATCCAGTCCAAGCGCATCGACCCCCTGCTGAAGCGGGCCCAGGAACACGAGGACGCGGTCGCCCGCGACCTGGCCGAACGCCAGAACGTGCTCGACACCCATCTGTCGCGCCTGGACGAACTGCGCCGCTACGCCGAGGAGTACGCCAACGCGCAGATGGCCGCGACCAGCCCGGCGCAGCTGTTGAACCGGCGCGCATTCCTGGACCGGCTGGACAGCGCGGTGGAACAGCAGCAGCAGACCGTCAACGGCAACCTCGAAAAAGTGGAGGCCGAACGCGCGCGCCTGATCCTGGCCAGCCGTGACAAGGCCGTGCTGGAGCAGCTGGCCGCCAGCTACCGCGCGCAGGAAAAAGTGGTGACCGACCGCCGCGACCAGCGCGAGATGGATGACATCGGCGCACGCCGCGCGCGCCTGGCGCAGACCGAAGACCAGGACGATGGCGAGCAGGGAGGCCGGTCGTGATGCCCTCCCCGTTGAGCAGCAACGCCAGCGCACCGACGCCCGGCGGCAGTGGCAATGCCGGCAGCGCACGCGCCTCGCGCAGCGATTCCGGCAAGGATTTCGGCCAGATGCTGCAGGGCGGCGGCGCGTCGACCGCCACTCCCGGTACCGCGACAAACGCCAGCAATCCGGCAACACCGGCGAACGCTGCAACAACCCCCGACGGCAACCCGGGCAAGGCGACGCCGCGGCCGACCGACGGCGACGCAGCCGCCACGGATGCCAGCACAGCGACACCTGCTGTACCGGCAACATCGGCAGCCAGCGACGACAAGGACACACCGGCCAACGCGGACGACGCGCCCTGGCCGCCACTCGGATTGGCCGGCCTGATGCTGGCCGTGCCCACCGGCGTCGATCCGGCGCCTGTGCTGCCGCCGCCAGCGGCCAGCGATGCCGAAGGTGGCGCGCTGCCCTCCGCTGCACTGGCACCCGCGGCCGCCGCAGTGGCGACCAACGCGAGCCAGGGCGCGGCAGCGCCGGCCGCCAGCGCTCCGGCATCCGCTGCCGGCGATGATGAGGCCAGTGGCCTGCCGTTGCCGGAGCTGGTGATGGGGGGCAAGGCATTGGATCGTGCCGACGACGGTGACAGCCTGCAGATCGGCGACCGCGCACCTCCGGCACCGCTGCAGCCCCCCCTGCCCGCCGCCCTGCAGGACCTGAAGGCCGCACTGGCCAGCAATGCCATCTTCAATGGCGAACCCACGCCGAAGCCGGTGCTGGGGGATGATGGTTTCGACCAGGCCATCGGCGCGCGCATCGGCTGGCTGGCCGACCAGAAGATCGGCCATGCCCATATCCGCCTCAACCCTGAAGACCTGGGGCCGGTGGACGTGCGCCTGCAGATGAACGGTGACAAGGTCCATGCCAGCTTCAGCAGCCCGCATGTGGATGTACGCCAGGCGCTGGAAAGCAGCCTGCCGCGCCTGCGTGAACTGCTCGGCGAGCAGGGCTTCCAGCTGGCCCATGCCGATGTCGGCCAGCAGCACAGTGGCGACGGCACTCCGGGCAGCCCGACGGGCGGCGGCGGTCGCGGTGGTGACGGAGAACCGTCACTGGGCGACACCACGGTGTCGGCGTCGCAGCTGATCCGCCAGCGCGGGTTGTTGGACGCGTACGCCTGACAGGCGTGCCAACCAAGGTTGGCACCCACCAGAGCGGGACGGTCGGCACCTACCAGAACACGGGTAGCGCCGGCCATGCCCGGCGGATTCCCGACATTCCGCCGGGCATGGCCCGGCGCTGCCGATATGAACACCCGACGGAATTCCGTCACCGCCCTCTCCGGCCACTCCGGCACGCCCCTTGCATATCCCGGTGAAGCAACCCTCAGGAGCTTCACCCCGTGGCCGCAGCCGCTGACAAAACCAAGAAGACCGCCGACAAGGACAAGACCGCCAAGCCGCGCAGTCCGATCCTGATCACCGCCCTGGTCGCCGTACTGGCCGCCGGTGCCGCCGGTGGCGGCGTCTGGTTCTTCACCCAGTCCAAGCACGAAGACAAGACCGCGCAGGCGCCGAAGAAGACCACCACTCCGGCCCCGGCCCAGTACTTCGCGCTGGAACCGGCATTCGTGGTCAACCTCAACGGCTCGATCGACGGCCCGCGCTACCTGCAGGTGGAAGTGCAGCTGATGACCCGCGATCCGGCCGCGCTGGAAGCGATCAAGACCCATGCCCCGGCCATCCGCGCGCGCCTGCTGATGCTGTTCTCGCAGGTCAGCCCGCAGCAGATCGCCGACATCGCCGGCAAGCAGAAGCTGCAGGCCGATTCGCTGGCCGAAGTGCAGAAGGTGCTGAAGGCCGAGACCGGCAGCAACGGTGCCGACGACCTGCTCTTCACCAGCTTCGTGACCCAGTAAGGGCTCCCCGATGAATGACCTGCTGTCCCAGGATGAGATCGATGCCCTGTTGCATGGCGTGGACAGTGGCGCGGTCGAAACCGAGCCGGACGCCCCCAGTGGCGAAGCACGCTCCTACGATTTCGCCAGCCAGGACCGCATCATCCGCGGTCGCATGCCGACCCTGGAAATGGTCCACGAGCGTTTTGCGCGCCTGTGGCGGATCGGCCTGTTCAACCTGATCCGGCGTTCGGCCGAACTGTCCGTGCGCGGCATCGAGCTGATCAAGTTCAACGACTACATGCACTCGCTGTATGTGCCGACCAACCTGAACCTGATCCGCTTCAAGCCACTGCGCGGCACCGGCCTGATCGTGTTCGAACCGACCTTGGTGTTCGCCATCGTCGACAACTTCTTCGGTGGCGACGGGCGCTATCCGACGCGCATCGAAGGTCGYGAATTCACCGCAACCGAAATGCGAGTGATCCACCTGCTGCTGAAGCAGACCTTCGCCGACCTGCGTGAAGCGTGGGCACCGGTGATGGACGTGGAATTCGAGTACATCAACTCGGAGATCAACCCGCACTTCGCCAACATCGTGACGCCGCGCGAGTACGTGGTGGTGTGCCGCCTGCATGTCGAACTCGACGGCGGTGGCGGTGACATCCACGTGACCCTGCCCTACTCGATGCTGGAGCCGATCCGCGAACTGCTCGACGCCGGCATCCAGAGCGACCGCAACGACCGCGACGAGAGCTGGGGCCGCACCCTGCGCGAGCAGCTCAACGTGGCCGAAGTCACCCTGTCCAGCGTACTGGCCAGCAAGCGCATGACCCTGCGCGACCTGACCCGGCTGAAGGTCGGCGACATCCTGCCGATCGACCTGAGCCCGCAGGTGCCGCTGTGCGTGGAGAACATCCCGGTGTTCACCGGTGAGTTCGGCGTCGCCAACGGCATGAACGCCGTAAAGATCACCGCTACCCATCCGCCGGGCACCCGTCCGCGCGTACCCGTCATCCAAGAAGACCCGCAATGAACGATATCGACGCCCTCGAACCGACCCCGGCCCAGTTCAGCAACCTGCAGGCCGATGAAGCGACCGGCCCGGATTTGAACCTGGACGTGATCCTCGATGTGCCGGTGACGCTGTCGCTGGAAGTCGGCCGCGCCCGCCTGCCGATCCGCAACCTGCTGCAGCTCAACCAGGGTTCGGTGGTTGAGCTGGAACGGGGCGCCGGCGAATCGCTGGACGTGTTCGTCAACGGCACGCTGATCGCCCATGGCGAAGTGGTGGTGATCAACGACCGCTTCGGCGTGCGCCTGACCGATGTGGTCAGTCCCAGCGAGCGGATCCGGAGACTGCGTTGAGCCTGCTCGCCGCCACCACCCTGGCCGTCGCCAAGACGGCCCCGCAGATCGGCCAGCATGCGCCGGCCGCACCGAGCCTGTTCGGTGCGGTGCTGGCCCTGCTGGCAGTGCTGGCCCTGGTCATCGGCCTGGGCTGGCTGCTCAAGCGCTTGCCCGGCAGCGGCTTCCGCCCGGTCGAGGGCATGAAGCTGGTGGCGAGCCTGAATGTCGGCGCCAAGGAACGCGTGGTGGTGGTCGAGGTCAATGGCCAGCAACTGCTGCTGGGCGTCACCGCCGGTGGCATCAACGCCCTGCACACCCTGCCCGAGCCGCTGCCACCGCCTGCGCCGGTGCGCGTACCCGACCTGAAGAACCTGCCGAATTTCGCCCAGCTGCTGCAACAGCGGCTGCGCAAGGACCCCTGACATGCGTGTGACCCGTTCCCGTCTTGCCACCCTGCTGCCGTGGCTGAGCCTGATCGCCCTGTGCCTGCTGCCTGCGTTGGCGTTCGCCGCCCCGGGCGCGCCGACCACGCCGCTGCCGGACATCAACGTCGGCAAGATCGGCGGTGCGCCGGTCAGCCTGCCGCTGCAGACGCTGCTGTTGATGACGGCGATCACCCTGATCCCGTCGATGCTGCTGGTGCTGACCTCCTTCACCCGCATCATCATCGTGCTGGGCCTGCTGCGGCAGGCACTGGGCACCGGCCAGACCCCGTCCAACCAGGTCCTGCTGGGCCTGGCCCTGTTCCTCACCGCGATGATCATGCTGCCGACCTGGGACAAGGCCTGGAGCACCGGCATGGCGCCGTACCTCAATGGCGAGATCGACTTCCAGACCGCCTGGACGCTGAGCACCACGCCGCTGCGTGCCTTCATGCTGGCGCAGATCCGCGAGACCGACCTGATGACCTTCGCCGGCATCGCCGGCCACGGCACCTACGCCAACCCCGATGCGATTCCGTTCCCGGTGCTGGTCGCCTCGTTCGTCACCAGCGAACTGAAGACCGCCTTTGAGATCGGCTTCCTGATCTTCATTCCGTTCGTGATCATCGACCTGGTCGTGGCCAGTGTGCTGATGTCGATGGGCATGATGATGCTGTCGCCGATGCTGGTCTCCGCACCGTTCAAGATCCTGCTGTTCGTGCTGGTGGACGGCTGGGTGCTGACCGTCGGCACGCTGGCGGCGAGCTTCAATCCGGCTTGATTGCAGGGCAGCCGGGCATGGCTCGGCTCTACATACACACAACGGAACGACGATGTCCCCCGAACTTGCCCTGACCGAACTGCGTGGCGGCCTGATCACCGTACTCTGGGTGGCCGGCCCGCTGCTGCTGACCGTACTGGTGGTCGGCGTTGTAGTGGGCGTGGTGCAGGCCGCGACCCAGCTCAACGAGCCCACCATCGCCTTCGTTGCCAAGGCCGCAGCGCTCACTGCCGTGTTGTTCGCACTGGGCAGCCTGTTGATCGGCCATCTGGTCGAATTCACCACGCTGCTGTTCCAGCGCATCCCGCACCTGATCGGCTAGACGGACGCGCACGCAGATGGATGCCGCCACCCAGATGGCTGCCGACGGCCTGAACGCCTTCGGCATGATCGGCACCGTGCTGTGGACCATGCTGCGCATCGGCGCGGTGGCCATGGCAATGCCGATGATCGGTACCCGTGCCGTGCCCGGCCGGGTGCGCGTGATGCTGGCCGGCACCCTGGCCATTGCATTGGCGCCCCTGCTGCCGCCGGTACCGGACTGGACCGGCTTCGACGCCGCCACCGTGCTGACCATCGCCCGCGAGCTGGCGATCGGCGTGGCCATCGGTTTCATGCTGCGGCTGGTGTTCGAGGCCGGCGCGATGGCCGGCGAGCTGGTCGCGCAGGGCACCGGCCTGGCGTTTGCGCAGATGAGTGACCCGCTGCGCGGCGGCACCTCCGGTGTCATCGGCCAATGGTTCTATCTGCTGTTCGGCCTGCTGTTCTTCACCGCCAACGGCCATCTGGCGTTGATCTCGCTGGTGGTGGACAGCTATCGCGCCCTGCCCATCGGCGCGCCCCTGCCCGACCCGCACGCCTTCTTCAGCATCGCCCCGACCTTCCTGCTGACCGTGCTGCGCGGCGCGCTGACCCTGGCCATCCCGCTGACCGTGGCGATGCTGGCGGTCAACCTGGCCTTCGGCGTGCTGGCCCGCGCCGCGCCGGCGCTGAATCCGATCCAGCTGGGCCTGCCGGTCTCGCTGCTGCTGGGCCTGTTCCTGCTGACCCTGCTGGTCGGCGAAATGGGGCCACCGGTGCAGCGCCTGTTCGATGCCGCCTTCCAGGCGGCCGGTGCGGTGACCCGCTGACGCGGTCGTCACGTTTTGCTGCTTGCCGTCCCCCCCGGTGCCCGCGTTAGAGTGAATGGGCAGCGACCGGGGGGACGCTGCAACCGGCGGCCCTGGTCGCCCGCCTTACGCATGCCCCACCGTAGTTTTTCCGTTGACAGGCAGGTCCGGGAGACTGACGAATGCTGGTAGGCACGTACAACCCGTGGCTGGTGGCGACCTCATTGCTGGTTGCAGTGATGGCGTCCTACACCGCACTGGCGATGGCTGGGCGCACCGTCACCGCGCCCGGCAAGGGCGCGACCTGGTGGTGGCGCCTGGGCGGCGGTTTTGCGATGGGGCTGGGCATCTGGTCGATGCACTTCATCGGCATGCTCGCCTTCGACCTGCCCATTCCACTGGGCTACGACCTGCCCATCACCCTGCTGTCGCTGGCACTGGCAATCGGCTCGTCGGTGTTCGCGCTCTGGCTGGTATCGCTGCGCACCCTGCCCCATCCTCGCCTGGCCGGCGGTGCGCTGCTGATGGGCAGCGGCATCGCCAGCATGCACTACGTGGGCATGGCCGCGATGCGCATGCAACCGGGCATCGACTACCAGCCGGTGTGGCTGCTGCTGTCGCTGCTGGTCGCTGTGGCCGCGTCGTGGACTGCCTTGTACGTGGCCTTCCGCCTGCGCGCGCAGCACACCCGCATCGGCGACCGCCTGGCCGCCGCCGGCCTGCTTGGCCTGGCCATCGTCGGCATGCACTACACCGGCATGGCTGCCGCCCGTTTCCCCGAGGGCAGCGTCTGCGGCGCAGCGGTGGGCGATGGCCTGCAGAACAACTGGCTGGCGATGCTTGTGGTGGTGCTGACCGTGGCGATCCTGGCGGTGGTGCTGGTGGTGTCCTGGCTGGACCAGCGGGTGGAGGCGCAGCTGTTGCGCCTGCGCAATTCGCTGCTCAGCACCTCGTTGACCGACGCCCAGCAGGAACTGACCCAGGCCGCGCTCCACGACCCCCTCACCCGTCTGCCGAACCGGCTGCTGCTGCAGCGGCGCATCGTGCAGGCCCTGGCCGAGGCCGAACAGGGCGGCAGCCGCTTCGCGGTGATGTTCATGGACCTGGATGGCTTCAAGCAGGTCAATGATGCCTATGGCCACCAGGCCGGCGACGCGCTGCTGGTGGCCGTGGCAGAACGCACCCGCCAGCTGCTGCGGCCGCACGACCTGCTGGCACGGCTGGGTGGCGACGAATTCGTGCTGGTGGTGCGTATCGAGCATGACGAGGACCTGCCTACCCTGGCCCGTCGCATCCTGCAGGCAGTGGGCAGCGGCCCGCTGCTGCCGGACAACGAACTGCAGGTGACCGCCAGCATCGGCATCGCGATATGCCCCGACCATGCCGCCAGCGAACGCCAGCTGATGGCCTTTGCCGATGCGGCGATGTACCAGGCCAAGGAGTCGGGCCGCAACGCGTTCGTGCTGTTCGCCGACTGGATGAACGACAGCGCCGAGCAGCAGTTCCGCCTGCTGGCCGACCTGCGGCGGGCAATCGGCAGCGAACAGCTGTTCCTGCATTACCAGCCGAAGATCCGCGTGGCTACGCAGAAGGTGGCCGGTGCCGAAGCACTCATCCGCTGGCGTCATCCGGAACAGGGCCTGATTCCGCCGGACCGCTTCATCCGCCTGGCCGAGCGCAGTGGCGCGATCAACGAGATCGGCCGCTGGGCGCTGGACCAGGCCTGCCAGCAGCTGCGGCAGTGGCACGATGCCGGCCACGAAGGCTGGACGATGTCGGTGAACCTGTCACCGGTGCAGTTCAGTTCGCCGCACCTGCTGCAGGACGTGCGCGAGGTGATCGAGCGCTACGCGATCGCCCCGCGCAACCTGGTGCTGGAGATCACCGAAAGCACTGTGATGCGCGATACCGATACCAGCCTGCGCCTGCTGCAGAGCTTCTCCGCCTTGGGCGTGGGCATCTCGATCGATGATTTCGGCACCGGCTACTCCAGCCTGCTGTACCTCAAGCGCCTGCCGGCCACCGAAATCAAGATCGACCACGCATTCGTGCGCGACCTGGAACACAGCGCCGAAGACGTGGTGATCGTGTCGGCCATCGTTGCGCTGGGCCATGCGCTGGACATGGACATCGTGGCCGAGGGCGTGGAAACCGCCGCGCAGCGCGCCTACCTGGAGCGCCTCGGCTGCGACTACCTGCAGGGCTTCCTGCTGGGCCGCCCGGTGGACGCGGCCCGCTTCATGCAGCTGCACGACCTGCCGCGGCCACGGGTGGAGCTGGCCAGCCCCCGTAATCCCCAGTAGATCCACGCCATGCGTGGATGGCCCTTCCCGTGGACCCAAACCCGGTAGATCCACGCCATGCGTGGATGCCCCGCGCCGCCGTGACGGAACGATTCTTGCACGCACTCCGGCATCCCCTGCTGCAGTGCCTGTGATGTCCGAGAACGAATCCGCCGGCGAAAAAACCGAACAACCGACAGAAAAACGCCTGCGCGACGCCCGCGAACAGGGCAACCTGCCGCGCTCGCGTGAACTGGGCACGGCCGCCGTGTTCGGCGCCGGGGTGATCGCGGTGATGGCCATGAGCGGCTCGATGGCCAGCGGCGCCAGCGCCTGGATGCGCCATGCGCTCAGCCCCGAGCAGAGCCTGCGCCAGCACCCGAAGGCGCTGTTCGGCCACTTCGGCGACCTGCTGCTGCAGCTGATGTGGGTGATCGCTCCGCTGGTGCTGGTCTGCCTGCTGGCCAGTTTCCTTGCACCGGTGGTGATGGGCGGCCTGCGCTGGTCGGCCAAGGCGATGATGCCCGACATCAACCGCATGAACCCGATGAGCGGGCTCAAGCGCCTGTATGGCCCCGAAGCCATCGCCGAGTTCATCAAGTCGCTGCTGCGGGTGGCCTTCGTCGGCGTCGCCGCCGGCATGGTGGTCTGGACCAGCTTCAACACCCTGCGCGGGCTGATCCACCAGCCGCTGGAAACGGCCATCGGTGACGGCCTGGGCTTCACCCTGCGGCTGCTGTTGGCCACCGCCGGGGCGATGCTGGTGCTGGCCGCCATCGACGCGCCGTACCAGCGCTGGAACTGGATGCGCAAGCTGAAGATGACCCGCGAGGAGCTGCGCCGGGAGATGAAGGAAAGCGAAGGCAGCCCGGAAGTGAAGGGCCGCATCCGCCAGCTGCAGCAGCAGATGGCCAACCGCCGGATGATGGAGGCGGTCCCCACTGCCGACGTGGTGGTGGTCAACCCCACCCACTATGCGGTGGCCCTGAAGTACGAAGGCGGGGCCATGAATGCCCCCACCGTGGTCGCCCTGGGCGTGGATGAAACCGCCCTGCGCATCCGTGAAGTGGCCGACGGCAACAAGGTCGCCATCGTCTCTGCCCCGCCTTTGGCACGCGCCTTGTATCGGGAAGGCCAACTCGGCAAGGAAATCCCCGTGAGACTGTATTCAGCCGTCGCCCAGGTCCTCTCTTACGTCTACCAGCTGCGCAGCTGGCGGACCGGCCCGATGCCGTCCACGCCGCACATCCAGGTTGATGAGTTCGGCAACGGGGGCCGTCCATGAGCGCCCAGGCATCCAGCTTCAATACCCGCCGCGCGCTTGAAATGATCCGCCAGGGCCTTGGCGCACCTCTGATCGTGCTCGCCCTGCTGGCCATGGTCGTGGTGCCGCTGGCCGCGCCGGTGCTCGATGCGCTGTTCACCTTCAACATCGCCATCTCGCTGATGGTGCTGCTGGCGGTGGTCTACGTGAAGCGCCCGCTGGACTTCACCATCTTCCCGATCGTGCTGCTGATCACCACCATGCTGCGGCTGGCGCTGAACGTGGCCTCCACCCGCGTGATCCTGCTCAATGGCCAGAACGGCCACGAAGCGGCCGGCAAGGTGATTGCCGCATTCGGCGAGTTCGTGATCGGCGGCAACTACGCCGTCGGCATCGTGGTGTTCGCGATCCTGACCATCATCAATTTCGTGGTCATCACCAAGGGCGCCGGCCGCGTCTCGGAAGTGACCGCGCGCTTCATCCTCGACGCCATGCCCGGCAAGCAGATGGCGATCGACGCCGACCTCAACGCCGGTTTGCTGACGCGCGAGGAAGCCAAGCTGCGCCGCGAGGAAGTACGCGAGGAAGCCGACTTCTACGGTGCGATGGACGGTGCCAGCAAGTTCATCCGCGGCGACGCGATCGCCGGCATCCTGATCCTGTTCATCAACATGCTGGGCGGCCTGGCCGTGGGCGTGCTGCAGCATGGCATGCCGTTCGGCGATGCCGCCGCCACCTACACCCTGCTGTCGATCGGTGACGGTCTGGTGGCGCAGCTGCCAGCGCTGCTGGTCTCCAGCGCGGTGGCGATGCTGGTTACCCGTGCCTCGCGCTCGCAGGACATGGCGCAGGCGATGACCGGCCAGGTGTTCGGCCAGTACCGTGCACTGGCCATCACCGCCGGCATCCTCGGCGTGGTCGGCCTGGTGCCGGGCATGCCCAACGTCGCTTTCCTGACGCTGGCGGCCATCCTCGGCTTCATCGCCTGGAAGGTGTACCGCAAGGGCCTGGTGCCGGCGCAGGCCGACACCGCTGCAGGCGACGCCAACGCACTGAACGCGCTTGGCCGCCCCGCGGCCCCCGCACCCACCGCGGAACTGAGCTGGGACGAGCTGCGCCCGGTCGATCCGCTGGGCCTGGAAGTGGGCTATCGATTGATTTCGCTGGTGGACAGCAACCAGGGCGGCGAGCTGATGCCGCGCATCAAGGGCGTGCGCCGCAAGCTGACCCAGGACGTCGGCTTCCTGATTCCCTCGGTCCACATCCGCGACAACCTGGAACTGCCGGCCAACGGCTACCGGGTACTGGTGCATGGCGTGCCGGTGGCCACTGCCGAGATCCATCCCGACCGCGAACTGGCGCTGGACCCGGGCAGTGCCCTCGGTCCGCTGGAGGGCATCGCGGGCAAGGACCCGGCCTTCGGACTGGACGCGACCTGGATCCAGCCACACCAGCGCGCCCAGGCCGAAACCCTGGGCTATACCGTGGTCGACCCGGCCACGGTGGTGGCCACCCACCTTTCGCACCTGATCCGCGAGCACGCACCGGAACTGCTCGGCCACGAGGAAGTGCAGCACCTGCTGGCCAACCTGGCCAAGAGCGCGCCCAAGCTCGTCGAAGATCTGACGCCGAAAGCGCTGCCGCTGTCGGCGGTGGTGCGCGTGCTGCAGAACCTGCTGGTCGAGCGCATTCCGATCCGCCAGCTGCGCAAGATCGCCGAAGCACTGGTCGAACACGCCCCGCACAGCCAGGACCCGGCCACGCTGACCGCCGCCGTGCGCACCGCACTGGGCCGCTTCATCGTGCAGGAGATCGCCGGAATGTCGGCGGAGCTGCCGGTGTTTACCCTCAACCCGCAATTGGAACGTGTCTTGCAGGAGTCCACGCAGGGCAACGGCGCCGCGCTGGAACCCGGACTCGCTGAGCGACTGCACCAGAGCCTGGCCGAATGTGTCAGCAAGCAGGAAGCCCGCAACGAGCCCGCGGTGGTGCTGGTACCTGGCCCGGTGCGAGCCGCGCTGGCCCGCCTGGTCCGCCACAGCGTTCCGTCGCTGTCGGTCCTGGCCTACAGCGAGGTGCCGGAGGACAAGCGCCTGAAGCTGGTCGGAACGATCAGCTGACGCCGCCCTGCAACGCGCCAGAAAACAGACACCACTTTCAAACACCCGCAACAGACAGATTCCAAGGGGAACCCGAACCGTGCAGACCACCGACCATCCGCGTTCTCCGACCGCCACTCCGCCGACTTCGTCCCGTGACCACAGCATGAAAATCAAACGATTCGTCGCCGCCGACATGCGCTCGGCCATGAACCTGGTGCGCAAGGAACATGGTCCTGATGCCGTGATCCTGTCCAACCGCCGGATCGAGGAAGGCATCGAGATCGTGGCCGCCGCCAACTACGATGAGAGCGCCGTGCAGCGCGCCCTGGAAGCGTCGCGCCGCGACGTGGCACCGCCGCCCGCGCCGAAGCCGCGCAGCGCCGCCGACGCAGTGATCGCCGCGGTCACCCGCCGTCGCAGCAGCACCCCGGCACCGGAGCCGGTGGCCGCCACCACCTCGGCCGTTGCCGCCCTCGCCCGCGCCGCCGTCGGCGCTACCGGCCGCACCCTGGACAGCGCCGACGAGATCGTGCCGACGCGTGGCAGCACCGGCTTCGCCGCCACCCTGGCGCGCGCCGCCGTCAATGATTCGACGCTGCCGGAACAGATCTTCGCCCCGTTTGCCGACGCCATCGTGGCGCCCTCGCCCTCGCCTGCGGCAGCCACGCCGGTGAACCGCGCCCGCTTCCAGATCGATCCGCCGCTGGAAGACAGCGCGCAGATGCCGGCGGTGTCGCCGCCGCCGTTGCCGATTGCCCTCCAGGCCACCACGGCACCCGAAGTCGAAGCCTCACACGCGCCGGTCGCCGTGCAGCCGACCGAGGCTGCACCGGCACCGATGCCGGCGCTGGCGCCAGCACCCGCGCTGACCCTGGTCGCCGATGACGCCGAGATCCGCCACCTGCGCCAGGAAGTGGCCGGCATGCGCCAGGTGATCGAGCGCGAGATGAACCGCTTCACCGACGAGCGCCTGCGCGGCAGCCCGGTGCGCGCCACCGCGCTGGACCTGATGGACGAGTACGGCTTCGACGCCGGCATCGCCCGCGACGTGGCCATGCAGATCCCGCTGGAAACCGAGGCGCATCGCGGCCGCGGCCTGATGCTGGGGCTGATCTCGCGCAAGCTGCCGATCGCCCCGGTCGATCCGATGGAGGAAGGCGGTGTGATCGCCCTGGTCGGTCCGACCGGCGCCGGCAAGACCACCACCATCGCCAAGCTGGCCTCGCGCTTCGCCGAAGCCCATGCCGCCCGCGACGTCGCCCTGGTCACCACCGATACGATGCGCATCGGCGCCCGCGAACAGCTGTACGGCTACGGCCGCCAGCTCGGCATCGCCGTGCACGAGGCCAACAGCGGCACCGACCTGGACCAGCTGCTGGAACGCCTGAAGGACTACAAGCTGGTGCTGATCGACACCGCCGGCCTGGGCCCGCGCGACCGTGCGCTGGCCGCCCAGCTGCAGTGGCTGCGCGCCGCCCGCCAGGTCCGCACCCTGCTGGTACTGCCGGCCAACACCAGCTTCGGCGACATGGACGAGGTGGTCCGCCGCTTCGGCGCGGCCAACCTGCAGGGCCTGGTGCTGAGCAAGCTGGACGAGACCGGCCGCTTCGGCAACGCCCTGTCGGTGGCAGTGGACCACAAGCTGCCGATCACCTGGGTGACCGATGGCCAGGACGTCCCGGACGACCTGCACCGGGCCAGTGCAGCCAATCTTGTACTTCGCCTTGAAGATTTGCGCCGCGCGGCCGATATGCCCTGCAACCCGGAGTTGAACCATGCCGTCGCGTGAGTACGCCAAGCTGACCACCACCTTCCCGCTGACGGCGACCCGCAGCGAGCCGCTCGGCCCTGTGCGCACGATTGCCGTGACCGGCGGCAAGGGCGGCGTCGGCAAGACCAACGTATCGGCCAACCTGGCCGTGGCGCTTGCGGGAATGGGCAAACGCACCCTGTTGCTGGACGCCGACCTGGGCCTGGCCAACATCGACGTGATCCTGGGCCTGAGCCCCACCAACACCCTGGCCGACCTGGTCGCTGGCCGCTGCAGCCTGGATGACGTGATCATCGAAGGCCCGAACGGCGTGCTGGTGGTACCGGCTGCGTCCGGCCGCCGGCACATGGCCGAGCTGGCCCCGGCCGAGCATGTCGGCCTGGTCAACGTGTTCTCCGAACTGGAGCGCGAGCTGGACATCATGGTGGTGGACACCGCCGCCGGTATCACCGATGGCGTGCTGACCTTCTGCCAGGCCGCGCAGGACACCGTGGTGGTGGTCTGCGATGAACCGGCCTCGATCACCGACGCCTATGCGCTGATCAAGGTGCTGTCGCGCGAACGTGGCGTGGACCGCATCCAGGTGGTGGCCAACATGGTGCGCGACCCCAACGAAGGCCGCGTGCTGTACGAGAAGCTGACCCGCGTCTGCGAGAAATTCCTCGCCGATGTCTCGTTGAACTACCTCGGCTGCGTGCCGCAGGACGACTGGCTGCGCCTGTCGGTGCAGCGCCAGCAGCCGGTGGTCAAGGCCTATCCGTCCAGCCCGTCGGCACTGGCGATCACCGAGATCGCCCGCCGCACCGCCCGCTGGCAGGCACCGACCGAGCCGCGCGGCGGCGTCGAGTTCTTCCTCGAACGCATCATCAAGCAGCGCGGGGTGGCCGCATGAAAGGCGCCGCCCAGTACAGAGAGGTCCAGCGCACGGCGGCCAATGAGGTCATCGCCCAGCACTCGGACCTGGTGCGGCGCATCGCCCACCATCTGGCCGCACGCCTGCCGGCCAGCGTTGAGGTGGACGACCTGATCCAGGCCGGCATGATGGGCCTGATCGAAGCCTCGCGCAGCTACGACGCCGACCAGGGTGCCTCGTTCGAGACCTACGCTTCGATCCGCATCCGCGGTTCGATGATCGATGAGATCCGTCGTGGCGACTGGGTACCGCGTTCGGTGCACCGCCGTGCACGTGACGCTGCGGCCACCATCCGGCGCCTGGAGCAGAGCACCGGCCGCGCCGCCAGCGCCACCGAAGTGGCCGCCGCGATGGAGATGCCGCTGCCCGAGTACCTGCGCCTGATGGAGGACGCCTCGCGCGGCCAGGTACTGAGCCTGGAGTCGCGCATTGAAGACCAGGGCGAGCTGGACACCGTCGCCCAGGGCGGCCCGACCCCGCAGCAGGTGCTGGAGCGCGGTGAATTCGGCCGCGAGCTGGGCAATGCCATCGGCCACCTGCCCGAGCGCGAACAGCTGGTGCTGTCGCTCTACTACGAGCAGGAACTGAACCTGAAAGAGATCGGCGCAGTGCTCGGCGTGAGCGAGTCGCGGGTCTGCCAGATCCACGGCCAGGCGGTCCTGCGCCTGCGTGGCCGACTGAAGATTTTCGAGGCGGCCGACGCCGGCCTCGAGAGCTGATCAACAAAGGAACTCTGCTTTGAACAAGAACATGCGCATCCTGATCGTCGACGACTTCTCGACCATGCGTCGTATCGTCAAGAACCTGCTGGGCGATCTGGGCTTCACCAATACCGCCGAAGCCGAGGACGGGCATGCCGCGCTGTCGCTGCTGCAGAGCCAGCCGTTCGACTTCGTGGTCACCGACTGGAACATGCCGGTGATGACCGGCATCGAACTGCTCAAGGCCATCCGTGCCGATGCCAAGCTGAAGACCCTGCCGGTGCTGATGGTGACCGCCGAAGCCAAGCGCGAGCAGATCATCGAAGCGGCGCAGAACGGCGTGAACGGTTACATCATCAAGCCGTTCACCGCACAGACGCTGGAAGAGAAGCTCGGCAAGATCTTCGAACGCCTGGCGGCCAGCGCTTGATGGATACCACGGTCGACAAGAGCGCCCTCGCCCTGCGCCTGCAGGAAGCCCTGGATGCACTGGAATCCGGCGACGAGGCCGCGTGGCGCCAGCGCATCGACGGCCTGGTCGCGCTGCGCACCCAGCCGATGATGAGCGGCCTTTCGCGGCTGGCCCGCGAGCTGGGCCAGGCGCTGGGCGAACTGCCGACCGTGCCCGATGAAGCCGGCGAGCTGGACGATGCCTGCGCGCGCCTGGACCACGTGGTGGCGATGACCGAACAGGCTACCCACCGCACCCTGGACCTGGCCGAAGAGTGCCGCAGCCTGACCGAACAGCTGCGCGCCGACGGCCTGCAGCCGGGCCAGGACGTGCAGCTCGACCGCATCCGCCACAACCTCACCGAGATCGCCCTGACCCAGAGCTACCAGGACCTGACCGGGCAGATCATCCGTCGCGTGGTGGGCATCGTCCGCCGCGTGCACGAAGGCTTCGGCGCGCTCGGCCTGCCGCCGGAACAGCATCGCACCGATCCGGAACTGGCTGGGCCGGCACTGAAGGGACTGGACCGCCATGCGGTCTCGCAGAACGACGCCGACGACCTGTTGTCGGATCTGGGGCTGTAACCATGGGCGCAGTAGCCGACGACATCACTGCCGATTTCATCATCGAGGCCCAGGAGATCCTGGATCGCCTCGGCGAACAGCTGGTGTCGCTGGAACAGGCACCGCAGGACAATGAACAGCTCAATGCGGTATTCCGCGGCTACCACACGCTGAAGGGCGGCGCAGGTTTCCTCGGCATCACCGCAATGGTCGAGCTGTGCCACGCCGCCGAGGAAGCACTGGGCGCCGCACGCGCCGGCCAGGCCGTCCTGCAGGCGCATCACTTCGATGCCGCCCAGCAGTCACTGGACTACCTGCAATCGATGCTTGACGCGGTGTCTTCGGGCACCGAGCCGGGCTTTGCCCCGCCCGAACTGGTCGCCCAGTTCGACGTGCATGGCGGTGGCGCTGCCGCACCTGCGGCCGCGACGCCGGGTGCGGGCGGTGGCGACCTGATCACCGACGACGAGTTCGAGGCCCTGCTCGACCAGCTGCACGGCGGCAAGGCGCCGACAACGGTGGCGGCGGCGAAGAAGGCCGACGACATGATCAGCGAGGACGAGTTCGAGGCATTGCTCGACCAGCTGCATGGCGGCGCCGCCCCGGGCAGCAACACCACCGCAGCGGTTGCCGCCGTACCGGCACCGCGCCCGGCGCCCGCGCCGGCCGCGCCCGCTGCCAAGCCCGCACCCAACAAGCCTGTCGCCGAAGCCGAACACACCGTGCGTGTGGACACCAAGCGCCTGGATGCCATCGTCAACCTGATCGGCGAACTGGTGCTGTCACGAAACCGGTTGAAGACGCTTCGCACGCGCCTGCGCGATGAAGAACTGGACCGCGCCGTGTCCACGCTGGATATCGCCACCGCGCGCCTGCAGTCGGCGGTGATGCGCACCCGCATGCAACCGGTCGGCAAGGTGTTCTCGCGCTTCCCGAAGGTGGCGCGCGACGTTGCGCGTTCGCTGAAGAAGGAAGTGGACCTTGAACTGATCGGCGCCGAAACCGAGCTCGACCGCAACCTGGTCGAAGCGCTGGCCGACCCGCTGGTGCACCTGGTCCGCAACGCCATCGACCATGGCGTGGAAATGCCTGACCTGCGCGAAGCGCAGGGCAAGCCGCGGATGGGCCACGTGCGCCTGTCGGCACAGCAGGAAGGCGACTACGTCAGCATCGAAGTGCAGGACGATGGTGCCGGCATCGATCCGGAAAAGCTGCGCGCCAAGGCGCGCGAGAAGGGCCTGATCGATCCGGAAGCCGCCGCCCGCCTGAGCAGCGAGGAATGCCTGCACCTGGTGTTCCTGCCAGGGTTCTCGACCAAGCAGCAGGTCACCGACATTTCCGGCCGCGGCGTCGGCATGGACGTGGTGCAGTCGCGCATCCGTGAGCTGAGCGGGCAGATCCAGATCCAGTCGGAACTGGGCCGCGGCAGCCGCTTCATGATCCGCGTACCGCTGACCCTGGCGATCCTGCCGACCCTGCTGGTGCAGGCCGGCGAAGACGTCTACGCACTGCCGCTGGCCCGTGTGATGGAAGTGCTGCATGCGCCGCGCACCTCGCTGGGCTGGTTCGACGGTCGCGCCGTGCTTGACCGCCGCTCGCACACGCTGGCGCTGGTGGACCTGCGGCAATGGCTGGATGTGACGCCGGCCGCCTCGCCCCTGCTGACCATCGTCGTGCTGCAGGCCGGTGAGGCACGCTTCGGGTTGGTGGTGGACCAGGTGCGCGGGCGTGAGGAAGTGGTCATCAAGCCACTGCCCAAGGCCCTGCGCGGCCTGCGTGGTTATGCGGGTGCAACCTTGATCGGCGATGGTCGCATGGCACTGATCCTGGACGTGGACGGGCTGCGCAGCCCACACGACTGACCTCGTTGCTGAACCCGGCGCACCGTAGCGCCGGGCCAGGCCTGGCGACACAAGAAACTGTGAACTCCGTTACACCAGACTCTCCCGGTGTCTCAAGTCCCATTCATACAAGCCGATACCGGACCCATGGATAGACTCAGCCTCATTGGACTTTTCCTCGCCCTGGCCTCGCTGGTCGGTGGCAGCATCCTCAAGGGCGCCGGCCTGGCGTCGCTGTGGTCGCCTGCGGCGTTCGTGATCGTCATCGTCGGCACCATCGCCGCCATCCTGCTGCACACCTCGCCAGCGGTGTTCAAGCACGCCTTCAAGATCGTGCGCTGGGTCGTGCGGCCGCCGCACAGCGACCGTCGTGAACTGATCCAGCAGATCGTGGAGTGGAGCAACATCGCCCGCCGCCAGGGCCTGCTCGGCCTGGAATCGCAGGTGGAAGCACAGCAGGACCCGTTCCTGCGCAAGGGCCTGCAGCTGCTGGTGGACGGCGTTGAACCGGAATCGATCCGGCACATGCTGGAGATCGAACTGGGCAGCCAGGAGCACCAGGACCAGGCCGCCGCCAAGGTGTTTGAAAGCATGGGCATCTATGCGCCCACGCTGGGCATCATCGGCGCCGTGCTCGGCCTGATCGCGGTGATGAAGAACCTCGCCGACCCGAGCAAGCTCGGCCACGGCATCGCCGCCGCGTTCACCGCCACCATCTACGGCATCGCCTCGGCCAACCTGCTGTTCCTGCCCATCGCCGCCAAGCTGAAGGGCGTCATCGCCCATTCCAGCCGCGACCGCGAAATGGTCATCGAAGGCCTGATCTCGATTGCCCAGGGCGAGAACCCGCGCAACATCGAAACCAACCTCTCCGGCTTCCTGCACTGACATGGCCCGCCGCAAGCACCACGAAGAGCACGCCAATCACGAGGCATGGGCCATCCCCTATGCCGACCTGATGACGCTGCTGCTCGCCTTCTTCGTGGTCATGTACGCGATCTCCTCGGTCAACGAGGGCAAGTACCGGATCATGGCCGACGCCCTCACCGATGCCTTCGGTGGTGCGCCGCGCACCATCAATCCGGTGCAGGTGGGCAACAAGCAGGTGCAGGGTGGCGGCTGGGACAGCCCGTCGGTGATCAAGTCCGGCACCAAGATCGGGCCGTCCGCTCCCGCGCCCTCGCACGACCCCACCCTGCTGCCGGCGATGGCCTCGCAGATGCGCATGCCGGTGTCGGTGCACAACCAGGAACAGATCGCGCGTGCCGAGCGCCAGCTCAACAGCATCGCTGACCGCCTGACCGCCGCGCTGGCGCCACTGATCGACCGCGGCATGATCAGCGTGCGCCGTACCGAGCTGTGGATCGAAGTGGAGATCAACAGCGACATCCTGTTCCCGACCGGCTCGGCGGCGCTGGACGTGCATGCGCGCGACACCCTGGCCAGCCTGGCCGGTGTGCTGCGCGACGTGCCCAACAGCGTGCGCGTGGAAGGCCACACCGACAACGTGCCGATTGCCACTGCCACCTTCCCGTCCAACTGGGAACTGTCGGCCGGGCGCGCGGCCAGCGTGGTGCATCTGTTTGCTGACCAGGGGCTGCAGCCATCGCGGCTGGCGATGGTCGGCTACGGCCAGTTCCGCCCCCGCGAAGACAACGACAGCGCACAGGGCCGCAATCGCAACCGGCGGGTGATGGTCATCATCCTGGCCGACACCAGTCATTCGGTGGACCCGCTCGGCGAACGCCTGAATGCCGCCACCGGCGCTGCCCGCGGCGCCAGCGAACAGGCCGCCACCGCACCGGCCACCACCCCCACTTCCCCCATCGCACCGGTGCAGTTGCCACCGGTGCCGGCTGGCAGCCGCGTCGGCGCCGCCGTTCCCCCGGCAATGAAGGAGTAATCCGATGCGCATCTGGGCAGTCGCCAACCAGAAGGGCGGAGTCGGCAAGACCACCACCACCCTCGCCCTCGGTCGCGGCCTGGCCGCGCTCGGCCACCGCGTGCTGCTGATCGATCTCGATCCGCATGCCTCGCTGACCCGCGCCTTCGGCGTGCCGATCGAGCCGGCACCGGCCGGCGTGCTGGAACTGTTCGGCGCACCGCCGGCCGACCTCTCCGCGCTCAGCCATGCCAGCAACATCGGCGGACTCGATTACGTGTGCGCGCAGGCCTCGCTGGCCACGCTGGAACGACGCAGCGCCAACCAGCCTGGCCTCGGCCTGGCCCTGCAGAACGCGCTCGCCCGCCACCAGGGCCAGCACGACTACATCCTGCTGGACTGCGCACCGACCCTGGGCCTGCTGATGATCAACGCACTGGCCGCGGCCGATCGCCTGATCATCCCTACCCAGGCCGAGCCGTTGGCCCTGCACGGCCTGGATGGCATGGTCCGCACCGGCGAGATGGTCGAGCGTTCGCGCCGCCGGCCGCTGCCGATCTCGATCCTGCCGACGCTGTTCGACCGCCGCACCCGCACCGGCAATGAATCGCTGCGCGCCATGCAGGACCGCCACGCGAGCCGCGTCTGGGAAGACGCGATTCCGATCGACACCCGCATCAGCAACGCGGCCGGCCTGACCCTGCCGAGCATCGGCGAGGACTACCCGGGACGCGGCCTGGCGGCCTATCGACGCGCGTTGAACTGGATCCTCGGTGAGGACGCACGTGCCCTGGAGCAGGCGGCATGAACACCACCGGCATGCTGGACGACTATCTGGACGAGCTGCTCGGCGACATTGCCGCCGCACCGGTCGCCGCTGACGCCGCGCCACGCCCGACGAGCACAGCAGCCGACGGCGAGCGCGAGCCGACCTGGGACGATCTGCCGGCCGAAGTGGTCTACGAAACCGACGCCGTCGCAGTGGCCCCGGCCAACGACGATGTTTCGCTCGAAGCCGCATTCGACGCGGCTGCCACGCCTGCGGCCGACACCGAGCGCGAGCCGACCTGGGACGATCTGCCGGCCGAAGTGATCTACGAAACCGACGCCGTCGCAACCGCTCCGGCCAATGATGATGCGGCGCTGGAAGCCGCCTTCGACGCCGTTGCCACGCCTGCGGCCGATACCGGGCGCGAGCCGACCTGGGACGATCTGCCGGCCGAAGTGATCTACGAAACCGACGCCGTCGCAACCGCTCCGGCCAATGATGATGCGGCCTTGGAGGCTGCTTTCGACACCGCCAACGTGCCTGCGGTCGACACAGAGCGCGAGCCCACCTGGGACGACTTGCCGGCCGAGGTCGTCCATGAAACCGCGCCCGTGGCCACTGCCGCTGTCGCACCGCCCGCGCCGGAACCCACCTGGGATGACCTGCCGGACGAAGTGATCTACGAAACCGACGCCGCCGACAGCCTGGCGCACACCGACAGCCCCGGATTGCAGGCCGCCTTCGAAGCCGCCGCCGACGGCGAAGTGGTTGCTGACATCGCTGCGCCGGCCGTTGCCAAGGCCGCCGCGCGCCCCGCACCAGCACCGATGCCATCGATGACCCGCGCCGCTGTCGCACCGCCGCCGCAGTTCGCGGTGGACACCCCCTCCAGCAACCGCCCCGGTTCCTGGCAGGAGCTGCAGGCCCAGGCGCATCAGCCCGCCAGCAGCCCGCATCCGCAGAACCGCCGCGCCGGCGAACGCACGTCGCGTTGGCTGCGCCTGCGCTGTGGCACCCAGGCCTACGCGCTGGAACTGCTGAAGGTGCAGGAAGTGGTGCTGCCGGTGCCGTTGCTGCCACTGCGCGGCACTGCCCCGGAAATGCTCGGCATCATGAACCTGCGTGGCCAGGTGGTGCCGGTGATGGATCTCGGCCTGCACCTGGGTGCGGCCTCCGCCGAGGATGACGCGCAGACCCGCATCGTCGTGCTTGAGGAGAACGGCGAGACCCTGGGCCTGCGTGTGTCGGCCGTGGAGGACGTCGCCAACCTGACCGACTCGCAGATCGAGCCACCCGATACCGCCCGCATCTGCCAGATCTCCAATGAACTGTTCCGCGGCGTGGCCCGCATCAGCCAGCGGCCGATGATCCTGCTCGACGCCACGCAGCTGCTGGGGTGAATCCGTGCTCTGAATCGGCGCGCAGCGCCGATACCCCTAAAGAACCGCCCCACGGTGCCGTTATGAATGCTGGAACCGTTTGTCCGGAGCAACGATGAGCACTGTCGAACTGGGTGAGGATCTCGGCATCGAGAGCAGCACCGAGCTCAAGAACCGCCTTTCGCCCTTGGTGGCGGAAGCAGGCGAGCTGACCCTGGATGCAAGCCAGGTCGGCCGCATCCACACCGCCAGCATGCAGGTGCTGTGCGCCTTCGTGCAGGTCCGCCGCGAGGCAGGCCTGGGCACCGGCTTCCACGGTTGCACTGCAACCTTCCGTGACGCTGCACGCCTGTTGGGCGTCACCCAGGCCCTGGGCCTGGACGTACCCCATGACAACCTGAAATCTGTGGAGAACGCTGCATGAGCGCACGTATCTTGGTGGTGGACGATTCGGCGTCGATGCGCCAGATGGTTTCCTTCGCCCTCACCTCGGCCGGTTTTGCCGTCGAAGAAGCTGAAGACGGCGCGGTCGCGCTCGGACGTGCCAAGGGCCAGCGCTTCAATGCGGTGGTCACCGACGTCAACATGCCGAACATGGACGGCATCGCGCTGATCCGCGAACTGCGCCAGCTGCCGGACTACAAGTTCACGCCGATGCTGATGCTGACCACCGAGTCGGCAGCGGACAAGAAGTCCGAAGGCAAGGCCGCCGGTGCCACCGGCTGGCTGGTGAAGCCGTTCAATCCCGAACAGCTGGTCGCCACCGTGCAGAAAGTGCTGGGCTGATCGCCCCGCACTGCTCCCCCTCTTCGCTTCCGGATCGCCACTGCCATGAGCATGGACCTGCAACGCTTCCACGCCACCTTCTTCGAGGAGAGCCGCGAAGGCCTCGACGCCATGGAGGCTGGCCTGCTGGCCCTGGAATCGGGACAACAGGACCCGGAGATCATCAACTCGGTGTTCCGTGCCGCCCACTCCATCAAGGGTGGCGCAGGCACGTTCGGCTTCGATGCCATCGCCGGGCTGACCCATGTGCTGGAAACGCTGCTCGATGAGCTGCGGGCCGGCAAGCGCGCACTGGAAGGCAACGCCGTCGATGCGATGCTGTCGTCGGTGGACGTACTGCGCGCCCTGTTGCGCGAGGCCGAGCACGGCCAGCCCGCCGATCCTGCAGCGGTTGCTGCGGTGAAGGCGCGCCTGGAAGCGGTGCTGTCCGGCCAGGCACCCGCCGCCGCTGCACCCGCTGCCGCCAGCAAGGTGGACGACACGCCGGAAGCCTGGCAGATCGGCTTCACCCCGGCGCCGTCACTGTTCATGAGTGGCAACGACCCGTTGCGCATCATCCGCGAACTGGAACACCTGGGTTCGCTGCAGGTGGCCGCGCGCATGGATCGCCTGCCCGGCTTCGCCCAGCTCGACCCGCTCGAAGCCCACCTTGCGTGGGACCTGGGCCTGGTCGGCAAGGTGCCGCGCAGCAAGATCGAAGATACCTTCGCCTGGGTGCTGGACGACTGCGAACTGGACATCCGTCCGGCCGCACCGCCAAGCCTGGCCACCCAAGCACCGGCCACCGCGCCGGTCGCTGCTCCTGCGCCCGCCGCTGCCGCACCGGCTGCAAATGCCGGCGGCAACCAGGAAGCGGAAACCTCCATCCGTGTCAGCGTCGACAAGGTCGATGCACTGATCAACCTGGTCGGCGAACTGGTCATCACCCAGGCCATGCTCAAGCAGGTCTCGCACGCGCTGGACCCGGTCCATGCCGAGAGCCTGTTCGCCGGCCTGGACCTGCTTGAACGCAATACCCGTGACCTGCAGGAGGCTGTGATCGGCGTGCGCATGCTGCCGGTCGACGCAGTGTTCCGCCGTTTCCCGCGCCTGGTCCGCGACCTGTCCGGCCGCCTGGGCAAGCACGTGCGCCTGCGCACCATCGGCGAAGGCACCGAGCTGGACAAGGGCCTGATCGAGAAGATCGCCGATCCGCTGGTGCATCTGGTCCGCAATTCCATCGACCACGGCCTGGAAATGCCGGACGTGCGTCGCGATGCCGGCAAGGACGAGACCGGCACGATCACCCTGGCGGCATCGCACCAGGGCGGTCACATCGTCATCGAAGTCAGCGACGACGGCCGCGGCCTGAACCGCGAGAAGATCCTGGCCAAGGCGCAGGAACGCGGCCTGGCCGTACCGGACAACCCCACCGACTCGCAGGTCTGGGACCTGATCTTCCAGCCCGGCTTCTCCACCGCCGATGCGGTCACCGATCTGTCCGGCCGCGGCGTGGGCATGGACGTGGTCCGCCGCAACATACAGGCGCTGGGTGGCGAGGTGCAGATTGAAAGCGGCCTCGGCACCGGCACCCGTACGCTGATCCGGTTGCCGTTGACCCTGGCCATCCTCGACGGCATGACCGTGGCGGTGGCCGGCGAAACTCTGATCCTGCCGCTGGCCTACGTGCTTGAAGCACTGCAACCGCAGCCGGACGACATCCGCAGCATGGCCGGCGAAGGCCGTGTGCTGCGCGTGCGTGGTGAATACCTGCCGATCCTGTCGCTGAGCGAGTACTACGGCTATGGCCAGCGTGCACCCGGCAGTGAATCGCTGGTGGTGGTGGTTGAAGGCGATGGCCAGAAGATCGCGCTGGAAGTGGACGAACTGGTCGGCCAGCAGCAGGTCGTGGTGAAGAACATCGAGAACAACTACCGCCGCATCGGCGGGGTCTCCGGTGCCACCATCCTCGGCGATGGCCGCGTCGCCCTGATCGTCGACATCGGCGGCCTGGTGCGTTCGCTGCGGGTGCCGCAGGCCGCCTGAACTGCTCTACACGTTGTACCTGACCGCCGCCCTCCGGGGCGGCGGTTTTCGTTTGCGCGCGGGCGCAGGCAGCAATCGTACCCACGCGCAACGCAGCGGCGTCCACAACTGTGAACTCCGTCGTCCTGCGTCGTGAACCCGATCGGGCGCATGGTTTCGCCTGAAACTACGCCGTCACTGCGAAAGCCCCGCCACTGCTTGCTTTCCGTTGGTTTCCCCTACGCCAGCAAATGTGACATCGGTCCATAAAGTACGGCGCAGCTGCGCCGCTATCTCGGGTTGACGGCAGTCACCGATCCTTCACCCGGCACCACCGTTCCCTCCTGCAACGACCTTTTGCCCGCGGCGCCGCCGCCGGTATTCTGCCCACCTTGGAGCACCCTGCATGAAGTGGTTCCACGATCTGCCCATCGCCCGCAAGCTGGCTGTGGGATTCACCCTGACCACCCTGATGACCGTCGTGCTGGGTGCGTTCGCCCTGGTCCGCCTGTCCGAAGCCAACGCCAAGCTGACCTCGATGGCGACCAACGACATTCCATCGGTGCAGTACCTCGGTGAAGTGCGCTCGCAGCTGGGTGAGTTCCGCACCTATGAACTGGCCCAGATCAGCATGCTGGACCAGCCGGAGAAGGTCGCCGACTACAACAAGCGCATGAACGACACCGCTGCGGTGGTGCGCGAGCAGCTGGCGGCCTATGCCAAGCTGCCGTCCGGCGACAAGGAGCGCACGCTGTACCAGGCCGTGCAGGCCGACGTCGATGGCTACTTCGCCGCCAATACCAAGCTGCGCGAAGCGGCCACCGCCGGTGATGGCGAAGCGGCCCGGCAGATTTCCGATGAGCAGTCGCGCCCCCTGCGCCGCAAAGCCTTCGAAGACCTGAAGGCGCTGGGTGCGCTGCTGGGAACACAGATGCAGGGCAAGATCGACGACGCCAACGCGACCCACCGCAACAGCATGCTGGCCATCATCGCCGCCATCGTGCTGCTGGTCGTGGTCGCCGCCACCCTGGCCGTGATCATCTCGCGCGCCGTGGTCGGCCCGCTGGGCAAGGCAGTGCATGCCATCCAGGCCGTCGCCCGCGGCGATCTCAGCGTCACTACCCAGGCCACCGGCAAGGATGAGGCGGGTCGCATGTTGGCGGCCACCGCGGAGATGACCGCGATGCTGCGTCGCTTCTCCGAGCAGACCCAACTGATGGCACAGATGCATGCCGGCCCCGATATCAGCCACCGCATTCCGGAAGACTTCCCGGGCGTCTATGGCCAGCTCGCCGGCGGCATCAACACGGTGATCTTCGAACACCTCGATGCGATCCGTGATGCCATCGATGTACTCAACCAGTACGCCACCGGCAACCTCGCCCCCGATGCGCGCCGGTTGCCGGGCAGCCGCGCGATCCTGCACGAATCGATGGATGCGGCCAAGGCCAGCCTGCTGGCCATCAACACGCAGATCCAGCAGTTGGCATCGTCCGCTGCCGCCGGCGACTTCAGCCAGCGCGGCGATGCGCAGCGCTTCGATCACGATTTCCGCGTGATGATCGAGCAGCTCAACAGCATGATGGAGGTTGCCGACGGCAATCTTGGCCAGCTGTCGCAGCTGCTGCAGTCCATCGCCGCGGGCGACCTGACCGCACGCATGGACGGCCAGTTCCACGGCGTGTTCGCCCGCATGCGTGACGATGCCAACACCACCGTCGCCCAGTTGACCCAGATCGTCAGCCAGATCCAGGCCAGCACCTCGAGCATCACCCTGGCCTCGGGCGAAATCGCCTCGGGCAACAGCGACCTGTCGCGCCGTACCGAACAGCAGGCCGCCAATCTGGAAGAAACCGCCGCCTCGATGGAGGAACTGACCTCCACCGTGCGCCAGAACGCCGAACATGCGCGCCAGGCCAACCAGCTCGCCATCGGTGCGCACGGCGTGGCCTCGCAGGGCGGTGAAGTGGTCGGCCAGGTGGTCACCACCATGTCGGCCATCGAAGCCTCCTCGAAGAAGATCGCCGAGATCATCTCGGTCATCGATGGCATCGCCTTCCAGACCAACATCCTGGCGCTGAATGCCGCAGTGGAAGCGGCCCGTGCCGGCGAACAGGGCCGTGGCTTTGCCGTGGTCGCCAGCGAAGTGCGTACCCTCGCCCAGCGCTCGGCCGCCGCCGCCAAGGAGATCAAGGGGCTGATCGACGAATCGGTCGGCAAGGTCGCCGAGGGTTCCAGCCTGGTCCACCAGGCCGGCAGCACCATGGGCGAGATCGTCGCGTCGGTGCAGCGCGTGACCGACATCATGGCCGAGATCTCCGCCGCCTCGCAGGAACAGTCGGCCGGCATCGAGCAGGTCAACCAGACCGTGGTGCAGATGGACGAAACCACCCAGCAGAACGCCGCGCTGGTGGAAGAAGCCACCGCCGCAGCGCGGGCGATGGAAGACCAGGCCGCGCAGCTGGGCGAGGCCGTCGCACGCTTCCGCCTGGCCGCACCGAGCGCGGGCAATGCGATACCGCGCGCAGCCATGGCCGTGGCCAGCAGTGCTCCGCGCAAGGCGGCGCCCGCATCCATCGCCGCACCTGCGCGCGTGCGCAAGCCCGTTGCGCAGCCGGCCCTGGCCGGCGACGGCGACTGGCAGGAGTTCTGATCGCAGCATCGGGGTGGCCGCGCGCCACCCCGTCAGCGGAAAGGCAGCGCCGGGCCACGCCCGGCCCGGGCACCACGCTTGCCCGACCGCCGCGGGCATGGCACAACGGAGCAACCGAGTGCGTTCGGTGCTACATAAATCCGCAACGCAGCCGATACCTCTTTCGAGCCACGCGCCCACACGCGTCGGCGCCCGCCCCTGACCACAGATTCCATGTCCGACGGCCACGACACTGCACTGCCCGAAGTCCATGCGGCCGATGCCGCGGACGATCGCTTTCTGGTCCGCAACCCCCGCCAGGTGCGGCAGCTGCTGCGCTCACTGATCGAGCAGCGATCACTGATCAACGCCCATATCGACGGCCGCGATCGCTCCTTCCCCACCGCCCTGTTGGACCTGGACGAGGACGATGACGTGCTGCTGCTCGATGGCAGCCCGCAGGAAGCCTCCAACCGCGCCGCAGAACAGGCCGACCACCTGCTCTGCTTCGCCCAGCTGGAACGAGTGATGGTGCGTTTCCGCCTGCACGAACTGCAACGCGTGGACAACGAAGGCCACGTCGCCTTCCGGGCACCGTTCCCCGAGGAGCTGGTGCATCTGCAGCGACGCGAACTGTACCGGCTGGAGACCCCCATCACCGATTCACCGCACCTGCTGCTGCCGCCGGGCGAGGCCCAGGCCGAAGCGCTGTCGATGCGGGTGGTGGACATCAGTGGCGGCGGCCTGGCGGTGACCGTGCCCGTAGATTGCGCGATCTTCGGCCTGCAACAGCGCTACCGCGCGCAGCTGTCGATGCCCGATGGCCCAGACCTGCAGATCGAACTGGTGGTCTGCAACCTGCTGCCGCAACGCCTGCCCAACGGCACCGAGGTCAAGCGCGTCGGCATGCGCTTCGACGACCTGCCGCGCGGTGGCGACAGCGCCATCCAGCGCTACATCTTCCGCATCGACCGCCAGCGCAAGGCACGCCGCAACGGCGAGCTCTGACATCCCCACGGCGGGTAGTGCCGGCCGCTGGCCGGCAACCTCGAAACCGCGTGGATACCGGTGCCAGTAGATCCACGCCATGCGTGGATGCATGCCTCCCCGGTAGATCCACGCCATGCGTGGATGCAGGAGCTGCCGGCCAGCGGCCGGCACTACCAGATGCCTAAAGTCCCCCACCCAGGGGCCGATATCGAGCCTGACACCGGCACTTCCGGCAGAACCAGGACCCCTCGATGAACGACAAGAACAGCTCCGCCGCCGGCGCCGATGGCGAATTCCTCAGCTTCACCCTCGGCGCCGAGCACTACGGCGTGGACATCCTCAAGGTGCAGGAAATCCGCGGCTACGACGCCGTCACCCGCGTCCCCGACGCGCCGGATTACATCAAGGGTGTCATCAACCTGCGCGGCACCATCGTGCCAGTGATCGACCTGCGCCTGAAGCTGCGCCTGGAAGACGCCCGCTACGACGCCTTCACCGTGATGATCGTGCTCAACGTGGAAGACCGCGTGGTCGGCATCGTGGTCGACAGCGTCTCCGACGTCATCCCGCTGTCGGCCGAGCAGATCCGCCCGACCCCGGAATTCGGCGCCGCCGTCGACACCCGCTTCATCTCCGGCATCGGCACCCACGACGATCGCATGCTGATCCTGCTGGACATCGAAACCCTGCTGGACAGCGCCGACATGGGCCAGACCAACGTCGTCGAAGACGCTGCCGCCTGAACAAACGGACCTTCTTCACGTTTCTGTTACGCAGCCCTTCAGTTCCCCTCATCCACGCCGATAGGGGGAAAGAAGCCGGTCGCGCAGGAACGCGCCAAGGCCGGATCCACCATCACCATCCCCGGAGAATCACCCCGATGAAGTCCCTGCTTGCGTTCGTTTCGGCTGCCGTCCTGGCCACCACCGCTTCCTCCGCCTTCGCGCAGTCGGCCGAGATGATTCCGCCGGAGATGGCACCGCGCGCCGTCGGCAAGGACGGCATGGTCTGCGGCAAGGTCGAAAAGGCCCGCTTCGCAGAAGGTTCCGAAGGCCAGCCGACCTTCCTGTACATGGGCGGCGCCTTCCCGCGCCACACCTTCTCGGCACGCATCGCCGGCGAGAACCGCGGCAAGTTCTCCTTCCCGCTGGAAACCCTGGAAGGCAAGACCGTATGCGTGATCGGCAAGATCCAGCGCGACGCCTCGCGCGCGGAAATCGAAGTCAGCTCGCCGTCCAGCCTGAAGCTGGCCAACATCAAGTAATCCGCTGTCCGTCAGACCGCGCCGGCCAGCGTGCCGGCGTGGCTGTTGCAACCGGGCCCCGCGCCCGGCCGCGTCTGCCTTAGGAGATCGCAACGCCCATGCCGTGGATCAACAACCTGAAACTGATGCCGAAGCTCATGCTGACCTTCGGTGTCCTCTTGCTGGTGATGCTGCTGCAGGGCATCGTCGCCTACCGTGGCCTGCATTCGCTGAACAACGTGACCACCGAGCTGGCCGGTTCACGCATGGAGAGCATCCGCATGGCCGGCGAGATGCGCGGCATGCTCGGCGAGTACCGCAACAGCGCCTACCAGCAGCTGATCCGCGCCAGCGACGACGTCAAGGCCGACGCCCGCAAGCAGGCCGTCGAACTGCGCACCAGCATGGACAAGTCGATCAAGGACTATCCGAAGCTGGTCGACAACGCACAGCAGAAGAAGCTGTTCGACACCTTCGCCAAGGACTGGAAGGACGCGCTGGCCTCCTATGACAGCGTCACCGAAATGCTGGAGCTGGACCTGCCCGACGATGCGATCGACACCTTCGTCGGCGAGACCCGCACCAAACACCGCAAGGCCGGCGCAGCGCTTGAAGCGCTGATCGCCGAAGACAACCGCCTCGCCCGCGCCTCGCGCGACGAAGCCGCCTCCACCTACTCCGCCTCGGCCGTGCTGACCGTCATCGCCCTGCTCGGCGGCGCCGCGCTCGGCCTGGTGCTGGTGTGGCTGTTCGCCCGTGCCCTGGTCGGCAGCGTGCGTGGCGCCGTCTCGGTGGCCAACGACGTCGCCGGTGGCAAGCTCGATGGTCACATCGATGTCAGCCGCCAGGACGAAGTGGGCGAACTGATGCAGGCCATGCAGCGCATGCAGCGCGACCTGCGCGAGCGCACCGAAACCGACCAGGCCATCGCCCGCGAGAACCTGCGCATCCGCACCGCGCTGGATTACAGCTCGACCGGCGTCTACCTGACCGACCCCAACAACACCATCGTCTACAGCAACCGCGCCCTGCAGCAGACCCTGGCCCAGTACCAGGACGAGTTGCGCCGCGACCTACCCGACTTCGACGTCCACGCCTCGCTGGTCGGCAAGCCGGTCACCGTGCTTGAACACCGCGGCGAGATGGACAACACCCTGCTGGCCAACCTCAAGCAGCATGGCGTTGCCCGCCGCCCGATGCAGTACGGCGATGCCCAGTTCGCCCAGGTTGTGTCGACCATCCGCAACGAAGACGGCGACACCGTCGGCTACGTGGTGGAATGGCGCGACCGCACCCAGGAAGCGCAGGTCGAGGCGGAAGTGGCACGGGTGATCGCCCAGGCCGCTGCCGGCGACCTGTCCGGCCGCATCGATGCCAACGACAAGGAAGGCTTCTTCCTGCAGCTGGCCCAGCAGATCAACGGCCTGCTGGACGCCAACTCGGGCAGCATCGAACAGATCTCCGGCCTGCTCGCCGCACTGTCGCAGGGTGACCTGACCGTGCGCATGCATGGCGACTACCAGGGCGTGTTCGCCCGCATGCGTGACGATGCCAACGCCACGGCCGCACAGCTGAGCGAGATCGTCACCCGCATCAAGCAGTCCAGCCGTGCGATCAGCTCGGCCGCCGGCGAAATCGCCTCCGGCAACAGCGACCTGTCGCGCCGCACCGAACAGCAGGCCGCCAATCTGGAAGAAACCGCCGCCTCGATGGAGGAACTGACCTCCACCGTGCGCCAGAACGCCGAGCACGCCCGCCAGGCCAACCAGCTCGCCATCGGCGCGCACGGTGTGGCGTCGCAGGGCGGCGAAGTGGTCGGCCAGGTGGTCACCACCATGTCGGCCATCCAGGCCTCATCGAAGAAGATCGCCGAGATCATCTCGGTCATCGACGGCATTGCCTTCCAGACCAACATCCTGGCGCTGAACGCCGCGGTGGAAGCGGCCCGTGCCGGCGAACAGGGCCGTGGTTTCGCCGTGGTCGCCAGCGAAGTGCGTACCCTCGCCCAGCGCTCGGCTGCCGCCGCCAAGGAAATCAAGGGCCTGATCGACGACTCGGTCGGCAAGGTCAATGATGGTTCGGCGCTGGTGCACAAGGCCGGCGCCACCATGGGCGAGATCGTCGCCTCGGTGCAGCGCGTGACCGACATCATGTCCGAGATCTCTGCTGCCTCGCAGGAGCAGAGCGCCGGCATCGAACAGGTCAATCAGACCGTGGTGCAGATGGACGAAACCACCCAGCAGAACGCCGCGCTGGTGGAAGAAGCCACCGCCGCCGCACGTGCGATGGAAGAACAGGCTGGCCACCTGAGCGAGGCGGTCTCGATCTTCGTGGTCGACGAAGCCGAAGTCGTGTTCGCCGCCCGCGCGCCGGCACCGCGTGCGGCTGCACCGGCAGCACCAGCGCCGATGGCACCGCCGGCCCGGCGCGTCAGCGGCGGTCGCCCGGTAGTGACCGAACTGGCCGACGGAGACTGGCAGGAATTCTGATTCCTGCCCGACCTGACGTACGAAGACGCCCTGGCCCTGCGCCGGGGCGTTTTGGTTTCCGGGGTATCTGGATGTCCAGCCAACGGCGAAGCCCCTCGGGGAGGTCGTGGAGAGCGGCGGATTTCCTTCGTTTGGGCCGGGAGGGTGGGCCGCGCAGGGGACGCCGTAAACCCGTCCCTGGGGGCTTGGCCGCGGCATCCATGCCGCGGACACCCCTGCGCAACCCACCCTCCCGGCCACGGACACTTTCCGTGCGCGTCCACCCCGGATTGAAGAAAGAAGAGCAAGAGCAACAGCCGCACCACTTCCGGGGTCAGATCCGTTTTCCGCAGGAAAACGGATCTGACCCCTCTTTCCACCCGATGACACCAACGCTCTTGCCGTGGTTTACGGCGTGTCCCGCCTGGCCGCCCCGACCCATACCAGCACGTATCAACACAGAATCATGAGCGCTGTTGCTGTTGCTGTTGCTGTTGCTTCAAAGCCTGCCGCAGGCAGCGCCGCAGCCGCCGCTGCAAGGAAACCTGAATACGTTCGAACAGCCCACCTCAATCCCCCGCCCCCGCGGCCGATAACGGTCATGTCACCGCTGCTCCCGATCAGCACCGGCGCCTCCACCCACCACCACCCGGGTACTGCTCGATGAATCTCCTGCATCGCTGGCAACACTACTTCAGCAATCTCTCCGTCCGACGCAAGCTCAATCTGCTCACGCTGCTGATCGCACTCGGCGTGATCGCGCTCTCGGTGATCGCTGCCCGCATGCAGTACCTGGACCTGACCGATACCCGCAAGTCTTCGCTGAAGACCCAGGTCGAACTGAGCTACGGCATCCTCGACCACTACCATCGCCTGGCCGGAACCGGCGAGCTCAGCGAAGAAGCTGCCAAGGCCGCCGCGCTGCAGGCGCTGGAAGTCATGCGCGCGCATAACGATACCTATTACTACAACATCTACGACACCGGCTATCACGTGCTCATGCACCCGTTCCGCAAGGATCTGGTGGGCAAGGACATGAAGGATTTCCGTACCGGCGATGGCATCCGCATCTACTACGACCAGATCGAAGCGGCCAAGGCCGGCGGCGGTTTCGTCGCCTATCGATGGGCCAAGCCCGGCGAGAAGGGGGAAGTCGAAAAGGTCGCCTACGCCGGCCTGTTCAAGCCCTGGAACTGGGTGGTCAGCAGCGGCGTGTACATGGATGACGTGCAGCAGCAGGCACTGGTCTTCACTGCCATCATGACCCTGGCCGGTGGCGTGCTGGTGCTGATCGTGCTCGCATTGAGCTGGGTCATCGGCAACCGCATCGCACGCCCGCTGAAGCAGGCCACCGCCGTGGCCGAAGGCATTGCCGGCGGCAAGCTGGACAGCCACATCGGCCCGCAGCCGCATGATGAAACCGGTCGCCTGCTCGAAGCCATGTCGCGCATGCAGCAGCAGCTGCACGCGGTCATCAGTGGCCAGCGCGAGATGGCGCGCCGCCACGATGGCGGTGAACTCAGCTACCGCATCGACGCCAGCAGCTTCCCCGGCGAATACGGACTGATGGTGCAGGAAACCAACGTCCTGGTCGGCAGCCACGTGCAGACCCTGCACGATGTACTGAACGTCGTGCAGCAGTACGCCGTGGGCGACCTCAGCAGCGACATCGCGCGCTATCCGGGCGAAAAGGCGGCGATGACCACCACCGTCGACACGGTCAAGGCCAACCTCGGCCGCATCAACGCCGAGATCAAGCAGCTGGCCAGTGCCGCCGCCGCGGGCGACTTCAGCCAGCGCGGCGATGCACAGCGCTTCGATCACGATTTCCGCACCATGCTGGAAAACCTCAATGCCATGATGGCAGTCAGCGATGACAACCTCGGCAAGCTCTCGCAGCTGCTGTCGTCCATTGCCGACGGCGACCTGACGGCACGCATGCACGGTGACTACCAGGGCGTGTTCGCCCGCATGCGCGACGATGCAAACGCCACGGTCAGCCAGCTGACCCAGATCGTCGGCCAGATCCAGGCCAGTGCCTCCAGCATCACCCTGTCGGCCGGCGAAATCGCGTCAGGCAACAGCGACCTGTCGCGCCGTACCGAACAGCAGGCCGCCAATCTGGAAGAAACCGCCGCCTCGATGGAGGAACTGACCTCTACCGTGCGCCAGAACGCCGAACACGCGCGCCAGGCCAACCAGCTCGCCATCGGCGCGCATAGCGTGGCCTCGCAGGGCGGCAGCGTGGTCGGCCAGGTGGTCACCACCATGTCGGCCATCGAAGCCTCCTCGAAGAAGATCGCCGAGATCATCTCGGTCATCGATGGCATCGCCTTCCAGACCAACATCCTGGCGCTCAATGCCGCAGTGGAAGCGGCTCGTGCCGGCGAACAGGGCCGTGGCTTTGCCGTGGTCGCCAGCGAAGTGCGCACCCTCGCCCAGCGCTCGGCCGCCGCCGCCAAGGAGATCAAGGGGCTGATCGACGACTCGGTCGGCAAGGTCGCCGAGGGTTCCAGCCTGGTCCACCAGGCCGGCAGCACCATGGGCGAGATCGTCGCGTCGGTGCAGCGTGTGACCGACATCATGGCCGAGATCTCCGCCGCCTCGCAGGAACAGTCGGCCGGCATCGAGCAGGTCAACCAGACCGTGGTGCAGATGGACGAAACCACCCAGCAGAACGCCGCGCTGGTGGAAGAAGCCACCGCAGCGGCACGGGCGATGGAAGACCAGGCCGCACAGCTGGCCGACGCCGTGGCGATCTTCCGCCTCGACAACCAGGTCGCTGTCGCAGTGAAGGCGGTGACCGCCAAGGTCGCGCCGAAGGCTGCCAGCCCTGCGCCTTCGCGACCGTTGTCGACGCCCGCACCGATCCGCCGTACCCACTCCAGCACCGTCGTCTCCAACGACGGCGACTGGCAGGAATTCTGATCCTCGCGGCGGCTCCGGCCGCCGCCCCGCCGATGGACACGTCACCCGTGCAGAGCCCTACCCCCATCGTCAGCGGTACGCGCGAATTCGAATTCGCCGACCGTGATTTCCGCCGCGTCTGCGACCTGATCTACCAGCGCGTGGGCATCGCCCTCGCCCCGGCCAAGCGCGACATGGTGTACGGACGCCTGTCACGCCGGCTGCGCACGCTGGGCATGCGCAGCTTCCAGCAGTACCTGGACCACCTGGAACAGGGTGATGGTGACGAGTGGCAGGCATTCACCAATGCGCTGACCACCAACCTCACTGCGTTCTTCCGCGAGCCGCACCATTTCGACAAGCTGCGCGAAGAGCTGCAGCAGCGCAACGGGCGCGGTCCGCTGCTGTTGTGGTCGTGCGCCGCCTCCACCGGCGAAGAACCCTACTCGATGGCGATCACCGCCTGCGAAGCGTTCGGCACCCTGAAGCCGCCGGTGCGCATCGTCGCCACCGACGTCGACACCCAGGTGCTGGCCACCGCCGGCCGCGGCGTCTACAACATCGACCGTGTCGCCGGCCTCGACCCGGACCTGCGTCGCCGCTATTTCCAGCGTGGCAGTGGTCCCAACGAAGGCCAGTGTCGCGTGCTGCCGGCGCTGCGCGAGCTGATCGAATTCCGCCCGTTGAACCTGCTGGCACCGCGATACGACGTCGGCGGCCCATTCGATGCGCTGTTCTGCCGCAACGTGATGATCTACTTCGACAAGCCGACCCAGCGCGCGATTCTTGGCCGCCTGGTCAATCACCTGGCCGACGACGGCCTGCTCTACACTGGCCACTCGGAGAACTACCTGCACGCTGCCGATCTGATCCAGCCCTGCGGGCGCACCCTGTACCGTCGTGCAGCAAAGGCCGGCGCATGAACGCATCACTGCGTACCGACGATGTGATGCGCTACCAGGACGCACGCTTCAAGACCATCGCCGCCAAGCTGCTGCCGACCCAGTACCTGGTGGTGGATGACACCACTGCGCTGACCACTACGCTGGGCTCCTGCGTGGCCGCGTGCCTGCGCGACCCGGTGCTGAAGATCGGTGGCATGAACCACTTCCTGCTGCCCGAAGGCAACGCCGGCGACGGCGCGCCCGCGCGCTATGGCAGCTATGCGATGGAACTGCTGATCAACGACATGCTCAAGCGCGGCGCCCACCGCAAGCGCATCGAGGCGAAGGTGTTCGGCGGCGCCAACGTGCTGAAGGGCTTCACCAGCAATCCGGTAGGCACGCGCAACGCCGAGTTCGTGCGCCAGTACCTGCAGGCCGAACACATCCCGATCCTCGCCGAGGACCTGTGCGGCATCCATCCGCGCAAGATCTGGTTCTTCGCCGATACCGGCCGCGTCGTCGTGCAGCGCCTGCCGCACGCCCACGAAGCCGAAGTCGCCGCGACCGAATCGGCCGTGCGCGCAAGCCTGTCCAAGGCCCCGGTCACCGGTGGCGTGGAGCTGTTCGAATGAACCTGACCGGCAACGCCCCCTGCCGGGTCCTGATCGTCGACGACTCCGCCGTCGTGCGGCAGATGCTTACCGAGATCCTGTCCAGCGATCCGGCCATCGACGTGGTCGGCACCGCCGCCGACCCGCTGCTGGCCCGCGAGAAGATCAAGCGCCTGGCCCCGGACGTGATCACCCTGGACGTGGAAATGCCACGGATGGATGGCCTGGCGTTCCTGGAAAACCTGATGCGCCTGCACCCGCTGCCGGTGGTGATGATCTCTTCGCTGACCGAACGCGGCGCCGATACCACCCTGCAGGCACTGGGCCTGGGCGCGGTGGACTTCGTGTCCAAGCCCAAGCTCGACGTGGCCCGCGGCCTGCAAGGCTATGCCGACGAAATCATCGCCAAGGTGAAGATGGCTGCGCGTTCCCGGGTGCGCCCGCTGGTACGCGTGGCCACGCCGAAACTCACGCTGGATGCCGCCCCTGCCGCGCGCCCGGCAGCAACGCAGTTCCGCACCACCGACCGCCTGATCGCCATCGGCTCGTCGGCTGGCGGTACCGAAGCATTGCGCGTGGTGCTGGAAGGCATGCCCGCCGACGGTCCGGCCGTGGTGATGACCCAGCACCTGCCCGCCAGCTTCAGCACCGCCTTCGCCGAGCGTCTGGACCGCCATTCGGCCATGGCCGTACGCGAAGCCAGCGATGGCGAAGCAGTGCTGCCCGGCCACGCGTACCTGCCGCCCGGCGGCAAGCACCTGCGGATCATCCGCGACGGTGCGCGCTGGCGCTGCCGTGTGGATGACGGCCCCGCGGTGAACCGCCACAAGCCGGCGGTGGACGTGCTGTTCCGTTCGGTGGCGCAGGCCGCCGGCGGCAATGCCATCGGCGCCATCCTCACCGGCATGGGCGATGACGGCGCACGCGGCCTGCTGGAAATGCGCCAGGCCGGCGCACCGACGCTGGTGCAGGACGAAGCCTCCAGCGTGGTCTGGGGCATGCCCGGTGCAGCCTTCAAGCTGGGCGCGGCCGAAGAACAGGTGCCGCTGGAGCGCATTGCCGAGCGATTGCTGGCGCTGTCCCGCAGCTGATGGGACGGCTGTAGAGCCGAGCCCATGCTCGGCTGCTTTTCGGGCCCCGCTCCGGCAAGCCGAGCATGGGCTCGGCTCTACAGGCCATCACGCAACAAAAAACTTCGGCTTTCACCAGGGTTCTTCGGTTCAACGGGCTGCCCGCATCTGTGCTTTGATAGCCGTATTGCACAAGGAATGCTGCGCATGATCACAGGGATATGGAAGGCCGTGCTGGCGGCCACACTGCTGTCACTGCCACTGGCACCCGCCGCCGCCAGTGGTGATCTGTTCTACTTCCAAGCCAAGCAGGGTGATGTGTTCTTCATGCTGATGCTGGTGGGCCGTGAGGATCCCGGCGAGGTGAACGTCAGCTGGTCGGGACCGTCTGCTCCCGATGCAGCGAACGTCCGTCGCCGGTACTACATCGAATTCGACCGCGCACGGAAGCGGGCCTATGTGCGTCCGCTGCACCGTGATGGGCTGCCCTGGTTCGAGATGGACGTCTCCGGTGGCCGGGGCAATGTGCTCTTTGCCGGGAAGCGCCTTCAAGGCACTGCCGACTGGACCATCCAGTAGCAGATGACCCTCGGAATGCGCCCGTGGGTTCTCCGCTTCAACTGCCTGCCGGGCAATGCCCGGCACCGCTACTTCACGCAGTCGCAGTTACGGTACCGACACCGTGATCCGCACCTTTCCGCGCACCGGCACGCCATCCCTGCTGGCGGCGTTGTAGCTCCATCGATACGCCGCCTCCACGGCCGCCGTATCCAGCGCCGCCGATCCACTGCCGCGCGCGATCTCCACAGCATACGGGCGGCCCTGCTCGTCTACGTCCACCAGCAGCGTGGCCGCACCAACTCCGCGCTCGGGTGGCTGATGGTTCTCAAGCTGCACGGGATGCTGCCGCTGCGAGTCGGTATCGACCGAGGCGTAGGTTTCCACCTTTTCGGCAGTCTCAGACCTTGACGCGTTGGCCCGGGCGATCTCCAGGAACTGTTCCTGCAGCAGGAACACCCTGCGTTCGTCAGCGCTCATCCGCGTATCGGCAGACTCTTCATCGGCCCGCACATCCTGCTGCGCGATTGCAGCCGGTGCCATGGCCCAGCCCGCCATCATTGCTCCCAGCGCTACCCAGCGTCGTCGATCCGCCAACATCCATGTCTTCCTGAAAAAGCCGCGTCGAAGTCTAACCCGCAGCCGGCGCCGCAGGTGCCCACAAAAAACCCCCGGCTTTCACCGGGGGTTCTTCGTTTACATCATCAACCGATCAGCAGGATCAGGCAGCGACCGTGTTGGCCACGTCCTGATATTCCTCGATCTGGTCGAAGTTCATGTAGCGGTAGATCTCGCTGCCGCTGGCGGCGATCACACCGATATCGGCCATGTACTCTTCCTTGGTCGGGATGCGGCCCAGGCGCGAGCAGATCGCGGCCAGTTCCGCCGAACCCAGGTACACGTTGGTGTTGCGGCCCAGGCGGTTCGGGAAGTTGCGGGTCGAGGTCGACATCGCGGTGGAGCCTTCGCGGATCTGCGCCTGGTTGCCCATGCACAGCGAGCAGCCCGGCATTTCCATGCGTGCGCCGGTCGCGCCGAAGGTGCCGTACACGCCTTCCTTGGTCAGCTCGGACGCATCCATCTTGGTCGGCGGGGCCACCCACAGGCGGGTCGGCAGGTCACGCTTGCCTTCCAGCAGCTTCGCAGCGGCACGGAAGTGACCGATGTTGGTCATGCACGAACCGATGAACACTTCGTCGATCTTGGCGCCAGCGACTTCGGACAGGGTCTTCACGTCGTCCGGGTCGTTCGGGCAGGCCACGATCGGCTCGTGGATGTCGGCCAGGTCGATCTCGATGACGGCGGCGTACTCGGCGTCGGCATCCGGCTCCAGCAGCTCCGGGTTGGACAGCCACGCTTCCATCTTCTCGATACGGCGCTGCAGCGAGCGCGGATCCTGGTAACCCTCGGCAATCATCCACTTCAGCAGCGTGATGTTGCTGGTCAGGTACTCGATGATCGGCTCCTTGTTCAGGCGCACCGAGCAGCCGGCCGCCGAACGCTCGGCCGAGGCATCGGACAGTTCGAAAGCCTGTTCGACCTTCAGTTCCGGCAGGCCTTCGATTTCCAGGATGCGGCCGGAGAAGATGTTCTTCTTGCCAGCCTTGGCCACGGTCAGCAGGCCCGACTTGATCGCGTACAGCGGGATCGCGTTGACCAGGTCACGCAGGGTCACGCCCGGCTGCATCTTGCCCTTGAAGCGCACCAGCACCGACTCCGGCATGTCCAGCGGCATGACGCCGGTGGCAGCGGCGAAGGCGACCAGGCCCGAACCGGCCGGGAACGAAATGCCCACCGGGAAACGGGTGTGCGAGTCGCCGCCGGTACCGACGGTGTCCGGCAGCAGCATGCGGTTGAGCCAGCTGTGGATCACGCCGTCGCCCGGACGCAGCGAAATGCCGCCGCGGGTGGAGATGAACTCCGGCAGGGTGTGATGGGTCTTGACGTCCACCGGCTTCGGGTAGGCCGCGGTGTGGCAGAACGACTGCATCACCAGGTCGGCCGAGAAGCCCAGGCAGGCCAGGTCCTTCAGCTCGTCGCGGGTCATCGGACCGGTGGTGTCCTGCGAGCCCACCGAGGTCATCTTCGGTTCGCAGTAGGTGCCCGGGCGCATGCCCTGCCCTTCAGCCAGGCCACAGGCGCGGCCGACCATCTTCTGTGCCAGCGAGAAGCCCTTGCCGGTGTCGGCCGGCTGCACCGGCAGGCGGAACAGGTCGGTCGGGGCCAGGCCCAGCGCTTCACGCGCCTTGCCGGTCAGGCCACGGCCAATGATCAGCGGAATGCGGCCACCGGCGCGCACTTCGTCGAACAGCACTTCGGACTTGACCTGGAACTCGGCGATCACTTCGCCGTTCTTCAGCGCCTTGCCGTCGTACGGACGCAGCTCGACCACATCGCCGTGCTCCATCTTCGACACGTCCAACTCGATCGGCAGCGCGCCGGCATCTTCCATGGTGTTGTAGAAGATCGGGGCGATCTTCGAACCCAGGCAGACGCCACCGGCGCGCTTGTTCGGGATGTACGGAATGTCATCGCCGGTCCACCACAGCACGCTGTTGGTGGCCGACTTGCGCGAGGAACCGGTGCCGACCACGTCGCCGACATAGGCGACCAGATGGCCCTTGTCCTTCAGCGACAGGATCTGCTGGATCGGGCCGCGCTTGCCGTCTTCTTCCGGGGTGAACGCGGCGTCGTCACGCTTGTTCTTCAGCATCGCCAGGGCGTGCATCGGAATGTCCGGGCGGGTGGTCGCGTCCGGTGCCGGCGACAGGTCGTCGGTGTTGGTCTCGCCCGGCACCTTGAACACGGTGACGGTCAGGCTCTGCGGCACTTCCGGGTTGCTGGTGAACCACTCGGCATCGGCCCAGCTCTGCAGTACGGCCTGGGCGTTGGCGTTGCCGGCCTTGGCCTTTTCCTGCACGTCGTGGAAGGCATCGAACACCAGCAGGGTCTTCTTCAGCGCGTCGGCAGCGATGGCGCCGACGCTGGCGTCGTCCAGCAGCTGCACCAGCGGCGCGACGTTGTAACCGCCCAGCATGGTGCCCAGCAGTTCGGTGGCGCGCTCGCGGCTGATCAGCGGGTTCTGCTCGCTGCCCAGTGCGATCGCGGCCAGGTAAGAGGCCTTGACCTTGGCAGCGTCATCGACACCGGCCGGCACGCGGTGGGTCAGCAGGTCGAGCAGGAACTCGGCCTCGCCCTGCGGCGGGTTCTTCAGCAGTTCGATGACATCGGCCGTCTGCTGCGCGGTCAGCGGCAGGGGCGGGATGCCAAGCGCAGCGCGCTCGGCGACGTGGTGGCGGTAGGCTTCCAACATGACAACTCCCGGGTAATACGATTTGAGGATTGGACGGGCTCAGGCTTGCGGCACGATCAGCTTCAGGCCCTTGAAGTAGTCGCGGTAAAACGTGTCGTTCCAGGTGATCAGGCCATCGCACTGCAGCAGTGCGTGGGCGCCGACCATGAATTCATCCAGGCTGCGGCGGCTGCCGCTGCGCTGGCGGTGACGGCGGTGCATCTCGCCGGCGCGCAGCGCCGACTTGGCTTCCATCGGGTTGAAGTGCACGCCCATTTCTTCCAGCGCTTCGAGCACCTCGGCACCGCCGCGCAGCGATGCGCAGACCTCGGCCAGGGTCGCGCCGCAGACCACTACGCGGCCACCCACCAGGCTCTGCCTGAGCATGGCCTCCACGGCATCGGCCTGCGGACCATTGCTGAGCAGCTCGACCAGCACCGGTGAATCAACGGCGATCATCACGGCTTATTCCTCGTCGCGCACCGAACGCACGGCGGCATCGGCCGATTCGAAGCCATCCAGCGCGAACTTGCCGCGCGCCCGTGAAATGGCATCGTCAACACTCTTGCGCAGGATGATGCGGCTGCCATCCAGTTCGACCTTCAGCAAGGTGCCCTTGGTCAGGCCGAGGGCATCACGCACCGCCTTGGGCAGGGTGATCTGTCCGCGTTCTGCAACAGTGGCTTCCATCGGTAGGCCCTCCAGAGTATGCACAAATTATACATACTTTCCCGGGCATACTTCCACCCTGAACTGGACCGGCACTCCGCCAGCCCTTGCCTCGCAAAGGATCGGCCACACACGTGACATACGCCATACACCTTCCCCTGTAGTCTGGAACCGATGCCGCAGGCCTGACCCGGCCCGGGTGAATCCATTCAGTTTGGGGTTCATACTGGGAGCACCGGGGCCAGCAGGCCCGCGGCGACCGCAAGCAGGCCCGTCCACGCACGAGCCACTGCAAGCCATCCGCAAGAGGAGTCATCCCGCATGAGCGATTCGTTCTCCACCCGCAGCCAGCTGGACGTCGGCGGCAAGACCTACGACTACTTCAGCCTGCCCAAGCTGGGCCAGCGCTTCGACATCTCCCACCTGCCCTACTCGATGAAGATCCTGCTGGAGAACCTGCTCCGGCACGAGGATGGCGGCGTCACCGTCGGCAAGGATCACATCGAGGCCGTCGCCCGCTGGCAGCCCAGCGCCGAACCGGATACCGAAATCGCCTTCATGCCCGCGCGCGTGGTCCTGCAGGACTTCACCGGCGTGCCCTGCGTGGTCGACCTGGCCGCGATGCGCGATGCGGTGGTCAAGCTCGGCGGCCGCCCCGAACAGATCAATCCGCTGATTCCCTCCGAACTGGTCATCGACCACTCGGTGCAGGTGGATGTGTTCGGCAAGCCCGACGCGCTGGACCTCAACGGCAAGATTGAATTCCAGCGCAACCAGGAACGCTACGGCTTCCTGCGCTGGGGCCAGAAGGCCTTCGACAACTTCAAGGTGGTGCCGCCCAACACCGGCATCGTCCACCAGGTGAACCTGGAAAACCTGGCCCGCGTGGTGATGACCGCGGACAAGGACGGCAAGGCGGTCGCCTACCCCGATACCGTGTTCGGCACCGATAGCCACACCACCATGATCAATGGCATCGGCGTGCTCGGCTGGGGCGTGGGCGGCATCGAAGCAGAGGCCGCCATGCTTGGCCAGCCGTCCTCGATGCTGATCCCGCAGGTGGTCGGCTTCAAGCTGACCGGCCGCATGCCCGAAGGCGCCACCGCCACCGACCTGGTGCTGACCGTCACCCAGATGCTGCGCAAGCTCGGCGTGGTCGGCAAGTTCGTGGAGTTCTACGGCGACGGCCTGCAGCATCTGCCACTGGCCGACCGCGCGACCATTGGCAACATGGCCCCCGAATACGGCGCCACCTGCGGCATCTTCCCGATCGACAACGAATCGCTGACCTACCTGCGCCTGTCCGGCCGCAGCGAAGAGCAGATCGCCCTGGTCGAAGCCTATGCCAAGGCGCAGGGCCTGTGGCACGACGCCAACAGCCCGCATGCGCAGTACAGCACCACGCTGGAACTGGACATGGGCACGGTGAAGCCCTCGCTGGCCGGCCCCAAGCGCCCGCAGGACCGCGTGCTGCTGGAAGACGTGCAGAAGAACTACCGCGACGCGCTGGTCGGCATGACTGCCAACCGCGACAAGCGCAGCGAGGATGTCTCCACCTTCGTCAATGAAGGCGGCGGCGCCGCAGTGGGCAACGAGCAGCTGGCCAAGGGCTACGCCGACATCGAGATGGACGGCAGGAAGGTGCGGCTGAAGGATGGTGCGGTGGTCATCGCCGCCATCACCTCGTGCACCAACACCTCCAACCCGGCGGTGATGATCGGCGCCGGCCTGCTGGCCCGCAACGCGGCCGCCAAGGGACTGGACCGCAAGCCGTGGGTCAAGACCTCGCTCGGCCCAGGCTCGCGCGTGGTCACCGACTATCTTGAAAAGGCCGGCGTTCTCACCGAGCTGGAGAAGATCGGCTTCTACGTAGTGGGCTATGGCTGCACCACCTGCATCGGCAACTCCGGCCCGCTGCCGACCGAAGTCAGCGCCGGCATCGCCAGTGGCGACCTGGTGGTGACCTCGGTGCTGTCGGGCAACCGCAACTTCGAGGGCCGCGTGCACCCCGAAGTGAAGATGAACTACCTGGCCAGCCCGCCGCTGGTGGTGGCCTACGCCATCGCCGGCACCACCGACATCGACCTGACCACCGAGCCGCTGGGCACCGGCAGCGATGGCGAGCCGGTGTACCTGCGCGACATCTGGCCAAGCAACAAGGAAATCGGCGACGTCATCGCCGCCACGGTCGGCCCGGAGATGTTCAAGCAGAACTACGCCGACGTGTTCAAGGGCGATACCCGTTGGAACACCATCGCCTCGCCGGACGGTGACCTGTACGCGTGGAGCGATGCGTCCACCTACATCAAGAACCCGCCGTACTTCGATGGCATGACCATGCAGGTCGGCAGCATCGATGATGTGCACGGCGCACGGGTGATGGGCCTGTTCGGCGATTCGATCACCACCGACCATATCTCCCCGGCCGGCAACATCAAGAAGGATTCGCCGGCGGGCCGCTTCCTGCAGGAGCGCGGCGTGCAGCCGGCCGACTTCAACAGCTACGGCAGCCGCCGCGGCAACGATGACGTGATGGTCCGCGGCACCTTCGCCAACATCCGCATCAAGAACCTGATGTTCGGTGGCGAAGAAGGCGGCAACACCCTGTACTACCCGGCCAACGGCGGCCAGCCGGAAAAGCTGGCGATCTACGATGCGGCAATGAAGTACAAGGCCGACAAGGTGCCGCTGGTGGTGCTGGCAGGCAAGGAATACGGCACCGGCTCGTCGCGTGACTGGGCCGCCAAGGGCACCCTGCTGCTGGGGGTGAAGGCGGTCATCGCCGAAAGCTTCGAACGCATCCACCGCTCCAACCTGGTCGGCATGGGCGTGCTGCCGCTGCAGTTCCGCAACGGCGAAAACGCACAGTCGCTGGGCCTGGATGGCTCGGAAGTGATCGATGTCACCGGCCTGCAGGATGGCGCCAGCAAGCGCGCCACGGTCACCGCGACCAAGGCCGACGGCACCAAGAAGACCTTCGAAGTCTCGGTGATGCTGCTGACCCCGAAGGAAGTGGAGTACTTCCGCCACGGCGGCCTGCTGCAGTACGTGCTGCGCCAGCTGGCTGCACGTTGATCGAGCGTACTGCGTAGGTAGAGCCAGGCCATGCCTGGCTGCGACAAGACAAAAGGGCCGGATCCTCACAGATCCGGCCCTTTTCTTTGCTGCTCGCCGGGCGTGGCGGCCCGGCGCCACCTACCGCCGCGGCGCGTCCGGGTCGGTACGCAGCGCCTTCAGCAGGCCCCACATGTAGAACGCCAGGATGAACGAGAAAGGCAGGCCACACAGCACCACCGCCGTCTGCATCGCGCTGAAGTTGCCGGCCAACAACAGGCCGACACTGGCCACGGTAATGCCCGCCGCCCAGAACACGCGCAGCCAGATCGGCGCGTCATGCCCATCCTCCACGCCATCATCGACACGCCGGGTGCACAGGTTGGCGATCATCAGCGTGCCCGAATCGACCGGGGTCAGGAACAACACGAAACCAATGACCACTGCCGCACCAGCGATGTACGGCGCCGCGGGCAAGTATTCCAGCAGCTTGAACAGGGTCATCGCCGCATCGTGCTGAGCCACTTGGCCCAGCACCGCCTGGCCGTGGTTCAGCACCAGGTCGATGGCGGTGTTGCCGAAGATCGACAGCCAGGCCAGCGTGAAACCCAACGGGATCAGCAGCACGCCCATGATCACTTCGCGGATGGTCCGGCCGCGCGAGATGCGCGCAACGAAAAGGCCCACGAACGGCGCCCAGGCAATCCACCACGCCCAGTAGAACAACGTCCACGAGCCCATCCACTCACGCCCCTTCGGGTCGTTAAGGTACATGTCGAAGCTCTTGCGCACGAACGCGCCCAGATAGTCGCCGGTGTTCTGCACCAAGCCATCGAACAGGTGCAGGGTTGGCCCGGTCACCAGCACGAACAGCAGCAGCAGGCACAGCAGGCGCACGTTGAGGTTGGACAGCCAGGCGATGCCCTTCTCCACGCCGGCAACCACGCCGATGGTGGCCACGACCATCATCACCAGCACGATGGCCACGAGCACCTGCGGCGTATCCGGGATGTGGAACAGGTAGACCAGGCCGGACTGCACCACCAGCGCACCGATGCCGAGGTTGGTGACCATCGAGATCAGCGTCGCGAGGATGCCGAAGCCATCCACCATGTCACCGATGCGGCCATGGATACGCTCGCCGAAGATCGGGTACAGCGCCGAACGCAGGGCCAGCGGCAGGTTGCGGCGGTAGGCGAAGTAGCCCAGCGCCACGCCGACCAGCGCGTACAGCGCCCAGCCATGCAGGCCCCAGTGCAGGAAGGTCAGCACCATCGCTTCGCGGCCGGCAGCGACCGTACCGCCGGGCTGCCCGGGCGGGTTGAGGAAATGATCGAGCGGCTCGTAGGCGCCGTAGTACAGCAGCGCGATGCCGATGCCGGCCGAGAACAGCATCGACACCCAGGCCACGTAGCCGAAGGCCGGCGATTCCTCGTTATGGCCCAGGCGGATGCGCCCATATGGCGAGAACGCCAGCCACAGCACGAAACCCAGGCAGGCCACGATCAGCAGCATGTACCACCAGCCGAACGCCGCCGAGACCTCGGCCTGCGCCCATTGCAGCCAGTGCTCGCTGGCCTCCGGGAAAAAGACGGTCAACGCACCGAGGATGCCGATGGAGACCGACGAACTGAAGAACACGAAACGGTTCAAGCGCAGGGGCGAGCGCTTGGGATGAGCCAGGGAAGACATGGGGTCGTCTCATCAGTCCAAGGGGGCACATGGGCGGGGCCGGACCGGAAACCGGGCCCATGGCGTGGGGGCGCGACCGGCATCGTAGGGTTTATTGATTGAACGTTCAATCAATAAAAAGTATGATCTTCACCAGCCCGGCAGTCCGGGTCGCAATCCGTGGAGAGACAATGCCGAAGAAAGGCGTGGAACCGGTCCGCCGCGAGCAGTTGATCCGGGCCACTTTCCAGACCATCGACGAGATCGGCATGGCCGATGCCACTGTCGCCACCATCGCAAAGAAGGCCGGCCTGTCCAGCGGCATCGTCGCCCACTACTTCGGCGACAAGGACGGCCTGCTCAATGCGGCGATGCGGCAGATCCTGCGCGAGCTGAAGGCCGCCGTCGCCCGCTATCGCGACGCCGCGCCGGATGACGCACGTTCACAGCTTCGCGCCATCGTCGATGGCAACTTCGACGACAGCCAGACCAACGGGACCGCCATGCGTGTATGGCTGACGTTCTGGGCCGCGAGCATGCACCAGCCGGAACTGACCCGGCTGCAGCGCGCCAACGACCAGCGACTGTTCTCCAACCTCTGCCACCAGTTCAACCGCCAGTTGCCGCATGCGCAGGCACGCCTGTCCGCACGCGGACTGGCCGCGATGATCGACGGCCTGTGGCTGCGCGGCAGCCTGGTCGGTGGTGACTTCAACGCCGACAAGGCCCGCCGCATCGCCTACGGCTACATCGATTTCCAATTGCAGGCCAACGCGCCCTGAGCGCGCCAGGCCCCCGCCCCACCCCTTCCAGGAGTACGCCGATGACCACCCTGCCCGTGCAACAGCTCTACATCCACGGCCGCCGCGTCGACGCCACCAGTGGCAAGACCTTCCAGACCATCAACCCGGCCACTGGCCAGGTGCTTGCCGACGTACAGATCGCCAGCCAGGCCGATGTCGAGCGCGCGGTTGAAAGCGCGAGCGAAGGCCAGAAGGTGTGGGCAGCGATGACCGCGATGGAGCGCTCGCGCATCCTGCGCCGCGCCGTCGAGATCCTGCGCGAGCGCAATGACGAGCTGGCCCACCTGGAAACCCTGGATACCGGCAAGGCGCTGGCCGAAACCACCACGGTGGACATCGTCACCGGCGCCGACGTGCTGGAGTACTACGCCGGCCTGGCCACCGCCATCGAAGGCATCCAGCTGCCGCTGCGCGAATCGAGCTTCTTCTACACCCGCCGCGAGCCGCTGGGCGTGGTCGCCGGCATCGGCGCCTGGAACTACCCGATCCAGATCGCCATGTGGAAGTCGGCCCCGGCGCTGGCCGCCGGCAACGCGATGGTCTTCAAGCCGTCTGAAGTGACCCCGCTGACCGCGATCAAGCTGGCCGAGATCTACACCGAGGCTGGCGTGCCGGACGGCGTGTTCAACGTCGTGCAGGGCCCGGGCCGCGAGATCGGCAACTGGCTGACCGAGCACCCGGTGATCGAGAAGATCTCCTTCACCGGCGGCGTGGCCACCGGCAAGAAGGTCATGGCCAGCGCCGCGTCCTCGTCGCTGAAGGAAGTGACGATGGAACTGGGCGGCAAGTCGCCGCTGGTGATCTGTGACGACGCCGATCTGGACCGTGCCGCCGACATCGCGGTGATGGCCAACTTCTTCAGCTCCGGCCAGGTCTGCACCAACGGCACCCGCGTGTTCGTGCCGCGCAGCATGCTGGCCGCGTTCGAAGCCGCGGTGATCGAGCGCGTCAAGCGCATCCGCATCGGCGACCCGATGGCCGCCGAGACCAACTTCGGCCCGCTGACGAGCTTCCCGCACATGGAAAACGTGCTGCGCTTCATCGAAAGCGGCAAGAGCGAAGGCGCGCGCCTGCTGACCGGCGGCGGTCGTGCCACCGACGGTGCCCTGGCCGACGGCGCCTACGTGCTGCCGACGGTGTTCTCCGACTGCCGCGACGACATGACGATTGTCCGGGAAGAAATCTTCGGACCGGTGATGAGCATCCTTGCCTACGACGACGAGGACGAAGTGATCCGTCGCGCCAACGACACCACCTTCGGCCTGGCCGCAGGCGTGGTCAGCAAGGACATCAGCCGCGCCCACCGCATCATCCATCGCCTGGAAGCTGGCATCTGCTGGATCAACACCTGGGGCGAGTCGCCGGCCGAAATGCCGGTGGGTGGCTACAAGCAGTCCGGCGTTGGCCGCGAGAACGGTATCTCCACCCTCGGCCACTACACCCGCATCAAGTCGGTGCAGGTCGAGCTGGGCGACTACGCCAGCGTGTTCTGACCGGCGCACCCTGAGCACCGCCCATCGTCCGGCCACCGCGCCGATCCGACATTCCGCCGGGACGCCTGCATGCAGCGCGCCCGGCCTGCAGGAGAGCAACCATGAGCACCCATAACGAGTACGACTACATCATCATCGGCGCCGGTTCGGCCGGCAACGTGCTGGCCACCCGCCTCACCGAAGATGCCGATGTCAGCGTGCTTCTGCTGGAAGCCGGTGGCCCGGACTACCGGCTCGATTTCCGTACCCAGATGCCCGCCGCACTGGCCTTCCCGCTGCAGGGCAAGCGCTACAACTGGGCGTACAAGACCGATCCCGAGCCCTTCATGAACAACCGCCGGATGGATTGCGGTCGTGGCAAGGGCCTGGGCGGTTCGTCGCTGATCAACGGCATGTGCTACATCCGCGGCAACGCGATGGACTACGACAACTGGGCCGGCATGCCGGGCCTGGAAGACTGGACCTACCTGGACTGCCTGCCGTACTTCCGCAAGGCCGAAACCCGTGACATCGGCCCGAACGACTACCACGGCGGTGACGGCCCGCTGCGCGTGACCACGCCCAAGGCCGGCAACAACGAACTGTTCGCGGCGATGGTCGAGGCCGGCGTGCAGGCCGGTTACCCGCGCACCGACGACCTCAACGGCTACCAGCAGGAAGGCTTCGGCCCGATGGACCGCACGGTCACGCCGAAGGGCCGTCGTTCCAGCACCGCCCGTGGCTACCTGGACCTGGCCAAGCCGCGCCCGAACCTGACCATCGTCACCCACGCGCTGACCGACCGCATCCTGTTCTCGGGCAAGCGCGCAGTGGGCGTGCAGTGGCTGCACAACGACCAGCCGCAGCGCGCCACCGCACGCCGCGAAGTGCTGCTGTGTGGTGGTGCCATCGCCTCGCCGCAGATCCTGCAGCGCTCCGGCGTCGGCCCGGCTGACCTGCTGCGCAGCCTGGACATCGACCTGGTGCACCACCTGCCCGGCGTCGGCGCCAACCTGCAGGACCATCTTGAGATGTACCTGCAGTACGAGTGCAAGAAGCCGGTCTCGCTGGCCCCGGCACTGAAGCTGTACAACCAGCCGGCGATCGGTGCCGAATGGCTGTTCCTGGGCACCGGCATCGGCGCCAGCAACCAGTTCGAGGCTGGCGGTTTCATCCGCAGCGATGCCGAATTCGACTGGCCCAACCTGCAGTATCACTTCCTGCCGGTGGCGATCAACTACAACGGCTCCAACCCGATCAAGGCACACAGCTTCCAGATGCATGTCGGCTCGATGCGCTCGCCCAGCCGTGGCCGCATCCACGTGCGCTCGAAGGATCCGCGCGAAGATCCCAGCATCCTGTTCAACTACATGTCGCACGACCAGGACTGGCGCGAATTCCGCTCGGCAATCCGGATCACCCGCGAGATCTTCGCGCAGCCGGCGCTGGCACCGTACAGCGGCCGTGAGATCTCGCCGGGCAGTGCCCTGCAGACCGATGCGCAGATCGATGCGTTCGTGCGCGAGCATGCCGAGACTGCCTACCACCCGTCATGCTCGAACAAGATGGGCCACGCCGATGATCCGATGGCAGTGGTCGACGGCCAGGGCCGCGTGCACGGCCTGGAAGGCCTGCGCATCGTCGATGCCTCGATCATGCCGCAGGTGGTCACCGGCAACCTCAACGCACCGACCATCATGATCGCCGAGAAGCTGGCCGATGTAATCCGTGGCCGCGCCCCGCTGCCGCGCAGCACTGCGCCCTACTACAAGGCCAACGGCGCACCGGTGCGCTCGCAGGGCTGACGCAAGCGGCCTGCCATGACGGTCGTTGGTGCCGGCTGCGGGCATGCGCTCTCCACGCCACCGATCACCGTGATTGCCGGCCAGCGGCCGGCACCACAGGAAATGCAGAGGCCCCTTGCGGGGCCTCTTCGCGTTTTCCCTACGGGGCGGTATGCTGCGGAGAGCGGTTCTGGCGGATACTGTCCGCGCCGCACCCATCATTACGATTCCTGGAGGGGGAATATGAGTCTGGATCGTCCCTGGCTGCAGAGCTATCCGAAAGGCGTTCCCGCCGAAATCGACGTCAACGAGTTCCATTCGGTAGTTTCGGTCTTCGACGCGTCCGTCGCGAAGTACCGCGACCGACCGGCCTACTCCAGTTTCGGCAAGACCCTCACCTACGGTGAGACCGATGCCCTGGTCGAGCAGTTCGCCGCTTACCTGCTGGGTGAGCTGAAGCTCAAGAAAGGCGACCGCGTCGCCCTGATGATGCCCAACTGCCTGCAGTACCCGGTGGCGACCTTCGGCGTGCTGCGTGCCGGCTTGACCGTGGTCAACGTCAACCCGCTGTACACCGCGCGCGAGCTGAAGCATCAGCTGGTCGATGCCGGCGTGACCGCGCTGGTGGTGGTGGACAACTTCGGCGATACCGTCGAACAGGTCATCGCCGATACCCAGGTCAAGCAGGTCATCACCACCGGCCTGGGCGACCTGCTCGGCGCCAAGGGCACGATCGTCAACTTCGTGCTCAAGTACATCAAGAAGATGGTGCCCAACTACCACCTGAAGGGCGCGATCCGCTTCAAGCAGGCGCTCAAGCTGGGCAGCCGCCACACCCTGCCGAAGGTCGAGATCGACCATGACGACGTGGCGTTCCTGCAGTACACCGGCGGCACTACCGGTGTGGCCAAGGGTGCGATGCTGACCAACCGCAACCTGATCGCCAACATGCAGCAGGCCTCGGCCTGGATCAGCGCATCGGGCATCGAGATGGGCAAGGAATGGATCATCACCGCCCTGCCGCTGTACCACATCTTCGCGCTGACGGCGAACGGCCTGGTCTTCATGAAGTTCGGTGGCTGCAACCACCTGATCACGAATCCACGTGACATGAAGGGCTTCGTCAAGGAGCTCAAGTCGGTGCGCTTCACCGCGATCACCGGTGTCAACACGCTGTTCAACGGCCTGCTCAACACCCCTGGCTTCGACACCGTCGATTTCTCCTCGCTGAAGGTGACCCTGGGCGGCGGCATGGCCGTGCAGCGTGCGGTGGCCGAGCGCTGGAAGAAGACCACTGGCGTCACCCTGGTCGAGGCCTACGGCTTGACCGAGACCTCGCCGGCTGCCTGCATCAACCCGCTTACCTTGGCCGAGTACAACGGTTCGATCGGCCTGCCGATTCCGTCCACCGATGCCTGCATCAAGGACGACAACGGCAACATCCTGGCGCTGGGCGAAGTGGGCGAGCTGTGCATCCGCGGCCCGCAGGTGATGAAGGGCTACTGGCAGCGCCCGGAGGAAACCGCCAAGGCCATCGACGCCGACGACTGGCTGCACACCGGCGACATGGCGAAGATGGACGAACACGGCTTCTTCTACATCGTCGACCGCAAGAAGGACATGATCCTGGTGTCCGGCTTCAACGTGTATCCCAACGAAGTGGAAGACGTGATCGCGATGATGCCGGGCGTGCTGGAAGTGGCCGCAGTGGGCGTGCCGGACGAGAAGTCCGGCGAGGTGGTCAAGGTGGTCATCGTCAAGAAGGACCCGAACCTGACCGCCGAGATGGTCAAGGAGCACGCCCGGGCCAACCTGACCGGCTACAAGCACCCCAGAATCGTTGAATTCCGAAAGGAGCTGCCGAAGACCAACGTCGGCAAGATCCTGCGTCGCGAACTCCGCGATACGCCCGCCCCGTAAGGGTTTCGGGAAAGTTGAACGCGCTCAGGCCCGGGTCGGCAACGACCCGGGCCTTTTCGCATGCGCGGGCCCGGGGCCGGTGTAGCATCGCCGCGTGAGTGGACCGTTCGGCCCGCCGGCCACCACCTTGATCTGCGGGCCGCACCGCCGAGGACCCTTCCATGAGTACCATCGAAAAGCTGCCCAGCAGCGGCTCGCCCTATGCCACCATCCGCACCCAGGACAGCGCCGACGGCGCCGCACACTGGCTGTTCATGCACGCCGATGCCTCCACCGGCGTGCGTCCCTGCTGCCGCAAGGACATGCTGGACGAGATGTGGAGCTACATGAGCGCCATCACCCACGGCCCGGCGCAGCGCCACAGCGGCCAGCTGCGCCATTTCGTGCTGGCCTCCGACGCCGCCGCCTACAACCTGGGCGGCGACCTGGACCTGTTCACCCGCCTGATCCGCGAAGGCAACCGCGACCGGCTGCTGACCTACGCCCAACGCTGCGTGGAGGGCGTTCACCACCTGCACACCGGCTTCGGCGGCGACGTCCGCTCGATCGCCCTGATCCAGGGCGATGCGCTGGGCGGTGGCCTGGAAATGGCCCTGGCTTGCCACACCATCGTGGCCGAGGAAGGGTGCGGCATGGGCCTGCCCGAAGTGCTGTTCGGCCTGTTCCCGGGCATGGGCGCCTACTCGTTCCTGTGCCGCCGGGTGGCGCCGCAGCTGGCCGAGAAGATCATCCTCGACGGCCGTATCTACAGCGCCGAGGAGATGCACGCGATGGGCGTGGTCGACGTGCTGGTCAGGAAAGGTGAAGGCCGCGGCGCGGTCGAAGAGATGATCCGCCAGCAGCAGCGCCTGCCGCAGTCGTACCTGGCAATGAACGCCGCGCGCAACCTGGCGCAGGCGGTCAGCTATGACGAACTGCTGGAAATCACCAAGGTCTGGGTCGATTCGGCGCTGGCCCTGGGTGATCGTTCGCTGCGCACCATGGACCGTTTGATCAAAGCGCAGACCCGACGCGCCAATCTGGATGTGGCCTGATACGTTCCCCTCCCCCGCAGGGTTCAAGCCCGGCTGGCCACCGGGCTTTTTTTATGCGGCGCGCAGTCATCGACAACCCGCCGCGCAGGCCCGGCTCTACCGCTCGCCGTCGTCGGCCACGCCGCGTGCCTTGCGTTCGGCGCGTGCATCCAGCGCCTGCCGGCCTTCCTTGATGGCCCCCTGCAGCACCGCAAGGCGCTGCCGCCATTCGGCCTTGAGTTGCCAGTCGGCCATCCGCATCAACTCACCGGCGCGGTTGGACGCGCGCACCAGGCCCAGATTGCTTGCCACGCCCTTGATCGCATGCGACTGCTCGCGGAAAGCGCCCCAGCGTGCCGCTTCGCCATCACCTTCGGCCTTGCGCAGGCAGGACTCAGCATCGTCCAGGCACTGGCGAATGAACTCGCGCTCGAAACCCTCGCCCATTCCCAGCGACGCCAGCTCATCAAGCACGCCGGTATCGAGCACGCCATCGAGGTTGGTGACGGTGCGCACGATCGGCGGCGCACTGGCCTTGAGCTGTGCGTTGTTGGCAATCTCGGCCAGGGTGTCCAACAGTCGCACGGCCACCACGGGCTTGGCCAGGAACGCATGTGCACCGGCCTGGGTACAGCGCTGGATGGCTTCGGGAGTGACGTCGGCGCTGAGCACCAGCACCGGCGTGCGCGGGCCGCCGCCGGCCTGCATCACCCGCAGCTCCTTCAGCATGTCCAGGCCACTCATGCCCGGCATGTGCAGATCGACGATGGCCGCATCGAACTCGCTTTCAGCCAGTGCGTCGAGCACCGCCTCGCCACCATCGACGCACAGCACCTTGTGCCCGGCCTTCTGCAGCAACCGCTGCAGCACCATGCGGTTGGCCTCGTGGTCGTCGGCGACCAGGATCTGCATGCTGCGCACGCGCGCGCGATGGCGCAGGAACGGATCGGCGAAGGCGATGACGTTGCCGCCGGCACCGGTTTCGTCGCCAGCAGCGAGGGTCGGCACCGCACCCGGGACCACCGGCTGCGGCGGCGCGAACGGCAGCTCCACCCAGAAGTGGCTGCCCTGCGGCGGGTTGTCCAGGTAACCGATCTCGCCGTCCATCGCTTCGACCAGCCCCTTGGCGATGGTCGTGCCCAAGCCGGTACCCTCATGGCGGCGGGCCATGCTGACGTCGGCCTGCTCGAAGGCCTCGAACAGACGCGGGCGCATCGCCGGTGCAACGCCGATACCGGTATCGAGAATGTCGAAGCGCAGCCGCACCCCACCCTGGGTGTCGGCGTGGACAACACTGACGCGGATCTCGACCCGGCCGTGATCGGTGAACTTGACGGCGTTGCCGGCCAGGTTGAGCAGGATCTGCCGCAGATGACCGACGTCGCCGCGCAGGGTTGGTGGGACGGTTTCGGCCACCTTCACCCTGTAATCCAGGCGCTTTGCCTTGGCCTGCGGCAACAGGATCAGGCCGATCGCCTGCATCACTTCGGAAAGAACGAAATCCTCGGCGACCACGCGCAGCTTGCCGGCCTCGATCGCCGAGATGTCCAGCACTTCCTCGACCAGCGCCAGCAGGCTGCGCGATGACGCCTGGATGGTACTCACGCACTCACGCTGCTCGTCATCCAGGCGCGTGGTCGCCAACACTTCTGTCATGCCATTCAATCCATTGAGTGGGGTGCGAAACTCGTGGCTCATGTTGGCCAGGAATCGACTCTTGGCTTCGCTGGCGCGCCGCGCCTCGGCCATCGCTTCGGTCAACTGCCGCAGCAGCGTGGAAAAATACAGGGGAACTGCCGCCAGGCCAAGCCACAGGCCGATGGCCAGGCGTGCGTTCTGTTGCCAATAGGGGGTGGACAGTGCGGTGCTGCCGAAGCTGACCATGGCCATCGCCACGGCCACATACAGATAGTGGTTGCCGAAGCGCATGCCGTTGCCCACCGTCACCCACATCACCACGATGTAGACCCATGACAGCGGCTCGCCCATCTGGATCATGCCGGCAGCGATCAGGCCGTAGTCGGCCAGCATGCCCAGTACGCGGCGCGGATCGGAACGCTGCGGTCGCCACAGCAGCCAGCCGAACAACAGCAGCGACAGACTCAGCCCCGTCAACACGATCGCCAGCACACCGACATATTGGGTGTGCGGCAGATCGTGCCGCGCCGAAGGCAGCAGCACGTAAGCCAGGATCAGGCTGATCAGGACGATGCGGACGATCTGCTGCCCGTGCTCGCTGTCCTGCCGCTGGGACAGGCGCAGCCGCAAGCGTGACAGCAGGCGTTTCACGCGCCCAGTCCCGGCCGTGCAGAGGCGGTGGAGTGCTCGGCGCAGATCTGTTCCAGCTGCTCACGGCCGCGCAGCAACGCGTCCACGCAACGCGGATCGAACAGGCGCCCGCGCTGCGCATAGAGGTAGGCCATGGTGGCTTCCATCGTCCACGCTTCCTTGTAGGGGCGCGGCGAGATCAGCGCATCGAACACGTCGGCCACGGCGACGATGCGTGCCTCCAGCGGAATCGCATCGCCGACCAGGCCATCGGGATAACCACTGCCGTCGTAGCGCTCATGGTGACGCAGCGCGATCAATGCACCGACCTGGATGAAGCGGTTCTGGCTGCCGCTGAGCAGTTCATGGCCAATGCGCGGATGCCGGCGCATGATCGCCAGCTCCTCATCATTGAGCTTGCCCTGCTTGAGCAGCACCGCATCGGGAATGGCGATCTTGCCCATGTCGTGCAGCGGCGCGGCCATCTCGATCAGCTTGACGTCGTCTTCCGGCAGGCCCAGCTGCTCGGCGATCAGGCCAGCCACGCGCGCCATGCGCTCAAGGTAGGCACTGGTGCCGGCATCACGGAACTCGATCGCACGCGCCAGCCGCGAAAGCGTCTCGCGCTCGCGCTCCTCCACCTCGTGCATGCTGGCCAGCAGCCGCTGCTCCAGCGACAGCGCGCGCTGCTTCACGTTCTCGGTCTGCTGCCGCAACTGCAACAGGTTGTAGCAGCGTGCGCGCAGTTCGCGCGGGCGGATCGGCTTGACCAGGAAATCGATCACGCCGGCTTCCAGTGCTGCCTGGCGGATCGGCTCGTCACCCACCACGGTGATCAGGATCACCGGAATATCGCGATGTTTGGGCAGCCGGCGGAAGCGGCGGGCGAACTCCAACCCGTCCATCTCCGGCATGCGGTAATCGAGAAGCAGCAGGTCGACCGGGTACGATTCGCACCATGCCAACGCCGTCAACGGATCGCCGAAGTCATGCACGCTCAGTTCCGGCGCGATGTCCTCGATGACGTGACGGAGCATCGTCCGTGCGGAAGTCTGGTCATCGACGATGACGATGTTCAAGGCGTTCTCTGCCTGCTTTCTCGACCATGCTGAAAGGTCAGCGGGCGAGGATACCCCGCCGCTGTGCACGCTGGCACCCTGCATCGGCTCGACTCCCGTCACAAGCTCCCCGATTCATGATCGTCGTCACAATGTGAAGCGGATTCTCCACATTGCGGCCTCCCCTGACGCCATCAAGCCATAGCCAGTGTCAAGGTTGTGCAATAACGATACGCCGAGTGCGGGTTGCGTCAATGGCGCCGTCTCAAACCGAGACGGCGCGCACAAACGGACGCCGAAAACGCCAGTTACTGCTCAGGACGCATGTACGGGAACAGCAGCACGTCGCGGATCGAGCTGCTGCCGGTCAGCAGCATCACCAGGCGATCGACGCCGATGCCAAGGCCGCCGGTCGGCGCCATTCCGTACTCCAGCGCACGGATGTAGTCGGCGTCGTAGTGCATGGCCTCGTCATCGCCGCCTTCCTTCGCCGCCACCTGCGCCTGGAAACGCTGGGCCTGGTCTTCCGGGTCGTTCAGCTCGGAGAAGCCGTTGGCCAGTTCCTTGCCGTTGACGAACAGCTCGAAGCGATCGGTATAGCCCGGATCGTTGTCGTTGGCGCGGGCCAGCGGCGAGACCTCCACCGGGTGATCGGTGATGAAGGTCGGCTGGATCAGGGTGTGCTCGACGGTGGCTTCGAAGATCTCAAGCAGCAGCTTGCCCCAGCCGTAGGACGGCTTGACGCGGATCTTCAGGCGCTCGCAATGGCGCAGCAGCGCGTCACGGTCGGTGCAGTCGGCCGCGGAGATTTCCGGGTTGTGGTGGCGTACCGCTTCGTCCATGCGCCAGCGGCGGAACGCCGGGCCCAGGTCGATGTTGGCGCCGTCCCACTCAACCACGGTGGAGCCGTTCACCGACTGCGCCACGTCACGGATCACGCCTTCGGTCAGGTCCATGATCTCGTTGTACGTGGCATAGGCCTCGTACAGTTCCATCATGGTGAATTCCGGGTTGTGGCGGGTGCTGACGCCTTCGTTGCGGAAGTTGCGGTTGATTTCGTAGACGCGTTCCAGGCCACCGACGGTCAGGCGCTTGAGGTACAGCTCCGGCGCCACGCGCAGGTACAGGTCAAGGTCCAGCGCGTTGTGGTGGGTGGTGAACGGCTTGGCCGCCGCGCCGCCGGGGATGTAATGCATCATCGGCGTTTCGACTTCGAGGAAGTCGCGGTTGTCCAGCCATGCACGCATCGCACGGATGATCTTCGAGCGCTTGATGAAGACCGCGCGCGACTCCGGGGTCACGATCAGGTCGACGTAACGCTGGCGGTAGCGCTGCTCGACGTCGGCCAGGCCATGCCACTTGTCCGGCAGCGGGCGCAGCGACTTGGTCAGCAGGCGGATCGACTCGGCCTTGACCGACAGCTCGCCGGTCTTGGTGCGGGTCAGGCCACCTTCGACAGCAATGATGTCGCCCACGTCCCAGCCCTTGAAGGCGGTGTAGGCATCACCCAGCACGCTGCCCTGCAGGAACAGCTGGATGCGGCCCGATTCGTCCTGGATCTGGGCGAAGCTGGCCTTGCCCATGACCCGCTTGGCCATCAGGCGACCGGCCATCTTCACCTGGCGGCCGTTGGGTCAGATCCCTTTGCGCAGCAAAGGGATCTGACCCCAACGCCGGATCGATACCTAGCCGTTCCCGGGGAATGCCTGCCGCAGCTCTTCCACCAGCACCCGCTGGTTCTCCGAATAGTCCACCGGCACCGACACCAGATGCACGCCGCCCGCGGTGAAGGCCGCTTCCAGGGTCGGAATGAACTGCTCGATCGCCGTCACCTCGTGCCCCTGGCAGCCATAGGCCTCGGCGTATTTGACGAAATCCGGATTGCCGAAGGTCATCCCGTAGTCGGCGAAACCATCCACCGCCTGCTTCCAGCGGATCATCCCGTAGGCGCCGTCGTTGAGGATCAGCACCACCAGGTTCAGGCCCAGCCGCCGCGCGGTCTCCAGCTCTTGGCTGTTCATCATGAAACCGCCATCGCCACACACCGCCAGCACGCGGCGCTGCGGGTACAGGATCGAGGCCATGATCGCCGACGGCAGCCCCGCGCCCATCGTTGCCAATGCGTTGTCCAGCAGCAGTGTATTGGCAACCTGGGTGCGGTAGTTGCGCGCGAACCAGATCTTGTACATGCCATTGTCCAGCGCCACGATGCCATCCGGCGGCATCACCTGGCGCACGTCATGCACCAGCCGCTGCGGCGTGAAACCGGCCTCTTCGGCGCGATCAGCGATGTGCTCCAGGATCGTCGCGCGCAACGGCAGCAGTGCAGCGGCGTTCTCCACCTTGCCCTCGATACGGTCGGCCAGCAGGGTCAGCGAGCGGCCGATATCGCCGATCACCTCCACCTGCGGGAAGTACACCTGCTCCACCGCGGCCTGCGAATAGCCAATGTGGATGACCGTGCGGCCACCCGGGCGCATCACGAAGGGCGGCTTCTCCGTCACCTCGTGGCCGATGGTCACGATCACGTCGGCCTGGTCGATGGCCATGTGCACGTAATCGCGCTCGCTCAGTGCCGCCGTGCCCATGTACAGGCCCGAGCCACCGGCCACCGCGCCCTTGCCCATCTGCGTGGTGACGAACGGGATGCCGGCGCGCAGCACGAAGGCCGACAGCGCTTCGCTGGACTGCGGCCGCGATGCTGCCGAGGCGATCACCAGCAGCGGCCGCTTTGCATCGCGGATGATCTGCGCCGCACGGTCCAGCGCCTCGGGACTGGCGATCGGCCGATCCACCGGGTGTGGCGGGATCAGTGCAACGTCCTCGACCTCCATCGCCGCGATGTCCTCGGGCAGTTCCAGCAGCACCGGCCCGGGGCGCTCTTCCAGCGCCGTGCGGAAGGCCTCGCGGACGATGGTGGGGATGGTGCGCGCCGAAACGATCTGCCGCGCCGACTTGGTCAGCGGCTTCATCGTGCTGACGATATCCACGATCTGGAAGCGCGCCTGCTTGCTGGCCACGATGCCCTTCTGCCCGGTGATCATGATCACCGGCCACGCGCCGAGCAGTGCGTAGGCGGCACCGGTGGTGAAGTTCAGTGCACCCGGCCCGAGCGTGGCCAGGCACACGCCGGGCTTGCCGGTCAGACGGCCGTAGGTGGCGGCCATGAACACAGCAGCCTGTTCGTGGCGGGTGATGACCAGCTCGATGCTGGAGTGGCGGAGCGACTCGACGACATCGAGGTTCTCTTCACCGGGAATGCCAAAAATGCGCTCGACGCCCTCGTTTTCGAGTGCGGCGACGAGCAGATCGGAACCCTTGGACATGGAATGACGTCCTTCTCGCAGTGCGTGATGATGGAACGTTGCAGGGATGCTGACAGGAACGGTGGATGGCCCGCGTCAACGGCGGTCGAACCACACCGTCTGCGCGTTGACGAATTCGCGGATGCCGAAGTGCGACAGCTCGCGGCCGAAGCCGCTCTTCTTCACGCCGCCGATCGGCACGCGTGGATCGGAGGCAGAGAAACCGTTGACGAACACGCCACCGGTCTGCAGCCGGCGCGCCAGCTGCATCGCGCGGGCGTGGTCGCCGGTCCACAGATTGCCGCTCAGGCCGAACTCGCTCTGGTTGGCCAGCTCAACCGCATGGTCGGCGTCGCGCGCGCGGCTGATCGACGCCACCGGCCCGAAGGTCTCGGTGTCGAAGGCCTGCATGCCCGGCTCGACGCCAGCCAGCACGGTGGGTGCATAGAAACTGCCGGGGCGATCGAGCTGCTTGCCGCCCACCAGCAACTGCGCACCGGCCTCGACCGACGCGCGCACCTGTGCATCAAGCTGTTCCAGCAGGTCCTGCCGGGCCATCGGTCCGATCCGGTTGCCGGCCTCGCGGCCATCGCCCACGGTCAGCGCCTGCACGCGCTCGCAGAACAGCGCCACGAAACGCACATACACGGCGTCTTCGACGATGATGCGCTTGCCGGCAATGCACACCTGCCCGGTGTTCTGGAAACGCGAGGCCACCGCAGCATCGACCGCGGCCTCCAGGTCGGCATCGGCCAGCACGATGAACGGATCCGAGCCACCCAGCTCCAGCACCACCTTCTTAAGCGCCTGCCCGGCCTGCGCGGCGATGCTGCGCCCCGCGGCGACGCTGCCGGTCAGGGTCACGGCCGCAATGCGGTCATCGGCGATGGCGGCACTGGTTCCCTCGCGGCTGATGTTGGCGGCGATGAAGGTGCCATCCGGCAGGCCCGCATCGCGCCACGCAGCGGCGAGCAGCCCGGCGGTGCCGACGATGTTCTCGGCCGGCTTCAGCAGGAAGCCATTGCCGCCCATGAGGATCGGCACGGCTGCGCGCATCACCTGCCAGTACGGGAAATTCCACGGCATGATGCCCAGCACAACGCCCAGCGGCAGGTAGGAGACATAGGCCTTGTTGTCGGCCACCGGGGTGGGTTCATCGCGCAGGAACGCCGCACCGTTGTCGGCGTACCAGTCACACAGCACCGCGCACTTCTCGATCTCGGCCAGCGACTCGGCGTGGACCTTGCCCATCTCGGCGGTGGCCAGCGCAGCGAGGGGTTCGCGGTCGCGACGTAGCACGGCAGCCATCGCGCGCAGTACGCTCGCGCGTTGTTCCAGTGACTGCGCGCTCCAGGCTGCAAAACCGGCCTGGCCGCGGTCAAGGATGGCTTCCAGTTCGGCGTCGGTGGCGAAGGGGTGGCTGGCGATCTGCTGGCCGGTCGCCGGATCGCGGGAAATGGCAGCGGGGGCTGCGGGGGAAGCGGACATGCAGGTCTCCTGTTGTCTCGACAACGGGCGGCTGCCCGTTTCCTGACAAGGAATCTGGACCCGATCGAGGGCAGCAACAAGGCGTCTGCGTATCCTGTGACCTGTACTTACCTGCCTGAATGGGGTGATTTCCCGGCAGGGCTGCGCCCTGCACCCGCAGAGGCAACAGCAACGGCAGAAGCAACAGCAACAGCGGCATTCCGTGAGATGGCGGGGTGGGTCCGGTGGCGGGGGACRCTGCGAGTACGTCCATGTAAGCTCGGTCGCCGCATCCATGCGGCTCACGCCCCCGCAACCGGACCCACCCCGCCTTCGACAGATTCCCGCGGTCTGTTGGAACGGCTCTTGGGGTCAGATCCGCTTTCCGAAGGAAACGGATCTGACCCCAGATGTATTTCGATATCTGACAGATTTCATCCACGCATAGCGTGGATCTACCGTGTCGACCAAGGTCGACACCTACCAACAGCCATCGGAATCTGACAGAGGTGGGGCGGTGTCGGAGTACGGGGTGTCAGCCGCATGGATGCGGCTGCCAAGCCTACACGGACGTACTTGCGGCGTCCCCGCACTCCGACACCGCCCCGCCACCCCACGGAAAGCCCGCTGTTGCTGTTGCTGTTGAGGTTGCCGGCCAGCGGCCGGCACTACAGCAGGTGCAGGGCGCAGCCCTGCCGACCAACCTACCTTCGCGGCAGGTAGGTCACCAGTGACAGGTCGTGCCGGCTCTCTGGCACCAGCGCCACGTACTGCAGGTCCAGCAGACCGCGCGTGGGATGGTTCAGCTTCTTCGCACCTTCGTCGAAACGACGCACATCGTGCTCCGGCCACCACTGGCGGAACTGCTCGCTGTGCGCGCCGATGTCCTCGGCCAGTGCCAGGAACGGCGCCTTGTCCGGCGCCTGCGCCATCGCCGCGCGGAAGCTGGCCAGCAGCCCGCGGGTCATTTCTTCCCAGTTGAGGATCAACGCGCGGTAAGGCGGATACAGGAACATCAGCCGCAGCGTGTTGCGTTCGTGCGGCGCCAGCTGACCGTAATCAACAAACAGATCGGCGATGGCCGGGTTCCAGGCCAGGATGTCGAATCGGGTATTGCGCACGTAGGCCGGGATCGGCTGCATCGCCTCCACCAGCTGGCGCAGGCCGTCGGTCACCGTCTCGTCGGGCGATTCCAGCGGCACGCCATAGCCGGACAGCGCGAACGCGTAGGCGCGCTCGTCGTCGCTCAATCGCAGTACCTGCGCCAGGCGCTCCAGCACCTCGGGCGAGGCGCGCACTTCGCGGCCCTGCTCGATCCAGGTGTACCAGCTGACACTGACCCCGATCGCCAGTGCGACTTCCTCGCGCTTCAGGCCCGGCGTGCGTCGGCGGCCGGCTGGCAGCCCCAGCGTTGCTGGGTCGACCCGCGCACGGCAGGCCTTGAGAAAGCCTCCCAGTTCCTTGCGTTCGGCTTCACTGCGCATCATCGCCCTGCCCTGCAGGTTTCAACGGCGGTGCGGGACGCCGAAGACGTCCMGCAACGCAGGGCCCGGGCAGCGGACGGTACCGCTGTCGCCGGGCACGCATCAGGCATCGATGCGCTTGGAGCCGACCGCCAGGCCGGCCTTCAGGCTGGCCTCGACGAACTCGTCCAGGTCACCGTCGAGCACCTTCTGCGTATCCGAACGCTCGATGCCGGTGCGCAGGTCCTTGATACGGCTCTGGTCGAGCACGTAGTTGCGGATCTGGCTGCCCCAGCCGATATCGGACTTGGTGGCTTCCACCGCATCACGCTCGGCGTTGCGCTTCTGGATCTCCAGCTCGTAGAGCTTGGCGGCCAGCATCTTCATCGCGTTGTCGCGGTTCTGGTGCTGGCTGCGGCCGGTCTGGCAGGCCACGACCGTGTTGGTCGGGATGTGGGTGATACGCACCGCCGACTCGGTCTTGTTGACGTGCTGACCACCGGCACCGGACGAGCGGTACACGTCGGTGCGCAGATCGGCCGGGTTGATGTCGATTTCGATGTTGTTGTCCACTTCCGGCGACACGAACACCGAGGTGAAGCTGGTATGGCGGCGGTTGTCCGAGTCGAACGGCGACTTGCGCACCAGGCGGTGCACGCCGGTCTCGGTCTTCAGCCAGCCGTAGGCGTAGTCGCCTTCCACGCGGAGCGTGGCCGACTTGATGCCCGCGACGTCGCCACCGGACACTTCCATCAGCTCGGTCTTCCAGCCACGCGATTCACACCAGCGCAGGTACATGCGCAGCAGGATCTCGGCCCAGTCCTGGGCTTCGGTACCACCGGCACCGGCCTGGATGTCGACGAACGCCGGGGCGGTGTCCATCTGCCCGGAGAACATGCGCTGGAACTCCAGCTTCTCCACGTGCGCCTGGTGCTTGTCCAGGTCGGCCACCACGGCCAGCGCGGTGTCCTCGTCCTGCTCGGACTCGGCCAGCTCCAGCAGTTCGGTGGCGTCGCTCAGGCCCTCCAGCACCGCGGCGATGCCGCCCACGGTCTTTTCCAGGGTCGAGCGCTCGCGCCCCAGGTTCTGGGCGTACTCGGCGTTGTTCCAGACGTCGGGGCTTTCCAGCTCCCGCGTCACTTCCTCAAGACGCTCTTTCTTGGCGTCGTAGTCAAAGATACCCCCGGAGCGACAACACGCGATCGGTCAGATCGGCGATGCGCTGGCGGACAGGATTCAGTTCGATCATGTCGGCGGTTATGCATTCAAAAGATGACTGCAAATGATACCGCAGGCCGGGGTGAACCGGCGCAGAAGCCGGTCCCGCCCTGCCACGCCCCTACCCGCCCAAGGCCTGGCGCAGCAACGGCAGCTGGCGCCGGCTGCAGGGTACCTTGGCCCCATCGGCCATGTGCAGCAGGGCCTCGCCGCCGTCCAGCGGCTCGATCGAGCGCAGCTGGCCGCGGTTGACCAGCCAGCTGCGGTGGCTGCGCAGGAACAGGACCGGGTCCAGCCGCGCCTCCAGCACCGCCATGGTGATCCGCAGCGGGTAGTCATGGCCGCGCACCCGCAGGTTCACGTAGTTGCCGGCGGCCTGGGCGTACTCGACGTCGGCCGTGGCCACCAGGAACTCCTTGCCCAGCTTGCGCACCAGGAAATGGTCGGGGCGATCGACCGGTTCGACCGGCGGGCCCTCATCGGGGGCGGCAAGCAGGGTCGCTTCACCCTGGCGGCGGCGGCCGAACCAGGCCAGGGCATGGACTGCCGAGACCAGCAGCGCATAGGTCTGGATGTCCTTGAAGAACTCGTAGAACCATTGCGCCGGCCAGTCCCCAAAGGTGTAGTGGCTGCCAAGCACGGCGTGGACGGCCTTGCGCAGCAGGACCATCGCACTCACATGCAGCAGCCACCACGCAACCGCGCCCAGCAGATACGGCGCCAAGCGCTGTCGCCAGGTATCGGCGTGCAGCGGCCAGCGCGAAGCGGCGCGGATCAGCACCGCCAACAGCAGCAGCGACACCAGCGCACTGCTGAACTCGTCAATCGTGGCCGCCATCCATTGGGAGGGCAGTCCATCGCGCGCCGCCATCATGGCCTTGGCCAGCACATTGGCCGCCGCCGTCCCCAGAAACAGTACGACCCAGAACACGGCTGCCTGCCGCCCTTGCCTGCCGTTGCCCATCGATTCGCCACGCACGTTCGGGTCCTGCTGGTTGTACTCATCCATCACTGGATTATCGCCAACCACAGCCCCACTGACGCACGCCATTCGTCCCCCCGCCCCGCCACTGGGCCCTGCAGGGCATCCAACCGCCCCTTTCTGCTGGCGACAGCCCACGAGGACTTCCACTCTGCGAGGACGCCAACACGGATACCGCCATGACCCGCCGCCACGACCTCGACACCCTGCGTATCGGCGCCTTCGGGCTGTTGATCCTCTACCACGTGGCCATGGCCTACGTGGCCGGATGGGACTTCCACCTCAAGAGCGTCCACACCGCGGAGTGGCTGCAATGGCCGATGATCGCGCTGAATCGTTGGCGCATGCCGCTGCTGTTTGCCATCTCCGGCATCGCGCTGGGCCTGTGCCTGCCCGCGCAGGGCCGGTGGCGATTCGCGCTGCGGCGCGGCGGGCGGCTGTTGTTGCCGCTGTTGTTCGGCATCGTCGCGGTCGTTTCGCTGCAGGCCTACTGTGAAGCGGTGGACAAGGGCGACGTCACGCCAGGGCTCGGTGCATTCCTGTGGCGCTACTGGCAGTTCCGGCCGTGGCCGGGAGCCAGCTTCAGCGGTGCCGCCTATGGCTTCACCTGGAACCACCTGTGGTACCTGGCCTATCTGATCCCTTACACGCTGCTGGCGATCCTGTTGGCCAGCGTAGTGAGGCCGCTGCGTCACCAGCTGCCGGGCCTGCCTGCGGGCGATCGTTGGGTGGCCATGCTGGGCCTGCTGCTGCCGGTGCTGTGGCTGGCGTGGGCGCTGCTGGTGATCCTGCCCGCCCACCCGCCAACCCACGCGCTGGTCGATGACCTGTACGTCCACGCCGAGTCGCTGCCCCTGTTCCTCGGCGGCTTCCTCGCCGCGCGCTGGCAGCGCGGCTGGGATCTGCTGGTGCGCGGCCGTCGGTTGACCCTGGCGCTGGCCGTTATCGGGCTGACTGTCGAACTGGGCATCCGCGCGTTGGGGCGGATGCCCGACCTCGGCGATCTGCCGCAATGGGTGCTGGCGCTGCCGTGGGCACAGACCGAGCGCGTTGGCCGAGCGTTGTACACCTGGTGTTCCCTGCTGGCCCTCTTCGGATGGGCGCAGGTCCTGCTGGCGCGGCCATGGCGCGGCCTGTGCTACTGCCGCGAGGCGGTGTTCAGCTGGTACATCCTGCACCAGACCGTGCTGATCGTGCTGCTGTACTGGTTGCGGCCCTTGCAGCTGGGCGCGTGGCTGGAGCCGGCGCTGGTGATCATCGGCACGATCGCCGGCTGCCTGCTGATCCACGAACTGCTGGTGCGCCGCGTGCGCTGGCTGCGGCCGCTGTTCGGGTTGCGTGCCGCACCGCTATCGTCGCCTGCAGTGCGCGTCGTGCCGGCACAATAAGGCCTGCGCCCCGTGGAACCGAGCGTACGCTCGGCTCCACAAGGCGAGGGCTGCGACAGTCACGCATGGCGTGGCTCTACTTCACCTCGAATTCGCCGACCAGCACCGTCTCGGCACGATCCTTCAGCCGCATCGTCACCCTCTGGTCCTTCTGCTTCGGCGTACCCCAATGGGTGGTCAGGCGCAGCATCAGCGTCGTCGCGCCAGTCACCAGCTGCTGGCGGCTGCCGAAGTAGTTCGCCTCCACCTTGTACCTGCCGGGCTTGGCGTTGCGCAGCGAGAACTGCTCGGGACCATAGCCGCCGGTGAAGTCCTGTGACATCTGCCCGCCCTGGTAGGTCAGGCGGTTGCCGTAGTACGCGCGCTCACCGTTCGGGTCGGTCACCCACAGGTCCATGTCGCTGTTGTCGGCATCCCACGCCAGCACCACGCGCAGGTCCAACGGCATCGCCTGCAGCAGGCGCGGGTCGATTTCCTTGGTATCCAGACGCGGCTTGCTGCCGGCCACCAGGTTGGTCAGCTCATCCAGGGCGATCAACGCGATACCGTCGAAACGAGCATCCCAGGGCCGTACGACTACTTGATACAGCGGCACCAGCGCTTGCTGAGGTTTGCCGGCTGCAGCCAGCGCCAGCCCAAGGTCGCGGAAGCTCTGCGGTTCCTCCTGACCCATCGCCAGCACCTGCTCGAACACCGGCACCGCCAGCACCGGAGCGTCGGCCTGCAGCAACCGGTAGCCGAGCACGCGCAGCAGATGGCGGTTGTCCAGATCCATCTCGGCCAGGTTGGACAGCACGCGCAGGGCAAGATCGCGCTGCCCCTGTTCGATCAGCAGGTCGGCCACGTCGAGGAAGAACGCGCTGCTGTCGGCGTTCGCAGCGCGCTCGGCCAGATAGCGGTCATACAGTTGCGACGGCGGCCCCTGGCGCAGGCGACGGGCAACCGGTGAGTCCGACTGCCACGCGGCCAGCTTGATTCCCAGCTGGCCATCATTGGCAGCGGCCGGCCCGGCCGCCATCGCATCGGCGGCGACCTCCTGCATCGGCGCCGGCGCCGGTGCCGGGCGTGCGACCGAACGCTGGCGCGAAGTGGCTGCATTCAACTGCATCTCCGCTGCGGCCGGTGCCGGAGCAACCAGCATCGCTACCGGTGCCGGCGGGGCGCCGGCCGCCACCTCCAGCGCCTTCGAATCCGCCTGCGGCGGTGTGCCCTTCGGCCAACTGCGATTCCACCACTGTTGGCGCTGCTGCCACTGCGTCACCACCTTGTCCAGACGCTGGCGGTCGGCCGCTTCGCGGTCTGCAACCTGGCGTGCGAAGCGCTGGTCGTACTCGGCGCGCAGCTTGCCCGACGGACGGATCGCATAGCGCAGGTAGTCGTCCAGGGTTTCCAGCACGATCAGCGAGGTATCCGGGCCCACCAAGCTGAACTGCTGCGACAGCCGCTGCATCGCCTCACGGTTGCTGCGTCGATCGCTCGACAACTGCTGCAGGCGCGCCTGTGCCCACAGGCCGGCCAGCAGATCACCGTCTTCGTTCTTCTGCGTCGCGGGCAGTGCCTGCCACTCGCCGCCAGCCACGCGTACCCGCATCGGCACACCTTCGGCCGCCAACCGCGCATGCAACCACAGCCAGCCCTGGGCCTGGCTGCGGCGGTCGATCACCACATCCTGCACGCCACGGCCGGCATCGATCTGGACATCCAGCGGTACCGACAGCAGTTCCCGCGCGGCGGCATCGATATCGCTGCCGAGTGCCACGAAAGTGCCCGCATGCGCCTCGCTCCAACCGCGCAGGCGGGTGGCATCGGTGCGTGCACCAGCACTGCTGATCGCAAACAGGCGCTGGTCGGCGGCCAGCGCCGGCATTGCTTCCGGCCCGTAGGTCAGCAGGCCATCGCTGACCATCAGGTACTCCTTCACCCCGGGTTGCGGCTGCCACTGCGCCAGCGCACTGGCACCATCCGGCTGCACCGCCATCAACTCCCGCCGCAGTTCACTCCAGTCGCCGCTGCGGATATGGAACCGACGCACAGGCTCCGCACGATCACGCAGCACGGTCAGCGCGACATTGCCCTCGCCCATTGCCGCGAAGTAGCGATCGAGCAGTGCGAACTCGCGGGTGCGGTCGCGCTGGCCTGCGGAACCGGAACCGTCCCACAGCAGCCCCACTTCCGACGGCACACGGCGCGGCGCGGCTGACGTCGGCACCGGCAGCTGTGCCAACAGGTAGTGACCGTCCTGCCAGCGTGCAACCTGCACCAGTGCCTTGCGCTCGGCTGGCAGCGTCCATTGCAGCTGGGTCGGCAACTGTGCGCCGCGCCCCTGCCATTGCAGACGGCCATCGGCAATGCGGAAAGGCGCACTGCCAGTATCAGCACCCTTCGGTGCCTGCACGGTCAGTTCGACGGCAGCGGCGCCAGCGACGAACTGCAACGGCAGCGTCCAACGCCAGCCCTGCGCGGCGTATGCCAGCGGCTCGCGCACGACCAGCTGCACCCGGCGGCTGCCGCCGGCCGGCAGCGGATACACGCGAAGCCGGAACTGGTTGCCGGCGGTCTGCTCCAGCAGGCCCGGATCGACACCACGACGGGCGATCTCCTCGAACACCTGACGACCGCGGTCCTTGGGCACCGGTACTGCCTCGCGCAACTCGCCGTTGATGTCCAGGGCGAACCCGGTGATCTGCTGGCCCTCGGCCAGCGGGAACTGCAGCTCGCCTTCCAGCACGCGCTGGTTGGGGTTGTGGAACTCCAGGGTGATACGGGTCTGGGCGATACCGGCCTGGACCTCGCCTTCGATGCGGGCATGTCGCAGCTGCACGGGCTGTTCGGCGGCGGGCGCGATCAGCAGCGGTGTGGACGTCATCGGCGGTGCCGGACGCCGCGACGCCTGGGGCAGTGCCGGCCAGCTTGCCAGGGCCAACAGCAGTACGGTGCAGCAACGGGCGAAGACCATGACAGGACTCCAGTGGGATCGTGACTGCTTGAACGCACCAACCGGGTGGACGGGGTTAACGTGATTCGATGCTGGTTCTTCGCTGCCCCTGGGCGCACCATGTGCGACTTCCCGATCCCGTGCAAGGATGCCCATGCGTTCTCCCCTGCTTCCCACCCTGCTGGCCCTGTGCTGGCCGTTGGCCGCCAGCGCCGTCGATGCGCCTGCAGGCCTCTATTTCCAGCATCACGACTGGGTCGTGGCCTGCGACAACACGCGCACGTGCCGCGCGGCCGGCTACGCCAGTGGCGATGACAGCACCCTCAGCGTGCTACTGACCCGGGCGGGCGGCCCCAATCAGGCCATCAGCGGTCGGATGTCGTTGCAGCCGATCGATGACCAGCCGCAGCCCAAGGGCGCGCTGCACCTGCGCATCCAGCAGCGTGACCTCGGTGTGCTGGCGCCGGCCAGGGAGCCGGGTATCCATGTGCTCAGCGCGGCACAGACCAGCGCAGTGCTGTCCGCGCTGGTGCGCGATGGTGGCATCGCGGTTGTCGATGGCGCCGGCCGCGCGTGGCCGCTGTCGGACAAGGGCGCAGCGGCTGTGCTGTTGAAGACCGATGAGTTCCAGGGCCGCGTGGGCACGCCGGGCGCGGTGATGCGCAAGGGAGCCGCCGCCGAAAGCAGCGTGCCTGCCGCCGTTGCCAAACCCGTGGTGCGCAAGGCACCGACGCTGTCGACGCCATCGGACGACCCGACGTTTTCCAAGCTGGCCGCCTCGCCGGCGCTGCGTGCGGCGCTGCGCGCCACTCTGGTAGAACCCAGCTGCGAAGGCCTGCTCGACACCGACCCGGATCTTCCGATCAGCAATTCACCACTGCAGATCCAGCGCCTGGACACCAAGCATCTGCTGGTCAACGTCCCCTGCTGGCGCGCGGCCTACAACACCGGTGATGGTTACTGGGTCATCGGTGAGAAAGCGCCCTACCAGCCGCAATGGGTGACCAGCGACGCGATCGACTACGGCGACGGGCAGATCGTCGCCTCGCACAAGGGCCGCGGCCTGGCCGACTGCGTGTCGGATGAAACGTGGACCTGGGATGGCACCCGCTTCGTCGCGACCTCGGCCATCAGTGGCGGCCTGTGCCGCGGCGTTCCCGGGGGTACCTGGGAACTGCCGACGCGGGTGACCGACGTACGCTGACCCTTCCGAAGCGGTAGCGCCGGGCCATGCCCGGCATGGACTACGCCGGCAGGCAGTGCTCGACGATCAGCTGGATCGCTGCGCCACCCCGGTAGTCGTCGCAAGCCAGGCGATAGGCCAAATGAACATGCTTGCCTGGCGCATTACCGTGCCAGCCGCCGAAATGGATCGCATTGATCGTGCCCGATACGCCGGGCAGGCGCAGTTCCAGCTTCAGATGCCGTTCCTTCAGCACGCGCCAGTTGGCCACCTCGAAATGGCCGTCGAACAGCGGCTCGGGGAACCCCTGCCCCCATGGCCCGGCCAGGCGCAGTGCATCGGCATGGCGATGATCGAGTTCGTCCGCGGCCAGTTCGCCGTCGCTGAGCACCTGCTGCTGCAGTGCAGCCGGGTCGAGCATCTCCAGCACGGTGGCGACGAACGCGGCTTCGAAGGCAGCCAGATGATCCAGATGCATGCTCAACCCGGCGGCCATCGCGTGACCGCCGAAGCGCTCGATCAAGCCGGGATGGCGTGCATCGACCAGCGCCAGCGCATCACGGATATGCAGGCCGGCGATCGAACGCGCCGAGCCGCGCAGGGTGTCGGCGCCCGGCTCGGCCGGCGCGAACGCGATCACCGGCCGATGCAGGCGATCCTTCATCTTTGAAGCAACCAGGCCAACCACGCCGGGGTGCCAATCGGCATCGAACAGGCAGGCTGCCACCGGGCGCTGCCCTGCGGTATCGAGCACCACCCGCGACAGCGCGTGTTCGGCGTCATCGGTCATCGACTGCTGGACCGCACGCCGCTCGGCGTTGATCTGTTCGAGCGTCTGCGCGATGTCGCGGGCCTGCCGCGGATCTTCGGTGAGCAGCAGGGCGATACCCAATGCCATGTCTTCCAACCGACCGGCCGCGTTCAAGCGCGGGCCAAGCCCGAAGCCGATGTCGGTGGCGGTCAGGCGTGCAGCATCGCGACCACTGGCTTCGATCAGTGCCTTCAGGCCGACGCAGCCCTGGCCATTGCGCAGCCGGCGCAATCCCGCGCTGACCAGGGCGCGATTGTTGGCATCGAGCACCACCAGGTCGGCCACTGTGCCCACCGCCACCAGGTCCAGCAGCGTGGTCAGGTCCGGCCCTTTGCCATTGGCAAATACCCCCGCTTCGCGCATCTGCCGGCGCAGCGCCATCAGCACGTAGAAGATCACGCCGACACCGGCCAGCGCCTTGCTGGGGAAGGCGTCGCCGTCGAGGTTGGGGTCGACGATGACATCGGCCGGTGGCAGCAGTGGACCGGGCAGATGGTGATCGGTCACCAGCACCTGCCAGCCACGCGCCTTGGCCGCGGTCACGCCGGCATGGCAGGCAATGCCGTGGTCGACGGTGACCAGCAGATCCGGCTGCAGCGCAGCCAGCTCGTCCACCAGTGACGGCGACAGACCATAGCCGTGCACCATGCGGTTGGGCACTGCGTGGAAGACGTGCTGCGCGCCGAGCATGCGCAGACCGCGCACACCGACCGCGCAGGCGGTTGCGCCGTCGCAGTCGAAATCACCGACTACCAGGATGCGCTTGTCGGCGGCGATGGCTTGCACCAGCAGGTCCACTGCCGCGTCGATGCCGGTCAGCAGTTCCGGCGCATGCAGGTTGCCGAGCTTGGGCAGGGCCAGCTCCGGCGTGTGCGCACCACGTGCGGCATACAGGCGGGCCAGCAGCGGCAGCGTGCCCTCCGGCCAGCTACCGGGCACGACCGCATCGCGACGGCGGATCATCGGCGTATCGGAAGACGGCAGCACAGCATCGGCGGCAAGGGACATCGGCATCGCCGGGTTGCGGAAGACCCACGCATGATACCCCGCGCAGCTCGCCAGGCTCTTCCGGGCTTGGCGCAGGCGTGGTGATCGCCCATGCTTGTTCGCTTCTGAAACGGAATTCGCCATGTACCGCCTGCTGTCCGTACTGCTTGCCAGCCTCCTGCTGCCACTTGCTTCCCAGGCGGCAAACACGCCGCCAACCCCCGGTATCGAGTTCGTACACCACGACTGGTTCCTGGCCTGCGACAACACCGGCACCTGCCGTGCAGCCGGCTACAGCCCTGAACAGGCGGACAGCCTGCTGGGCCTGATGCTGGAACGTGCCGGCGGCCCCGGCACGGCAGTGAAGGCGAGGCTGCGGGTCGGTGAGGATGGCGAAAGCGCAGTGCCTGAAGGTTCAATGCGCCTGCACGTGAACGGCCGTGATCTGGGCCCAGTGCAGGACACCGGGGCCGACGAGGCAGTGATGCTGCGGCCGGCGCAGGTAGAAGGCGTGCTGGCCGCCCTGCCCGGCCAGGCCCGTATCGAGGTGATCGACAGCAGGGGCACGCGCTGGCCGATTTCGGATCGTGGTGCCGCCGCGGTGCTGCTGAAAATGGACGAGGTCCAAGGGCGCGTGGGCACGCCCGGTGCGCTGGTACGCCGCGGCACGCGTGCCGAAGCGAGCGTGCCCGCCGCAGTGGCCAAGCCGGTGATCGTGCGCGGTGTGCTGGCGGCCGGCCGCCCCGGCGATAGCGGGCTGGGCAGCAGCGAAGCGCTGCGCGACGCGCTGATTGCCACGCTCGGCGACAACGACGACTGTCCGCGCCTGATCGAGTACAAGGGAACACCGGAAATGGTGATCGAGCGGTTGGACGACCACCATGTGCTGGTGCAGGCGTTGTGCCAGATGGGCGCGTACAACTACAGCAATGGCTTCTGGATCGCGCGCGATCAGCCGCCGTTCGCACCTGAGACGGTCACGCTGGAGGCAGAAGGCTTCTCGCGCTCCGATCGCACGTTGTACGCGCGCTACAAGGGCCGCGGCATCGGCGACTGCGTTTCCGGCTGGGACTGGGCCTGGGATGGCCGCAGATTCCAGCCAAGCAGTGCGTTCAGTACCGGTCTGTGTCGTGGCGTGGCGGGCGGGCACTGGACGCTGCCGACGCTTGTCAGCGAGGTTCGTTGAATGCGCACGCCTTCACTGTTGTACACCCCGCTGCCGCTGCTGGCGTCTTTGGCGCTGGCGTCGGTTGCCACGGCCGCTGAACCGCTGGGCACATCGTTCGTGGAGGGCGACGGGGTGATGGCCTGCGACAACACCCGCACCTGCCGGCTGGCAGCCTACGGTCCGCTGGCACCGCTGATGCTGAGCATGCTGGTCGAACGCGCCGGCGGGCCGCAGACGGCGGTCACCGCACGGCTGTCAATGGCCGAAGGCGCCGAGGACGCGCCTCGCACCCCGGCGGCGGTAGCGCCTGAAGGAACGCTGCGACTGCGCGTGGATGGAAGGGATCTCGGTGCCATCGGCCACAGCGAGGCGCTCGACCTTGGCCTGGAGCTGCCCGCCCACTACGTGGCATCGATGATCGATGCACTGCTCGATGGCAGGCGCATCGAGATGAGCGACGCATCCGGCCACGCGTGGCCGCTGTCGGATCATGGCATCCGCACGTTGCTGCTGAAGATGGACGAGGTACAGGGTCGGCTGGATACCCCAGGCGCACTGGTGCGCAAGGGCGCACAACCAGAATCGAAGGTGCCGGCCGCGGTAGCCGCGCCACCCCTGAAGGCGCCACCCCTGCTGGTCGAAGCACATGAAGACGATGGGCAGCTGGCTGGGCGGGCAGAGCTGCTTCAGCAACTGCAACCGGTGGCCGCCGCGCGGAACGCCTGCGAACGGATGTCGTCGCGCCAACTACGCATCGAACGGGTAGATGCCACCCATGTCCTTGCCATGTTGAGCTGTGCAACTGACCGCCACATCGTGCCAGCGGGTACCTGGCTGATCCGCGACCGTTCGCCATTCGCACCCAGGCTGCTCTCGCCGACCCCGCTGTTTCCGCTCTACCCGCACGCCGTGTTTCTTGAAGAAGGCCTTGCCACAGACAAGGATGCCTGCGGGACGAACCGGCACTGGGTTTGGGATGGAACGCGTCTGATCCTGAGCGGGGCGTTTGTCGGCTACTACTGCAGCAGCCCGAGCCGCAGGCATTGGCAGCTGCCGATCCATGTCACCGATATTCGATAGCGCATGCGCCGGGCATGACCCGGCGCTACCGCCTTGCCTCAAGCGTCGTGCAGCTGCCGTGGCTTCTTCCAGAACTGCCAGCGCTGGCCGCGATCCAACTGGAACTGCAGGCCGTCCTCGAAATCCAGCACCAGCCGTTGCAGTTCGCCACGCTTGAGCGCGGCCAGCAGCGGCCGGATCGCGTCGTTGCCCAGCTGCTGCAACGAGCGCAGCTGGCGCAGGTCGACCAGTGCATCGACCGACTGCTCACCATCCACCGCGACACCTGCGGCCTGGGCCAGGCCCTGCAGCAGCGCATCGCGGCTGCGTACCTGAGCATGCGGTGTGGCCACCGATACCGGCATCACGCCACCACCCCAGAACCACAGCGAATTGATCGGCTGCTGGCCCTGCGCGGCGCGCTGCTGGTTCCACGAGTGGGTGTGCAGCAGCACCTGTGCTTCGGTCATCAGTGCGCGCCAGCGACGGCCCGCCTCGCCCGGCGGCAGGTGCGAGAACAGGTCATCACCCAACACCTCGTCGGGGCTGTCAAACTCCGGCAGTTCAGTACCGATGGGCAGGCGCAGGTACCAGCGTGACGGATCGGGTGCATCCAGCACGAAGCCTGCATCCGCAAACAGCGGCTGCAGCACGGGCAGCAACGCCAGCGTATCGGCCAGGCTGGGCCGCAGCGTTTCGCCGTGGCCCATCATCCGCGCGCCATGCATGTCCGGCACCATGCAGGCCGGATCGGCACGCAGCCAGCAGGCGCCGGCGGCATCGCCGACGTCACGCTGCCGGGTCAACGCGGCTACCGGCCAGTGCGGCGCGGCCACCGTGAAGTGGCGCAGCAGCTGCGCGCGTTCGCCGGCATCGCCCTGCGAAGTGGTGGCGCGGCCCAGGGCGCGCGCCACGTCATCCGGCAATGCAGCCACCGCAAAGCGGCTGCGTGCCGGCAACAGCAGGGTTGCCGTCGCCACGGATCAGTCCTGGTAGCTGACGCTGACGATCTCGTACTCGCGCTGGCCGGCCGGCGCATCGATCACGATCGAGTCACCTTCCAGCTTGCCGATCATCGCGCGGGCGACCGGCGAGGAAATCGCGATCAGGCCGAGTTTGATGTCCGCTTCCAGATCACCAACGATCTGGTACTTCTTCTCTTCGTCCGATTCCACGTCGGCCAGGATCACGCTGGCGCCGAACACCACCTTGGAGCCTGCATTGAGCTTGCTCACGTCGATGATCTCGGCGTGCGACAGCTCGCCTTCCAGCTGCTTGATGCGGCCTTCGATGAAGCCCTGTTCCTCGCGCGCGGCGTGGTACTCGGCGTTCTCCTTCAGGTCGCCGTGCTCGCGCGCTTCGGCGATCGCGGCGATCACCTTCGGACGCTTGACCGACTTCAGGTGATCCAGTTCGTCGCGCAGACGCTGCGCGCCCTTCATCGTGATGGGTGCTCTCATGCGTTCAACTCCTTGTGCAGTTCCTGCAGCGACCAGACCGGGCCGGTACCGCGGAATTCCAGTGAATCCACCAGCGCCTTGGCACCGGCAATGGTGGTCGAATAGGTGACACGGTGCTGCAGTGCCTCGCGACGGATCGAGAACGAGTCGTTGATCGCGGCACGGCCTTCGGTCGTGTTGACGATATAGACGATCTCGCCGTTCTTGATCGAATCGACGATGTGCGGGCGACCCTCGACCACCTTGTTGATGATCTCGCAGTCCATGCCGTGCTGCTGCAGCCACGCTGCGGTGCCACGGGTGGCAACCAGGCTGTAGCCACGTGCCAGCAGGGCCTTGGCCACCGGCAGCACGCGCTTCTTGTCCGGGTCGCGCACCGACACGAACGCCTTGCCCACCGGCGGCGCCTTGATGCCACCGGCTTCCTGCGCGCGCGCGAAGGCGGCGTTGAAGCTGCGGCCCACGCCCATCACCTCACCGGTGGAGCGCATCTCCGGCCCGAGGATCGGGTCGACGCCCTGGAACTTGGCGAACGGGAAGATCGCTTCCTTCACCGAGTAGTAGTCCGGCACGATTTCCTTGGTGGCGCCCTGCTCTTCCAGGGTCTTGCCCGCCATGCAGCGGGCCGCGATCTTGGCCAGCGGCATGCCGGTGGCCTTGGACACGAAGGGCACGGTGCGCGAGGCACGCGGGTTCACTTCCAGCAGGAAGATGGTGTCGTTGCCTTCCTCATCGGTCTGGATCGCGAACTGGGTGTTCATCAGGCCCACCACGTTCAGGGCCTTGGCCAGCTCGACCACCTGGCGACGCAGCTCGGCCTGGGTTTCAGCCGACAGCGAGTAAGGCGGCAGCGAGCAGGAGGAATCGCCCGAGTGCACGCCGGCCTCTTCGATGTGCTCCATCACGCCACCGATCAGGACGTTGCCCTGGGCGTCGGCGATGATGTCCACGTCGCACTCGACGGCATTGTCGAGGAAGCGGTCCAGCAGCACCGGCGAATCGTTGGATACCTTCACCGCATCACGCACGTAGCGGGCCAGGTCGGATTCGCCATAGACGATTTCCATCGCGCGGCCACCCAGCACGTAGCTCGGGCGCACCACCAGCGGGTAGCCGATCTCACGCGCCAGCAGCAGGGCTTCCTGGTCGTTGCGGGCAATGCGGTTCGGCGGCTGCTTCAGGCCCAGCTTGTCCACCAGCTGCTGGAAGCGCTCGCGGTCTTCGGCCAGGTCGATCGAGTCCGGCGAGGTGCCGATCACCGGCACGCCGTTGGCTTCCAGCGCGCGCGCCAGCTTCAGCGGGGTCTGGCCGCCGTACTGAACGATCACGCCCTTGGGCTGTTCCAGCTCGACGATTTCCAGCACGTCTTCCAGAGTCAGCGGCTCGAAGTACAGGCGGTCGGAGGTGTCGTAGTCGGTCGACACGGTTTCCGGGTTGCAGTTGACCATGATGGTTTCATAGCCATCCTCGCGCAGCGCCAGTGCCGCGTGCACGCAGCAGTAGTCGAACTCGATGCCCTGGCCGATGCGGTTCGGGCCACCGCCGAGGATCATGATCTTGTCGCGGTTGCTCGGCGCGGCTTCACACTCGTCCTCATAGGTCGAGTACAGGTAGGCGGTGCCAGTGGAGAACTCGGCGGCACAGGAGTCCACGCGCTTGTACACCGGGCGCACCTTGTGTGCGCGACGCAGCGCGCGCACGGCCGCTTCGTTGGTGCCGGTCAGCTGGGCCAGGCGCGCGTCGGAGRAGCCGGCACGCTTGAGCTTGCGCAGGCGCGCCGCATCCAGTGCATCGATCCCATCGGCCGCGACCTGGGTCTCGGCGGCGATGATTTCTTCGATCTGGTCCAGGAACCACGGATCGATGTAGGACAGCTTGAAGATGTCCTCCACGCTCATGCCGGCACGGAACGCGTCGGCGACGAAGAACAGGCGCTCCGGACCCGGCGCCTTCAGCTCGCGGCGCAGGGTCTGCAGATCGTCTTCACTGGTCAGGTCCAGGCCGGTCGGGTCGAAGCCGACCTTGCCGGTTTCCAGGCCACGCAGGGCCTTCTGCATCGATTCCTGGAAGGTGCGGCCCATCGCCATCACCTCGCCCACCGACTTCATCTGGGTGGTCAGGCGTGCATCGGCAGCCGGGAACTTCTCGAAAGCGAAGCGCGGAATCTTGGTGACGACGTAGTCGATGGACGGCTCGAACGAGGCCGGGGTCAGGCCGCCGGTGATCTCGTTCTTCAGTTCGTCCAGGGTGTAGCCCACGGCCAGCTTGGCCGCGACCTTGGCGATCGGGAAGCCGGTGGCCTTGGACGCCAGCGCCGAGGAACGCGACACGCGCGGGTTCATCTCGATCACCACCACGCGGCCGGTATCCGGGTTGATGCCGAACTGCACGTTCGAACCACCGGTGTCCACGCCGATCTTGCGCAGCACGGCGATGGAGGCATCGCGCAGGCGCTGGTATTCCTTGTCGGTCAGGGTCTGCGCCGGGGCCACGGTGATCGAGTCACCGGTGTGCACGCCCATCGGGTCCAGGTTCTCGATCGAGCAGACGATGATGCAGTTGTCCGCGGTATCGCGGACCACTTCCATCTCGAATTCCTTCCAGCCCAGCACCGACTCTTCGACCAGCACTTCGGTGGTCGGCGACAGTTCCAGGCCGCGGTTGACGATCTCGATCAGCTCTTCGCGGTTGTAGGCAATGCCGCCGCCACTGCCGCCCAAAGTGAAGCTGGGGCGGATGATGGTCGGATAGCCGACGCGGGTCTGGATCTCCAGCGCTTCGTCCAGGGTATGGGCAACGGCAGCGGTCGGGCACTCCAGGCCGATCTCGCTCATCGCCACGCGGAACAGCTCGCGGTCTTCGGCCATCATGATCGCTTCGCGCTTGGCGCCGATCAGCTCGACGTTGTACTTCTCAAGCACACCGTTGTCGGCCAGGTCCAGCGCGCAGTTCAGCGCGGTCTGGCCACCCATGGTCGGCAGCAGCGCGTCGGGCTTCTCCTTGGCGATGATCTTCTCGACGGTCTGCCAGTTGATCGGCTCGATGTAGACGGCGTCGGCCATCTCCGGGTCGGTCATGATCGTGGCCGGATTGCTGTTGACCAGCACCACGCGGTAGCCCTCGTCACGCAGGGCCTTGCAGGCCTGGGCGCCGGAGTAATCGAACTCACAGGCCTGGCCGATGACGATCGGGCCGGCACCGATGATGAGGATGGTCTTGAGGTCAGTGCGCTTGGGCATTTTCTTCTCTAAGTCAGTACAGCGTGACAAGGGGGAGTGATCGCACGCTGTCGATCAGGAAATCTCTTCGGGTTTCAGCGCAATCCGGCACTGGTCCTGCAACGGCTTGGCCAACTGCGCGTCCAGATCCTCTGGAATCGCCGGCCCACTTTCGAACGACGCCACCATGCGTCGGTACGTCGGGCTGGCCATGAAGGCGGCAAGCTGTGCGCGGTCCGCGCCAGCCAGACCGGCGCCGGCCTTGGCCTCGGTATTTTCCGGGGTGGAATTGGCGAACGTGGTCGACAGGGCCTGGCCCGCGGGCGTGGCCAGGAAGCGCGACCATTCGGCGATCACCACATCGCCATCGCTGCCCAGACCCTGGATGATCGAACGGCGGAACTGTGCATCCAGCAGATCGCGCACGGGTGCCTGCGCGCATGCCTGGTCGGCATCCGGCAACGCCTTCAACGCCGGCGTGCTGTCGATCACCAGGCTGGCCATGGTGGTGCCCAGCGAGCCCATGCCCAGCGTCTTCACTACCGCAGCCACGTCGGCGTCGGACGCCGGAGCGGCCTGTGCCGCACCCGCGGCGCAGCACAGCGACAGCAGCAGAGCGACGCTGCGCATCAAGCCTTGGCCTCGGCCATCAAGGTCACGAAACGATCGAACAGCGGACCGACGTCGGTCGGGCCCGGCGAGGCTTCCGGGTGGCCCTGGAACGAGAACGCCGGCACATCGGTGCGGGCGATGCCCTGGTTGGTGCCGTCGAACAGCGAACGGTGGGTCACCCGCAGGGTGGCCGGCAGGGTCGCTTCATCCACCGCGAAGCCGTGGTTCTGCGAGGTGATCATCACCCGGCCGCTGTCCAGGTCCTGCACCGGATGGTTCGCGCCGTGGTGGCCATGGCCCATCTTGATCGTCTTCGCGCCCGAGGCCAGGCCCAGTAGCTGATGGCCCAGGCAGATGCCGAAGGTCGGGATCTTCACGTCGATGAAGGTCTTGATCGCGGCGATCGCGTAGTCGCACGGTTCCGGGTCACCCGGGCCGTTGGACAGGAACACGCCGTCCGGCTTCAGCGCCAGCACTTCAGCGGCCGGGGTCTGCGCCGGCACCACGGTGACCTCACAGCCGCGCTCGGCCAGCATGCGCAGGATGTTGGTCTTCACGCCGAAGTCGTACGCCACGACCTTGTACTGGGCCGGCACGCTGACGAAGGCGTTGGCATCCAGGTCCAGCTGGCCCTCGGTCCAGACGTAGGTCTTGTCGGTAGTCACGACCTTGGCCAGATCCATGCCCTTCAGCCCCGGGAACTTGCGGGCCGCTTCCAGTGCCTTTTCCACATCGATGTCGTCGCCAGCCATCAGCGCGCCGTTCTGGGCGCCCTTCTCGCGCAGGATGCGGGTCAGCTTGCGGGTGTCGATGCCGGCGATGGCGACCACGCCACGCTGGATCAGCCAGTCCTGCAGCGACACCTGGCTGCGCCAGCTGCTCGGGCGGCGCGGTACGTCGCGCACGATCAGGCCGGCCGACCACACCTTGGACGCTTCATTGTCCTGGTCGGTCATGCCGGTGTTGCCAATGTGCGGATAGGTCAGCGTGACCATCTGCCGGGCGTAGGACGGGTCGGTCAACACTTCCTGGTAGCCGGTCATGGCGGTGTTGAACACCACCTCACCGACGGACAGGCCGGGCGCGCCTACGGATTCGCCCTCGAATACGGTGCCGTCTTCGAGGACGAGGATTGCGGCTTGGGTCACGGAATTCTCACTTTGGCTACCGAGGGGGTGCCGAAGTCACGCCTGCGCTTCACGGAAATCCGGTTGCAAAAAAGCGCGGACGTACGGTCTGGGACCGGTCCGGCTTTCGTGATTCGGCGAGTGCGAATTGTAGCGGTGCCGGGGCGCTCGCGCCAGCGGTTATCGCCATTCATGAACAGGCGATTGCGCATTCATTTCAATCCGGGTGCGTATGCAGGCCGATGACCGGGCCGCTGCCATCCGACCTGCCCGGCTCCGGTAGGCGCCAACCTTGGTTGGCGCGTTCAGCAACGGCTGCCAACCAAGGTTGGCATCTACCATCGACCCGGGACCGTTACCCGGGCCCGTCCAGCAGGTCCCTTACCCGGTAGCTGCCAGCCGCCCGACCCTGCAGCTGGCGAGCAGCAAACAGCGCCCCGCGGGCGAAGATGTCGCGGTTGGTGGCCCGGTGCACCAGTTCGATGCGCTCGCCCAGGCCGGTGAACTGCACCAGATGCTCGCCGACGATGTCTCCGGCGCGCAGGCTGGCGTACTGCGGCTCGGCCCCGCCCCGCTGCGCCGCGGCGCCCAAGGTCAACGCCGTGCCCGAGGGAGCGTCCTTCTTCTGCGTATGGTGCGATTCGACGATGTCGCAGTTCCAGCCGGCCAGCGCCTGCGACGCACGCTCCACCAGCTCATCGAGCACCGCCACGCCCAGGCTGAAGTTCGACGCCCACACCAGCGGGATCTTCGCCGCCGCTGCTTCCAGTGCCTGGCGCTGCACACTGGAAATACCGGTGGTGCCCGATACCAGTCCCGCACCGCGCTCCACGCACAGTGCCAGCAGCGCATCGAAGCCCTCGGGCAGGCTGAAGTCGATCGCCACATCGAACACCGGCGCCCCCGGCAACTCGCTGGCCGCGAAGAACGGCACGCCGTCGATCACCCGCTGCGCCGGCGCACGGCCGGTCACCGCAGCGACGATCTGCAGGGAATCAGGATGTTCGGCGGCCAGCCGCAACAGGGCCTGGCCCATGCGCCCGGAGGCGCCGTGAATAAGCAATCGCAGGGGAGTCTGGTTCATGCACGCAGGCTAGCGGCAGCACGCATGGTCCGGCAAGCACTGTCGCTGCTACGCTGCGTGCCCCTTCAAGCGCTGGCCCGCACCCCATGCACCTTTGCAAACCGCCCGCGCCAAGCGCTGACGCCGTCATGCCGCCTGCGCGGATGCAGGGCTGAAACGGTGCGCATTTCCGAAGTCGCCCGCCGCACCGGCGCCAGCGCCAAGGCCATCCGCCTGTACGAGGCACGCGGCCTGCTGCCGCCAGTGCCGCGCCTGAACCGCTATCGCGACTACAGCGAGCAGGACGTGGCCTGGGTGCAGCTGATCCGGCAGGCACTGGGGCTGGGCATCGGCTTGGCCGCCATCACCCGCCTGCAGCGTGGCGACGGCCAGCTGGACTGGCCAGCCGTGCTCGCCCTGCTGGAGCGCCAGCGCACTGCGATTGCCGCCGAGCGCGAGCGGCTTGCCCGCGTCGAGGTCGAACTACAGCAGGTGGGTGACGAGCTGCGGCAATGGCTGCAGCAGGGCGATGGCACCTGCGTGCTGGCTCCCGCTGGCTGCCCTGGCGGGGTTTGACTCTGCCCTTGGGGCATAGCGCAACGTCGGTCGCCTTCCAGCCTCCGAGACTGCCGTGTCCCGTTCCATCCTGATCCTGCTTGGCCATCCCGACCGCGACAGCCTGTGCGGCGCCCTCGCCCACCGCTACGCGACCGCCGCCCGCAACGCCGGCCACCGCGTGCACATGATCGCCCTGGGTGAACTGCAGTTCGACCCGGTGCTGCGCCACGGTTATCGCCAGATCCAGCCACTGGAAACCGACCTGCAGGATGCAGCAGACGCGATCCAGGCTTGCGACCACCTGGTGCTGGTCTACCCGACCTGGTGGGGCGCGATGCCGGCACTGCTGAAGGGCTTCTTCGACCGCGTGCTGCTGCCGGGCTTCGCCTTCCGCTACCGTCGCGATTCGGTGTGGTGGGACCGGCTGCTGGCGGGGCGCAGCGCGCGGGTCATCACCACGCTGGATACGCCGCCCTGGTACTACCGCTGGATCTACCGCGATCCGGGCATCACCCAGATCCGTGCCACCATCCTTGAGTTCTGCGGCATCCGCCCGGTGCGGGTCAGCCGGCTGGGCCCGGTGCGCAGCAGCACGCCGCAACAGCGCGAACGCTGGTTGGCACTGGCAGCGGAGCTTGGCACGCGGGCAGGTTGAGGCATAGCCGCGAACCGGTCGCCTCACCCTGCCTGCAACGTAGATCCACTCCATGCGTGGATGATCAATTCCGACACCGCTGGAGGGCAGCGCTGGGGATGCGTAGATCCACGCCATGCGTGGATGATCAATCGGCAGTGCGGACCAAGGTCCGCACCCACCAGGGAAGGTCCGCACCCACCAGGGCAGCGCCCAGACGCCTCTCTAGTGCTGCTTCGGCGGCGTCGGTCCGCAGCTGTCGCAGCCGCCGCACGCACCGCCACCGCCAGTGGCCGGCGGCGCGATCTTCCGGCCCAGCGCCTGCAGCCAGGCCGCACGGCCCGGCTTCAGCAGCGCCAGTGCCAGCGCGCCGCGCAGCTTGCGCACGGTGCCGGGCGCCTGCTTCTTCAACACCACCCACGCACTGGCCAGCACGGCCACCGCGATGATCAGGTACTGCACCAGCAGGCCGGCGTCCATCAGCCGCCTCCCAGCGCCACGGTCACCTGGTAGGTGATCAGCGCCGCGACATAGGCCGCAGCAAACAGGTAGAACGCCGAGAAGCCCATCGTCTTCCACGAGTTGGTCTCGCGCTTGATGGTGGCCAGCGTCGAAATGCACATCGGCGCGTAGATGAACCACACCAGCAGGGCCAGGCCGGTAGCCAGCGACCAGCCGTCGGCCACCACCGGCGACAGTGCGGAGATCGCCGCATCATCATCGGCGGCCGACAGCGCATACACCGTCGCCAGCGAGGACACCGCTACTTCGCGCGCAGCGAGGCCCGGAATCAGGGCGATGCAGATCTGCCAGTTGAAGCCCAGCGGCGCGAAGATCGCGGTCATCGCATGACCGATCTGGCCGGCGTAGCTGTAGTCGATGGCCGGCATCGTCGCGTCGGCGGGCGCGCCCGGGAACGACAGCAGGAACCACAGCAGGATGGTCAGCGCCAGGATGATGCCGCCGACACGCTTGAGGAAGATCATGCCGCGCTCGTACAGGCCGACGGCGAGGTCGCGCGGATGCGGAATGCGGTACGACGGCAGCTCCAGCATCAGCGGGTGCTCGCTCTTGTCGCGGCGCCACTTCTTCATCACCCACGACATCACCAGCGCGCTGAGGATGCCCGCCACGTACAGGCCGAACAGCACCAGGCCCTGCTGGTTGAAGATGCCGATCCTGCCGGCCGGTATGAACGCACCGATCAGCAGCGCATATACCGGCAGCCTTGCCGAGCAGGTCATCAGCGGCGCCACCAGGATCGTGGCCAGGCGGTCACGCGGGTCCTGGATGCTGCGGGTGGCCATGATGCCCGGCACCGCGCAGGCAAAGCTGGACAGCAGCGGGATGAACGACCGCCCCGACAGGCCGGCCGCCGCCATCATGCGGTCCAGCAGGAACGCGGCGCGTGGCAGGTAACCGGACTCTTCCAGCGCCAGGATGAAGGCGAACAGGATCAGGATCTGCGGCAGGAACACCACCACGCCCCCCAGGCCGGCGATGATGCCATCGGTCAGCAGGCTGGTCAGCGGACCTGCCGGCAGCACGCTGGCGGCCAGCTCACCCAGCCAGGCAAAGCCAGCCTCGATGCCATCCATCAGCGGCGTGGCCCAGGCGAACACCGCCTGGAAGATCAGGAACATCACCACCACCAGCGTGATCAGGCCGAACACCGGATGCAGCAGCCAGCGGTCCAGCGTGTCGTCGATCTTCGCCGTCCGTGCCGGCATCCGCACGGCTGCGGCCAGGATCGCGCGCACCTGCGCGTGGTAGTCCACACCGCTCTCAACGCCGGCCAGCGGCGCATCCAGGTGCGGCACCATCGTATCCAGGCGTTCCACCAGTGCACGCGCGCCCTGCTTGCGCACCGCCACGGTTTCCACCACCGGCACACCGATCTCGCGCTCCAGCGCGGCTACATCGATCTGGATGCCGCGGCGCTGCGCGGCGTCGACCATGTTCAGGGCGATGATCATCGGCTTGCCCAGCTCGCGCAGTTCCAGTGCGAAGCGCAGGTGCAGGCGCAGGTTGGTGGCGTCGATCACGCACAGAAGGACGTCCGGCGCGGCCTCGCCCGGGTAGAACCCCCGGCACAGGTCGCGGGTGATCGCCTCGTCCAGGCTGGCCGGCTGCAGGCTGTAGGCGCCCGGCAGGTCGAGCACGGCGAACTCGCGGCCGGACGGCGCACGCAGGCGGCCTTCCTTGCGCTCAACGGTGACGCCGGTGTAATTGGCGACCTTCTGCCGGCTGCCGGTCAGCTGGTTGAACAGCGCGGTCTTGCCGCTGTTGGGGTTGCCGACCAGCGCGATGCGCAGCGGGGCGGCGGTTGCGGTGGCGCTCATGCACGTCCCTCCTGGCTGGCCGGGTCGATGACCACGCGCCGGGCCTCACTGATACGCAGCGCGAAACGGGTGAAACCGACCTGCACCAGCAGCGGCTCGCCGCCGACCGGGCCTCGCGCCACCAGGCGCACTTCCTCGCCCTTGACGAAGCCCAGCTCGCGCAGGCGCCGGGCGATGGCATCGTTGGCATGCAGGTCCTGCACGGAATCGACCACGGCCGAGGCGTGCAGGGGCAGTTCGGACAGCGTCATCTAGCGTGTTCTCTGCTGGATGTAAATGGTTCTCGATTCTAACATTCCCGCGTCGCGTCATGGCCCATGACCAATGGCCCGCTATGATCCATACAGGTATGGAGCAACCCCCGGAATCCCATGAACGATGCTTTGCAGATCGAGCGCAACGGCGCTGTCCTGACCCTCTGGCTGAACCGGCCGGAGCTGCACAACGCCTTTGACGCCGGCCTGATCGCCCGGCTGACCGCAGCCTTGGAAGCGGCCGGCCGCGATGACACCGTGCGCACGGTGGTGGTGGCCGGCCACGGCGCCTCCTTCTCTGCCGGTGCCGACATGCAGTGGATGCGCGGCATGGCCTCCGCCAGCGAGGCCGACAACCGTGACGACGCCCTGGCCCTGGCCCGGCTTATGCGCACCCTGGACGAACTGCCCAAGCCCACCCTCGCCCGTGTCCACGGCGCCGCCTTTGGTGGCGGCGTCGGCCTGGTGGCCTGCTGCGATATCGCCATCGCCACCACCGCCGCCCGTTTCGGCCTGACCGAAAGCCGCTTGGGCCTGCTGCCAGCAGTGATCTCGCCCTATGTGATCGAGGCCATCGGCAGCCGCCAGTCCCGCCGCTGGTTCGCCACCGGCGAGCACTTCGACGCCGACACCGCCCTGCGTATCGGCCTGATCCACCAGCTGGTGGAGCCCGAACGCCTGGACGAGGCGGTGCAGCGACAGTTGGCCCTGCTCGACAAGGCCGGGCCGATCGCCTCGGCTTCGGCCAAGCTGCTGGTCCGGCAGGTTCGCGACGCCCATGACCGCGACAGCCTGGACCGTGACAATGCCGCCCTGATCGCCCGCCTGCGGGTATCGGCCGAGGGCCAGGAAGGCCTGGGTGCCTTCCTCGACAAACGCGCGCCGCACTGGGTCACGGAGGCCTGACATGCTGGACCATATCGGCTTGAACAGCGGCGACCTGCCGCGCAGCAGGGCCTTCTTCCTGCAGGCGCTGGCACCGCTGCAGATCGGCGTGGTGATGGAGGTAAGCGCCGCACAGACCGGCGCCCACGACCACGTGGGTTTCGGCAACCACGGCAAGCCGTTCTTCTGGCTGGGCAATGCGGCGCCGCTCAGCCAGGGCGTGCACGTGGCCTTCGTCTGCGCCGAACGCGCCCAGGTTGATGCCTTCCACGCCGCCGCGCTGGCCGCAGGGGGACGCGACAATGGCGCGCCCGGCCTGCGTCCGTGGTATCACCCGGACTACTACGCCGCCTTCGTTATCGACCCCGATGGCAACAACATCGAGGCAGTCTGCCACCTGCCCGGGTAGACCCCTGCGTCGCCACCAGGCGCAGGCGTGGCCGCTTGTGCGACCCGCCTGCGTATCTCATCTGGCAGCCTGGCGAAGACCGGGCCGCCCCCGTTTTCCAGGAACCGCCGTGACCCCAGTCGATCCCATCCGCCCTGCCCGTCCCATCCCGCCCGCCGCAGGGGTGCCGCGATGAGCGATTTCGTCCGCATCGTCGAGGTCGGCCCGCGCGACGGGCTGCAGAACGAAAAGCAGGCCGTGGCCACCACCGACAAGATCGCCCTGATCGATCGCCTGTCGGCCACCGGCCTGCGCACCATCGAGGCGACCAGCTTCGTCAGCCCGCGCTGGGTCCCGCAACTGGCCGATGCTGCCGAGGTCTATGCGGGCATCCAGCGGCGCCCCGGCATCGCCTATCCAGTACTCGTACCGAACGAACAGGGCTACGACCGTGCGCGCGCCGTCGGCGTGCAGGAAATCGCGGTATTCACCGCTGCATCGGAAGCCTTCAACCGCACCAACACCAACGCCGGCATCGATGAATCGCTGGCCCGCTTCGAGCCGATCCTGCGCCGCGCGGCCGCCGACGGCGTGCGCGTGCGCGGCTACGTCTCCACCGTGCTCGGCTGCCCGTACCAGGGCGAGGTACCGCTGGCCGACGTAGTGCGCGTCGCCCGGGCGCTGCACCAGATGGGGTGCTATGAAATCTCTCTGGGCGACACCATCGGCGTCGGCACGCCACGCAAGGCCCGCGCGATGCTGCAGTCGGTGGCTGCCGAGATCCCGATGAGCGCACTGGCCGTGCACTTCCACGATACCTACGGCCAGGCCATCGCCAACATCGCCGCCTGCCTGGAAGAAGGCGTGCGCGTGGTCGACAGTGCGGTGTCCGGTGCCGGCGGCTGCCCGTACGCGAAGGGCGCCAGCGGCAACGTGGCCAGCGAGGACGTGGTGTACCTGCTGCAGGGCCTGGGCCTGGAGTGCGGGGTCGACCTGCCGTCGCTGGCCGAGACCGGCCGCTGGCTGGCCGGACTGCTCGGCCGCGCGACCGCCAGCCGCGTCGGGCAGGCGCTGGCAGCGACATGAACGACAGCGGCCCGCGCGACCGTCCGGCCATCGGCGATACACCCGCCGCAACCGACGTCGCGCTGGCCGCTCTGGACGCGGCGCTGGCTGCTTCGCCGCCGCCGGCCCAGGCCAGGCTGCTGCGCCAGGCACGGCAGGCGCTGGCCGATGCGCAGCAGCGCGAACTGGATACCCAGGCCCGCTATGCCGCGTTGTTCGACGCCGTGCCCGACCCGGTCAGCATCCTCAGCGCCGAAGGCGTGGTGCTGGACGTCAACCGCGCAGGCATCGTCGCCTACGACCGCCCGCGCGAGGACATCGTCGGCCAGCCGATCGAACTGCTCAATCCCGACCTGCCCAGCGACCATCTGCAACCGGTGTGGGAAGCGCTGAACCGTGGCGACACCTACGTCATCGAAGTGACCAACATGCGCGGCGATGGCAGCCGCTTTCCGGTGGAGGTGCACTCGGCCGGCTTCCAGGACCGCGGCCAACCCTGCATCGTCGCCGTCGCCCGCGACCTGAGCGGGCGCTGGCGCGCCGAGTCGCGCTATCGCCTGTTGATGGAATCGATCGACAAGGGCGTGATCCTGTTCGACCGCGACCTGCGCGTGCTGTCGGCCAACCCGGCCGCACATCGCATCCTCGGCCTCACCGGTGGCGGCGTGGGCTTGAACGCGATGCTCGATCCCGAAGCGTGGATCATCGTCGACGAGCATGGCCACCCGTTGACCCAGTCACAGTGGCCGACCAGCCGCTGTTTCCAGGCCGGGCGGGTGATCCGCAGCACCATCATCGGCCTGTACCACCGCCCGCGCGGACGCATGCTGTGGTTGTCCACCACCAACGTGCCGGTGTTCGGCAACGGCTGCGACCAGGCCGACCATGTCTATGCGATGTTCAGTGACATCACCGAACTGAAGCGCAACAACACCCTGTTCGCGCGCGCGCAGTCACTGGCCCATATCGGCGGTTGGGAGTGGGATCGCGGCCTGCAGCGCCTGTACCTCACCGATGAAGCGCGGCGCATCGTCGGCCAGCCGGCCGACCTGGAGGACATGCCCGACCTGCTGGACTGCCTGCGCAGCGACGACCGCGCCGCCCTGCAGCAGGCGCTGGCCGACACCATCGAACACCGCAGCAGCTTCGGCCTGGAGCTGCAGGGCCAGCGCCGCGATGGCCACTCGTTCTGGATCAGGATGATCGGCGAGGTCTCGGCCGGCGATGTCGATGCCGCACGCATCACCGGCACCGTGCAGGACATCACCGAGCGCAAGCAGGCCGAGGAAACCCTGCGCGTGCAGGCCCGCACCGACCCGCTGACCGGAATCATGAACCGCGATGCGGTGCTGAGCGACCTGGGCGTGCGCATGGACAGCCCCAGCCACGACCGCGTTGCGGTGCTGTACATCGACCTGGACCGCTTCAAGGTGGTCAACGACCTGCTTGGCCACAACGCCGGTGATGAACTGTTAATCGAAGCGACCCGGCGCATCGCCACCGCGATCGGTACCGAAGGCCTGCTTGCACGCTTTGGCGGCGACGAGTTCCTGGTGATCTGCGACCTGCGCGACCAGCCGGACCAGGCCGAACAGCTGGCCGAGCGCATCACTGCGGCGTTCTCGGCACCGTTCCAGCTGGGCAGCGACGAGTTCCCGGTGACCGCCAGCATCGGCATCGCCCGCGCACCGCGCGATGGCAACCGGCCGCAGCAGCTGATCCAGAACGCCGACACGGCGATGTACGAGTGCAAGCGCCGCACCCGCAACGGTTGGCAGGTGTTCTCCCCGGAACTGGCACAGCGCCAGCATGACCGCCTGCAGATCGAGAGCCGGCTGCACAAAGCCCTTGATGGGGACGAGTTCCATCTGGTGTACCAGCCACAGGTCAACCTGCGCAGCGGCGCCACCATCGCCTGCGAGGCATTGATGCGCTGGCACAACACGCAGTTGGGGCAGATGCGCCCGGACCTGTTCATCCGCCACGCCGAGCACACCGGCGACATCGTGCGCATCGGCCAGTGGGCCTTGCGCGAAGCCTGCCGGCAGGTACGTCAATGGCAGGACGACGGGCTCGGCCTGGTGCGGGTGGCCGTCAACGTTTCCTGGCGGCAGTTCGTCGGTGAGGATCTCGCCCGCTGGGTGCGGCAGGTGCTGGATGAGTTCGAGCTGCCCGGCAGCGTGCTGGAGCTGGAGTTCACCGAGCGGGTGTTGATCGAGGATGCGCCAGACACCCTGCGCACCTTCGCCCGCCTGCGCGAAATGGGGGTGATGCTGACCATCGATGACTTCGGCGAAGGCTACAGCGCCCTGAACTACCTGCGCCGTCTTCCCATCCATGGGCTGAAACTGAGCCAGTTGTTCGTCGAAGGCATTCCCCGCAACCGCTCGGATGTGGCGGTCTGCGAGGCAGTCTGCGCGATCGCCCGCAGCCTGGGGCTGGGCGTGGTCGCCGAAGGCGTGGAAACCGAGCCACAACGGCAGTGCCTGCTCGACCTGGGGGTGACCGTCGGCCAGGGCTTCCTGTTCGCCCATGGCCTGCCCGCCGCCGACTTCGAGCGTCGCCTGCGCCGAGCCCGCGAACTGGGCTGAGGCCGGCGGCGCAGTGCACAACGGCGGCTGCCGTCGCTTCCGTTAGAATCGGCGGTTCTTGAACCTGCAGGACCGTGCAATGCAGCTGTCTTCCGTACGTGCCGTGATCACTGGCGGCGTCTCCGGCCTCGGCCTGGCCGTGGCCCAGCACCTGGTTGCCGAGGGCGGCAAGGTCGCCCTGTTCGACCTCAACGACGCCAAGGGCGCGGCCGCTGTTGCCGGCCTGGGGCAGGACAACGCCCGCTACTTCAACGTCAACGTCAGTGATGAAGCGTCCGTGTCGGCGGCCATCGACCAGGCCTGCGATTTCCTCGGCGGCCTGAATGTCGCCATGAACTGCGCCGGCATCCTCGGCGCTGGCCGCGTGCTGGGCAAGGAAGGCCCGATGCCGCTGGCCGGGTTCCAGGGCACGGTGATGGTCAACCTGGTCGGCAGCTTCAATGTCGCCAAGGCCGCAGCCAACCGCATGCAGCACAACGAGGCCGGCGTGGACGGCGAGCGCGGCGTCATCATCAACACCGCCAGCGTTGCCGCCTACGAAGGCCAGATCGGCCAGGCCGCCTACTCCGCCTCCAAGGGCGGCGTGGTGGCGATGACCCTGCCGATGGCCCGCGAGCTGTCGCGCTTCGGCATCCGCGTCAACACCATCGCGCCGGGCGTGTTCTGGACGCCGATGGTCGATGGCATGCCCGAAGCCGTGCAGGAATCGCTGGCCGCCTCGATCCCGTTCCCGTCGCGCCTGGGCAAGCCGGAAGACTTCGCCAGCCTGGTCGGCCACATCCTCGGCAACACCTACATCAACGGCGAGACCATCCGCCTGGACGGCGCCACCCGGCTCGCTCCGAAGTGATTCCCCCCGGGCGCCGGGACGGCGCCCTCCCCCAACGACCAACATCATCATGAAAGCCAACGACATCAAGAAGGGCAACGTCGTCGAGTTCAACAACGGCGTCTACCAGATCCGCGACATCGAGCGCAGCTCGCCGCAGGGTCGCGGCGGCAACGTCCGCTTCCGCTTCATCATGTACAGCGTGCCGGGCGGCAACAAGCTCGACGCCAGCTTCGATGCCGACGACAACCTGGTCGAAGTCGAACTGCTGCGCCGCCAGTCCACCTACTCGTACAAGGACGGCGATGCGTTCGTGTTCCTCGATGACGAGGACTACACCCCCTACACCCTGGACGCGGACGTGATCGGCGATGACGCCGGCTACATCACCGACGGCCTGACCGGCATCTACGTGCAGGTGATCGACGAGCAGCCGGTGGCCATCCAGCTGCCGGCCTCGGTGGTGCTGGAAGTGATCGAGACGCCGCCGGAACTGAAGGGCGGCACCGCCACCAAGCGCCCGAAGCCGGCCAAGCTCAACACCGGCATCGAGATCATGGTGCCGGAGTACATCGTCAACGGCGAGCGTGTGCTGGTGAACACCGCCACCGGCGAATTTGCCGGCCGTGCCGATTAACCGCGCTGCGCTGATCGCCTGCCTGTCCCTGCTCGTGGCATGCTCGCCGCGGGCAGCGGACAGCACCGGTGACGTCGCGGCGGACGCGGTGACGCAGCCCCCCGCAGCGGACACCGCTGCCGCTGCGGTTGCACCTGCTGCAGATGAAGCAGATGCTGCCGCGACGCTGGCGGACACCCCCGACGAGGAGCAACAGGCGCGGGCTGCCGCCGGTTGCAGCGTCCCCGACGACGTCGCTTTCGTGCAGGACATCCGCATCTACTGCGGCATGCCCGCCGATGTGCAGGCCTTCATCGAACGGGAGAACAGCTGCCAGCATTTTGCCGGCGAAGAACCCTACGACGACGCCCGTCGTCGCGAGCTGGAGGCCGCCATCGCCAGGTTCTGCGACGATCGAGAGAAGATCTTTGCCGACCTGGTGGCCCGCCATCGCGATGACTGCGCGATCCGGCAGGCGTTGATCGGTGTGAACCTGCGCTACGACCTGTCTCCGGATCTGGATCTGAAGCCCTGCAAGGGCTGACGCCAAAAGGGGGCGGAGGGGATGACGTCGTTCATGGCACAAACGACGTCATCCCCTCCGTCCCCTTTTCGTCATTTGCCGCCGAAGTTGCCACAACCGTGGTACTGGCGCGTGCCCACGGCCAGCATCGCCTTGGCCTCGAATGTCTCGCCACTCATGCCGTCCTGGCAGGTGGTGCGCTGGAAGCTCAGCTTGATGTCGGTGCCATCCGCCGCCTTGCCCACCCAGCCATCCGCACCCTCGGTCGGTTTGGCGACGGTGAAACGGCGCTCGCCGTAATCCACATCCACCTGCAGGCCCGGCGTATCGCCGTCGACGATGGCCAGCCAGCCCGGCTCGTTGCCGGTGGCACGGAACGCCGCGTTACCGGCACTGCCATCGCCCTCGGTTGCCTCCACCGCGTTGCATTCGCGGTCCGCCTCGCCCTTCAGGCTGAGCAGCGCGTCGTCATTGCCGCGGGTCCAGAAGCTGTTGCCCTTGCCGTCGGCATACTTCGCACCGGAGGCCGCACGTTCGGAGGACATCGCGAAACTGCGCCCGCCAATCACAACCGTCGCCGCGTCCTCACCGTTGAAGGTGGCGCGCACATCGAGGTCGCCGCAGCGATAGAGGGTTTCGTTGCCGCCGCCATCAACAGCGGCAGCCACAGATGCCGGTGCCGGTGCCGGCGTTGCGACCCCGCCACCTGCGCCACTGGAGGCGGGCGTCTGGGCCGGCTGGCAGGCGCTCAGCGCAAGGCCGAGGGAGGCAGCCAACAGACTGGGAATTACACGCATGGCTCGACTCCTTGTCGAAACTACAGAGACCTTGGACCCTACCATCTGCACGCAAACGGGGCCTGAAAGCTGCATGACCGTGTTCAGCCTGCCAGCACCGTCATCGACAGCAGCTGCGCGCCGCTGGCACCGGAACAGCTTGTCCAGACACGCAGCACGCGCATGCGCTGCACATGTTCGCGTCCCCGCCAATGCACATGCAGCTGAACATCGCCGGACAACAGCGCCAGGCGACCACACAGCAGCGTTTCCACCGCATGCACCTGCAGCGCGTGAACCTGCAGATGCCCTTGTCGCCAGTCCTGCAACCAGGGCAGGTCGAGCATCCGGCCGCCCCGCCCGTCCATCATGAACAATACCGGTGAAAGCAATGCCGTTGCCGCACCATGGTCACCGTCCAGTAGCGCATCCCGCAGCTGCTGCTCCAACACGCGCAACTGCGCCTCGTACAGGCCCTCAGGGCTCCTGCTCTCCATCCACCTGCTTTCCATCCACGTTTCCTCCCGGCGTCGACCGGCGTCGGCGCAGGCGCTGCGCAAGCCACTGCTGCGCCCCCTGCACCACCACATAGAACACCGGCACGAAGAACACGGCCAACACGGTCGCACTGACCATGCCGCCGAACACGCCGGTACCAATGGCCTGTTGCGTTTCCTTTGAAGCCCCCTGCGCCAGCATCAGCGGTACCACACCCAGCGCGAACGCCAGCGAGGTCATCACGATCGGCCGCAGCCGCAGCCGCGCCGCTTCGATGGTCGCTTCGACCAGGCCGCGCCCCTGCAACTGCAGCTGTCGGGCGAATTCGACGATCAGGATCGCGTTCTTCGCCGAAAGACCTATCACCGTGATCATGCCGACCTTGAAGAACACATCATTGGGCATCTCGCGCAGCAGCACTGCAGCGACGGCGCCGAGCAGGCCCAACGGCACCACCAGCATCACCGCCAGCGGGATCGACCAGCTCTCGTACAGAGCCGCCAGCACCAGGAACACCACCAGCATCGACAGCATCAGCAACCACGGCGCCTGTGCGCCGGACTCACGCTCCTGCAGCGACTGGCTGGTCCACTGCAGGGCAAAACCCGCTGGCAGCTGCTGGGCAAGGCGCTCCATCTCGACCATCGCCTGGCCGGTGGACACACCGCCGGCAGGTGCGCCGGACAGATTCAATGCCGGGAACCCCAGGTAACGTTGCAGCTGCAGCGGCGCCTCGGTCCAGTGCGGGGTGACCAGTTCGGATAGCGCCACCATGCCGCCTTCGCTGTTGCGGACATACAGCTTCAGCACGTCCTCCAGCTGCATCCGGTGCGGCGCATCGGCCTGCATGATCACCTGCTGCATGCGCCCGCGATTGGGAAAGTCGTTGACATACTGCGAGCCCATCGCCGCCGACAACGTGGCACTGATGTCGGTGAACGCCACGCCCATCGCTTCGGCTTTGGCGCGATCGATGTCCAAGCGCACATTGCTGCCCGCAGGCAGGCCATCGGCGTGCACTTCGGCCAGCAGCGGACTGGCTTCTGCCAGCTTCAGCAGCTGCTGCAGGGCGGCGCGCAGCTGAGCCTGGCCCTGCCCGGTACGCGCCTGCAGCGCCAACGAGAATCCGGAGGAACGGCCAAGGCTGTCGATGGCCGGCGGCATCACGCTCATCACCTCGCCTTCCGGCACCGTCGCCATGGCCTGCTGCGCCGCCTTCACCTCGTCCGATGCGGTGCTGCCGCCGCGCTCACCCCAGTCCTTCAACATGGTGTAGGTCAGCGCCGCGCTCGGGCCGGAACCGGAGAAGCTGTAGCCAAGGATGGCCTGGTTGGAGGCGATCGCCGGCCGTGAGGCGACATGCTGTTCGTAGGCTTCGACCACCGCCAGCGTACGCTCGGCGGTTGCTTCGGCCGGCAGCTGGATGGAAGTCATGAAATAGCCCTGGTCCTCTTCCGGCAGGAACGCGCCCGGCAACCAATGCAGGCCGATCAGCAGTGCCACCAGCAAGGCAGCGAACAGGCCCATCACCCGGCCACTGCGCCGCAGTACGGCAGCCACGCCCTGCTGGTAACGCCCGGTCATCCGCTCGAAGCCGCGGTTGAACGCACCGAACACGCCGCCGCGGCCATGGTGACCACGTGTGCCCTGCCGCAGCAGGGTCGCGCAGAGCGCCGGGGTCAGGCTCAGCGCCAGCAGTGCCGAAAACAGGATGGACACCGACATCGCCACGCTGAACTGGCGGTAGATCGCGCCAACCGAACCACTGGCCAGCGCCATCGGGATGAACACCGCCGTCAGCACCAGGGTGATGCCGATCACCGCACCGGTCAGCTCACGCATCGCCTTGATCGTGGCCTCGCGCGGCGGCAGCCCCTCTTCGGCCATGATTCGCTCCACGCCCTCGACCACCACGATCGCGTCGTCAACAATGATGCCGATCGCCAGCACCATGCCGAACATGGTCAATACGTTGATCGAGAAACCCAGCGCCAGCATCACCGCAAAGGTGCCCAGCAGCGCGATCGGCGCGACCAGTGCGGGGATCAGCGTATAGCGCCAGTTCTGCAGGAACAGGTACATCACCGCAAACACCAGCAGCATCGCCTCGATCAGGGTCTGCAGCACCTTTTGGATCGAGACCTTGACGAAGGGCGCGGTATCGAACGGAATGCTGGATTCAACACCATGCGGCAGCAGCGGCTGCAGGTCGGCCATGCGTTCGCGCACCGCCGTGGCGGTACGCACCGCATTCGCACCTGGGCGCAGCTGCACGCCGGCGGCCGTCGCCGGATAGCCATCTTCGCGCGTGCCCCAGGCATAGCTCTGCGCGCCCAGTTCGACCCGGGCGACATCGCCAAGCAGCACGCGCGAACCATCGGCACCGGCGCGCAGCACGATCGCCGCGAACTGTTCGGGCGTGGACAGCTGGCCTTCGGCACTCAAGGGCACGGTGATGCGCTGGCCGGGAACGCCGGGCGAATCGCCGATGCGGCCCGGCGAGATTTCAAGGTTCTGCTGCTCGATCGCGCTGGCGACATCGCCCATGGTCAGGCCGTAGCCGGTCAGGCGGGTCGGGTCCAGCCAGATCCGCATCGCCTGTTCGGCACCGAACAGCTGCACGCGGCCGACGCCGTCGATGCGTCGCAGCTCCTCGATGATGTTGCGCGCCATGAAATCGCCCAGCGCCGCTTCGTTGACACTGCCATCGGGTGAGCGCAGGCCCACCAGCATCAGGAATCCGGAGTCGGCCGCCTCCACGAACAGGCCGTTCTGGCGCACGCTGCGCGGCAGGCGCGGCTCGATCGCCTTGATCCGGTTCTGTACGTCCACCTGCGCCAGCTCAGGATCGGTGCCGGGTTTGAAGGTGGCGGTAATCGACGCTTCACCGGACGTGTCCACCGACGATTCGAAGTACAGCAGGTGTTTGACGCTGGACAGCTCGCGCTCGATCAGGCCGACCACCGCATCATTCAATGTCTGCGGGCTGGCGCCGGGATAGCTGGCATAGATGCTGACGCTGGGCGGTGCGACCGCCGGGTAGCGCTCGACCGCCAGCCGCGGAATGGCCAGCACGCCGGCCAGGATGACGAAGATCGCCAGCACCCAGGCAAATACCGGGCGATCGATGAAGAAACGAGCCATGTCGTAGGTTCCTGGAAGGGCTCAGCCCTGGCTTGCGGATGTCTGCGGTGCGCTGGCACTGGCGACCGGTACCTGCCAGTCGCGCGGATCGACCAGTACGCCTTCCTGCAGGCGCTCCTGGCCTTCCACCACCACCTTCTCGCCGGCCTTCAGGCCGTGCCGCACCAGCCATTGCCGGTTGACGCTGCCGTCCACCTCCAGCGTGCGGATCACCGCCTTGCCATCGGCGGCGATGACCCAGGCATAGGCCTGGCCACCGGCGCTGCGCAGCACTGCCTGCTGCGGCAGCAGCAACGCGCTGGCCGGCGCACCACGCGGCACCCGTGCACGCACGTACATGCCCGGCAACAACTGCCGCTCCGGGTTGTCGACCAGGATGCGCAGGATCACATCGCCGGTGCGAGCATCGACATTGACACCGGAGAACAGCAGCCGGCCGCGCTCGGGCAGCGGCGTACCCGCCGCGCCGATGATCGTCACCGGCAACTCGCCGTCCACCGCGCTGCGCTGCAGGGACTGCAGCTGCGAAGCAGGCTGGCGCACGTCCACGTAGACCTGGTCGATCTGCTGCACCACCGCCATCGGCTCGGCATCGGCGACGCCGACCAGCGCGCCTTCGGTCACCAGCGCCTGATCGATGCGGCCATCGATCGGTGCACTGACCGTGGCGTAGCGCAGGTCGAGCTGGCGTCGCGCAAGGATCGCGCGCGCCTCGTTGACCGCTGCCCGGGCCTGCTCATGCTCGGCACTGGCATCGTCGCGGTGCTGCTGGCTGACCGCCTGTGCGGCCGCCAATGCCTGCAGCCGCTGTGACTGCACCCGGCTGCGACCCAGTGCCGCCTCGCTGCGCTGCAGGGCAGCCAGCGCCGAATCGACGTCGGCGCGGAACGCCGCCGGGTCGATCTGGAACAGAGGCTCTCCGGCATGCACCTCCGCGCCCTGCTCGAACATCCGGCGCTGCACGATGCCGCCGACCTGCGCACGGATCTGCGCGGTGCGCACCGCCGCCACCCGACCGGGTAGTTCATCATCGCGCTGCACCACCTGCGGGCCAACGGTGACCACGCTGACACGCGGCACGGCTTCGACGGTGGGTTCGGGGCGGGAGCAGGCCRTCATGGCCAAGGCGAAGGCCGCGACCAGCGCGACCGGAGTCCTGAAGGTTCTCATTGCTGTGCACAGTGCCGCAGACGCGGCTGAGGAATCATGAAGCGCGCAGTGTGCGTGGCGATGATGGGGTTTCGATGGAGGAACTGTGGAGATACGATGGAGGACAAGCACCTTCCGGCCTCGCCTTGCCATGCATGCCTCCCCTGCCCTCGCGGCGCTGGTCCTGATCGTCGAGGACGAAGTCGAGATCGCCGACATCCTTGCCGCCTACCTTGAACGCGAGGGCCTGCGCACCCTGCGTGCGGCCGATGGCCAGATCGCCCTGGACATGCATCGCAGCATGCGCCCGGACCTTGTGCTGCTGGACGTGCAGCTGCCGCGACTGGATGGCTGGAGCGTGCTGACCCAGCTGCGCCAGCGCGGCGAAACGCCGGTGATCATGCTGACCGCGCTGGACCAGGATCTGGACAAGCTGACCGCATTGCGGATGGGTGCCGATGACTATGTGGTCAAGCCGTTCAACCCGGCAGAAGTGGCGGCGCGCGTGCGTGCAGTACTGCGGCGTACGCTGCGCAGCCCGCGGGCGGATGCCCCCAGCGCCCTGCGCGTGGGCCCGCTGCTGATCGACACCGCCACCCACGCGGTGCATGTGGAGGGCGACGGCTACAGCCACGAGCTGCTGCTCACCCTCACCGAGTTCAAGCTGCTGCATTGCATGGCATTGGCCCCGTCACGGATCTTCAGCCGCAGCGAGCTGATGCACGAATGCCTGCCGGAAAGCGAAGCGCTGGAGCGCACCGTGGACAGCCATGTCAGCAAGCTGCGGCGCAAGCTGGACGAAGTGGGCCTCACCCAGATTCCGGCCAGCGTGCGCGGTGTCGGCTACCGCCTGATGGCCGACCGCTGATGCGTCGCTCCGGGCTCAGCCGGCACATCATCGTGTCGATGTCGCTGATGGTCGTTGGCGTCATCGTGATGGTGATCCTCTCTTCGTGGCTGCTGTACGCCGTACTGATCGAGTTCTTCCCGGCCAGCGCCGAAGAACCTGAAGGATGGCTGCCAAGCGGACCGGAGCTGGCCTGGATGGTCGGGGTGATCCTGACCGGGCTGGCGCTGGCGATCGCCGCCTCGTTCCGACTGGCCCACCGCATCCTGTCGCCGCTCAATTCACTGGTGGACAGCGTGCGCGCACTTGCTGGCGGCGATCTCGGCGCGCGCGCCACGGCCGAGGCCAATTCCCCGGGAGAGGTCGCAGCGCTGGTGGACGATTTCAACGCGATGGCCCGCCGCCTGCAGCATATGGAAAGCGAACGGGTGATGTGGCACGCGGCCATCGCCCATGAACTGCGCACGCCGGTGACGATCCTGCGCGGCCGCCTGCAGGGCCTGGCCGAAGGCGTGTTCCAGCCCGATGAGTCGCAGTTCCGCAGCCTGCTGGCGCAGGTCGAGGGCCTGTCACGGCTGATCGAGGACCTGCGGGTGCTGAGCCTGGCCGACAACGCCCGTCTCGATGTGCGCCGCGCCCGCACCGACGTGGTCGCCGAGGTGCATTCGGTGATGACCCTGGTCGACCCCGCCTTCCGCAGTGCCGGCTTCGTGCTGGAGCTGGAAACCAGCCGCGAGGAGCACCCCGCCCATTGCGACCCGACGCGGTTGCGGCAGGCGCTGCTGGCCTTGCTGGAAAACGCGCGCCGCTATGCCAACCCTGGCAAGGTACGCATCGCCGTGCATGACACCGTGGCCCATGTGCAGGTGGCGATTGAAGACGAAGGCCCGGGCATCGACCCGGCCCTGCATGCGGACATCTTCAATCCATTCATGCGCGGCGACGGCTCACGATCGCGCCTGGGCGGTGGCAGTGGCCTCGGCCTGGCGGTGGTCAAGGCCATCGCCGATGCGCACGGCGGCCAGGTCTACTGCACCCCGGGCACCAGCGGCGGCAGTCGTTTCATCATCGAGCTGCCGCGCCAGTAGGCGGCACTGCGGCCGCCTGCTCACGCACGCGCGCACCCAGCGCAGCGAGATTGCGGTCGATGTCATCCAGCTCGCGCTGCTGTGATGACGGCAACTGCGCGCGCAGCTGCACGCGCAGTGCCTGCCAAGCGGGTACCGCCTGTACGCTGGCAGCGGCCGCTGCCCGTGCCACCTCCGCCTGCTCGTCCGCCTGCGGCAGGCCGTAGCCAGCGTCGGCCAGCAACTGGCCCGGCCGCAACCACTGCCCGCTCTGCTCCAGCAATGCACGCAGCGAATGGGTGGCACTGCTGTCCGGGTCGGCCAGCAACTGTCGCTTGAGCGCATCGCGTGCACGCAGCTCCGCGCGCCGCTGCGCCGCCTGTTCCAACAACAGCAGACCGGCGCTGGCACGCACATCACCGCGCAGCAACCATGGCGCGCGCTGTTGCGCCGGCAGCGCCAGCCAGGCGCGCACGTCACGCGCCGGCAGCGCCATCTGCGCGGCGGCGACTGCGAACAACTGCTGGTAGTGATCACGCGCAGAAGCAAAGTAATAGCCCTGCGCCTGGGCCTGCGCAGGATCGGCCAGCACCTGCTCATCCAGCGCATGCAGGCGCGCCAACCGTCGCCGCAGCCCGCGCGGGCTCAGCTGTGCCAGCCCGGCTTCGCCCAGGCGCGGAACACCGGCCTGCAGCAGCTTCGCCGTCTCCACCGCGCAGTTGTTGCTGACGAAGTAATAGCGACCGTCATAGCTCCAGTGCACCTGGGCGGTGCGCTCCAGCAGGCTGGCGATCTCGCTGCGGTCCAGCTGCAGCGGCAGCGAGGCCAGTCCGCGCAGTTCGACCTTGGTGTATTCGTCCACCACCTGCTGCAGCGGCAACACGAACAGGCGCGAAGGATAACCACCGGTCAGCCCGCGCCAGTTGGAGATCTGAACATCGCCGACGAAGGCGCGGAAGGACAGCACCCGATGATGCTCCAGGTCCAGCCTGCAGTCCGGCCCCGGCGCGCGGCCGGGACGGCAGATCACCAGCCGCAGCATGCTGTGGCCCCAGCGGCTCATCGGCTGCGCACTGCCTTCGGCGAACAGGTAGTCCACGGCATACACCCGCGCCGGGTCCAGTGCGAGCAGCGATGCAGCGCCCTCTTCCGCATCGGCCTGCAGCAGCGGAACGGTGCCCGCACAGTGCGGCGCGGGCAGCGAGGGCGGCGTACCGAAATGCGCCTGGTACCACTGCGCCAGGGCCGGACGACGGCAGGCGAACTCTGCATCGAGCACGAAGTGTTCGGCGTTCACCGCCAGGTACTCGGCCGGGTCGGTCAGTTCGTAGGCATCGGGACTGCGGTCGCGGAAGGCGTTGTCACCGCGACCCAGATGCCAGGGCTTGCGCTGCCAACCTGCAAGGTCACGCCAACGGGCGCTGCGTGACCAGTGCGCCCCCGTGCGGTCGGCAACATGGGTCAGTTCGTGCACCAGCGCACTGCGCCGTGCGCGTCGGGCACCGGCCACATCATCATCAAGCAGATCGCGGCGCAGCGCGATGCCCCCGGCGAAGGCACGGCCATGCACGTTGGCGGGCAGGTCGTCACGCCAGCCGACCTGCACCTGCGCGGGCAAGGCACGCAGCAGGCCGTCGGGCAGCAACGACTGCACATCAGCCAGTGTCTGCATTGCTACCTGCTGCTGCGCCGGGCTCAGCCCGGCCGGGTCCAGCTGCAGGCGCTCAGCCGCATGCGTAGCGTGAGCTATCAGCAGTAGAGCCACGCCATGCGTGGCTGCGTTCCGAACAGATGTCATGAGGTTGCCGGCCAGCGGCCGGCACTACCCGGGCGCTGGATCAACGCGCCAGCAGGGCGCGAGCCAGCTGCAGATCGCTCTGCTGTCGTGCAGCTGCATCCTGCTCACGCAGGTGCACCAGCGCCGCCTGCAGGCGTGCGCCACGGATCTGGCCATCGCTGGCGACAAACGCCGCCGCATCATCGCGGGCAGCCAGCACCACCTTGTCATCGCCCGAGCTGCTGCCCGAGGAACCCGAAGAGGCGCCCGTCGCCGAACCGGCCGAGGTGCCGGCAAAACTCGAAGCGACGCCGGCCAGCGGCAGGGACAACAGGGCAAGCAGCAGGAACGGACGGATCATGGTCAGGGAGTTCATCGATTGGGTGGGTGGAGCGTAACGGCTGGGTGAAGACTTTGCCCGTGTCAAAGGTCGAACAATTTGCCGGGATTCAGCCGCCCTTCGGGATCGAACGCGCGCTTGACCGCCTTCATCAGCGCTATCTCGGCCGGTCCACGGGTGCTGTCCAGGTAGCCCTTCTTGACCAAGCCGATGCCGTGCTCGGCCGAAATGCTGCCATTGAAGCGCGCCAGAACCTGCGCCAGCAGCTTGGTGACATGCTCGCACTGGCTTACGAAGTCCGCATCGCTGGTGCCGTCCGGCTTGAGCACGTTGATGTGCAGGTTGCCGTCGCCGATGTGGCCGAACCAGACCACGTCGAAGTGCGGGTAAGCCTCGCCGATCAGCGCCTGGGTCTCGGCCAGGAACGCCGGCATCGACGAGATCCGCACCGAGACATCGTTCTTGTAGGGCTTGTAACGTGCCAGCGCCTCGGTGATGCCCTCGCGCAGGCGCCACAGCTGCGCCGCCTGGGCATCGCTGGCACTGATCACGCCGTCGCTGACCCAGCCGTTGCCCATGCAGTCCTCGAAGGCCGCCATCGCCGCCGCCTCCTGCGCCTCGTCACCGGCAGCAAACTCGGTCACCACGTAATAGGGATGCACTTCATCGAACGGTGCCTGCGCACCATGGGCCAGAACATGTTCCAGCGCCCGGTCGGTGAAGAATTCAAAGGCTTGCAGCTGCAGCCGCGCACGGAAGGCGGCGAACACCTGCATCAGCACGTCGAAGCTGGGCAGCGCCAGCAGCATCACGTTGCTGGCCGGCGGCGGGTCGGTGAGCTTCACCGTGGCCTCGACGATCACACCCAGCGTGCCCTCCGATCCGATCAGCAGCTGGCGGAAATCGTAGCCGCTGGAGTTCTTGATCAGGCCCTTGTTGAGTTCGAGCAGTTCGCCCGTGGCGGTGACCACTTTCAGTCCGGCAATCCATTCACGGGTATTGCCGTAGCGGATCACCCGGATGCCGCCGGCATTGGTGGCGATGTTGCCGCCGATCGAGCACGACCCGCGCGCAGCGAAGTCCACCGGATAGATGAGGCCATGTTCAAGCGCCGCGTTGTGCAGCGCCTCCAGCGGCATGCCGGCCTGGACCACCAGGGTGCGGTCGACCGCATCGTAGTCCAGCGCCTTGTTCATCCGCTCCAGGCTCAGCACCAGCTCGCCATTGGCCGCTACCGCACCGCCGGAAAGGCCGGTGCGACCGCCGGAGGGAACCACCGCCACGCCCTCGGCCGCGGTCCAGCGCATCACCGCCTGCACTTCTTCAACCGTGGCCGGCAACGCGATCGCCAGCGGCGCCGGTGTCCAGCGCCGGGTCCAGTCGCGGCCGTAATGCTCCAGGTCGGCAGGGTCGGTCTTCAGCTTCAGGCCGGGACAGGCCTGCTGCAACGAGGCGATGCGGGAATCGGTCATGACGGTCCAGCGCGGGGCGTGAAGAACGGGCAAGCGTGCCAGTGGCCGGGCCCAGCGTCCAGCCCTGCAGAGCCTTCAATAGCTGCAGTTGCAACCAATTGCGCACTGCACCATGGGCGTTGCGATCTGGCATAGTGGTCAGCCCCTGTCCCACTGGCCGTGCCGCCCCATGTCGCCGAAGAAGACCTCGTTCCCGAAGCAGGATATCCGCGTGCTGTTGCTGGAGGGGGTCAGCCAGACCGCCGTGGAGGTGTTCAGCGCCGCCGGCTACAGCCAGATCGAGGCGCACACCAAGGCGCTTCCCGAGGACGAACTGAAGGCGCGCATCGCCGAAGCCCACATCGTCGGCATCCGCTCGCGCACCCAGCTCAGTGCCGAGGTGCTGGCCGAGGCCAAGCGCCTGATCGCGGTCGGCTGTTTCTGCATCGGCACCAACCAGGTCGACCTGGATGCGGCCGAGCTGGCCGGCATTCCGGTATTCAACGCACCCTACTCCAATACCCGCAGCGTGGCCGAACTGGTGATCGCCGAAGCGATCATGCTGACCCGCGGCATCCCGCAGAAGAACGCCGAATGCCATCGCGGCGGCTGGTCGAAATCGGCCAGCGGCAGCCATGAGGTGCGCGGCAAGGTCCTGGGCATCATCGGCTACGGGCACATCGGCACCCAGGTCGGCGTACTGGCCGAATCGCTGGGCATGYAGGTGATCTTCCACGATGTGGAAACCAAGCTGTCGCTGGGCAATACCCGTGCGGCGGCCAGCCTGGACGACCTGCTGGCGCGTGCCGACATCGTGACCCTGCACGTGCCGGAGACGCCGTCCACGCAGTGGATGATCGGCAGCACCGAGCTGGCGAAGATGCGCCGCGGCGCGCACCTGATCAACGCCGCGCGCGGCACCGTGGTCGACATCGATGCGCTGGATGCAGCACTGGCCAGCGGCCACATCGGTGGCGCTGCACTGGATGTGTTCCCGGTCGAGCCGAAGGGCAACGGCGATATCTTCGAATCGCCTCTGACCCGCCACGACAACGTGATCCTGACCCCGCACGTGGGCGGCAGCACGCTGGAAGCGCAGGACAACATCGGCATCGAAGTGGCGGCCAAGCTGGTGCGCTACAGCGACAACGGAAGCACCCTGTCGGCGGTCAACTTCCCGGAAGTGACCTTGCCCGAGCACGCCGACAGCCTGCGCCTGCTGCACATCCACCAGAACGTGCCGGGCGTGTTGTCCAAGGTCAACGAGATCTTCTCGCGGCACAACGTCAACATCGACGGCCAGTTCCTGCGCACCGACCCGAAGGTGGGTTACGTGGTGATCGACATCACCGCCAGCGAGGAGCAGGCCAGCGCGGTGCGTGACGAGCTGGCGGCGATTCCGGGCACCTTGCGCACCCGCATCCTGTATTGAGATGTACGTCGCCGGGCGTGGCCGGGCGCTACCCGCGCGATCACGGCAGCGCCGGGCCATGCCCGGCGGTATGAATCAGCGCGCCAGCCACCGGCGCGCCATGCGCTGCATCGATTCGTCCGACTGCGGATCGCTGGCGACCTCGGCCACCGGGCGCCAGGCCAGCTCCAGCGACTCTTCGCTGAGCACGAAATCCTCTCCGCCCAGCGCACGGATCACGAAACGCACGTCGTAGTGCCAATGGCCAGGCACATCCTTGCGCTCGGGAATCCAGTGCTTGTCGATATCGAAGATGGCCGGATCATCCAGCACCAGGCCGGTCAGGCCCGATTCCTCCTCGGCTTCCTTCAACGCTACCCGGGCCAGATCGCGGTCACCGTCGGCGTGGCCACCCAGCTGCAGCCAGCGCTGCAGCTTGCGGTGGTGGGTCAGCAGCAGCCGCTGGCCATCGGCGCTGACCAGCCAGCAGCTGGCGGTGAAGTGGCCGGCCAGGCGTTCGCGGCGGAATGCATCTTCCGCATCGTCGATCAATGTGCCGAATTCGGCAGCAAGGGCGTCGTGGGCGGGTTCTTTGCGCGCATAGTCATGCAGCAGGCCGCGCAAGCGATCGTCAAGTGCGGCAAGGGATTCGGTGGTTTCGCTCATGAATGCGGGGTGCCTGGAAAAATACCTGCCATTATCGCCGTTCATTGTTGCGTTTGCGCTTGTGCGGTGCCTTCAGCATTGGCTAAGGTACAGCGGGCCGTTCGCACGGCTTTCACGATTCCAGGCCGCCGGCAATGTACTGGCGGCCCTCCCAATCCGATCATCAGGAAGTACTGCATGCTGAAAGCTCTGTTGAGGGTCAAGCCGGTCGAACCGGCCGGGCACGTCGATGCCGGCGAACCCATCGAAGGCAGCCTGGATGGCGAAGCCACGTTGAAACGGACCCTCACGGCGAAACACCTCATCATGCTTGGCATTGGTGCGGTGATCGGCGCAGGTATTTTCGTCCTCACCGGCCAGGCCGCGGCCAACCACGCCGGCCCGGCGGTCATGCTGTCGTTCGTGTTCGCCGGCATCGCCTGCGCGCTGGCCGGCCTGTGCTACGCCGAGTTCGCAGCGATGATGCCGGTCTCCGGCAGCGCCTACTCCTACTCCTACGCCACGCTTGGCGAGGGCATGGCCTGGTTCATCGGCTGGTGCCTGGTGCTGGAGTACCTGTTCGCCTCGGCCTCGGTCGCGGTGGGCTGGTCGGCGTACCTGATCAGCTTCATCACCACCACGCTGCACATGCCGTTCCCGGACGCGCTGAGCGCGGCGCCGATCGCCTGGAACGGGCACGAGTTCGCCGCCTCCGGCAAGCTGTTCAACCTGCCGGCGGTGCTGATCGTGGCGGCGGTGACCGGCCTGCTGTACGTGGGCGTGACCCAGTCCGCGTTCGTCAACGCGATCATCGTGGCCATCAAGGTCTTCGTGATCTGCCTGTTCGTGGGCATCGGCGCGGCCCACGTGGACCCGGCCAACTGGCACCCGTTCATCCCGGAAAACACCGGCGTGTCCGGCGAGTTCGGCTGGAGCGGCGTGTTCCGCGCGGCCACCATCGTGTTCTTCGCCTACATCGGCTTCGATGCGGTCTCCACCGCCGCCGGTGAAACCAAGGACCCGCAGCGCAACATGCCGATCGGCCTGCTCGGCTCGCTGGCGGTGTGCACCATCGTCTACATCATCGTCTGCGCGGTGCTGACCGGCATGCTGCCCTACCACCTGCTGGGCACCGACAAGCCGGTGGCCACCGCGCTGGAAGCCTACCCGAGCCTGTCCTGGCTGAAGACCGCGGTGGAAATCGGCGCGATCGCCGGCCTGTCCTCGGTGGTGCTGGTGATGATGATGGGCCAGACCCGCATCGCCTACACCATCTCGCGCGATGGCCTGCTGCCGAAAGTGTTCGGCAAGGTCCACAAGCGTTTCCGCACGCCGTACTGGGCCACGATCGTAGTCGGCGTGATCGCCGCATCGCTGGCCGGCCTGGTGCCGCTGAACGTGCTCGGCGAGTTGGTGTCCATGGGCACCCTGCTGGCCTTCGCCACGGTCTGCGTGGGCGTGCTGATCCTGCGCTACACCCGCCCGGAGCTGCACCGCCCATTCCGCGTGCCGCTGGTGTGGGTGATCTGCCCGCTGGGCGCGCTGTCGTGCCTGTTCCTGTTCTGGCAGGCGTTCGTGGTCCACTGGCACCTGTTCGTGGGCTGGACGCTGCTGGGCCTGCTGATCTACTTCGGCTACGGCATCCGCCACAGCAAGCTGGCCAAGTCGCCCTGATCCTCCCGACGGGCCGGCCCCTGCGCCGGCCCGTCGATATCCGCAAGCATTTCCGCCCGCGCCCGGTCACGGGCGCATCGCACAAGACCACCACACATGTTCAAGCAACTGTGGGCCACCAAGCATCCGCATGCCGCCCATGAAGACGCCAACGGCCTGAGCCTGCGTCGCCACCTTGGCCCCTGGGGCCTGACCGCGCTCGGCATCGGCGCCGTGATCGGCGGCGGCATCTTCGTCATCACCGGCCAGGCTGCCGCCAACCACGCCGGCCCGGCCATCATGCTCTCGTTCGTGCTGGCCGCGATCTGCTGCGCCTTCTGCGCGCTGGCCTATGCCGAGTTCGCGGCGATGGTGCCGGTTTCCGGCAGCGCCTACACCTATACCTACGCCACCTTCGGCGAGCTCTCGGCCTGGTTCATCGGCTGGATGCTGGTGCTCGAGTACGGCGTCTCCGCCTCGGCCGTGGCGGTCAGCTGGACCGGGTATTTCCTCAGCCTGCTCAGCCATTTCGACATCCATCTACCGGCGGCGCTGGTCAGCGCACCCCTGGATGCGCAACTGCGGCCCACCGGCGCCATCGCCAACATTCCCGCCGCGATCCTGGTCCTGCTGTTGACCTGGCTGTGCTACGTCGGCATCAGCAAATCGTCGGCGATGAACATGGCCATGGTCATCCTCAAGACCGGGCTGATCGTGCTGGTGATCGTGGTCGGCTGGAAGTACGTGGACACCAGCAACTGGACCCCGTTCATCCCGGCCAACGAAGGCCCCGGCAAGTACGGCATGGAAGGCGTGCTGCGCGGCGCGGCGATGGTGTTCTTCGCCTACATTGGCTTCGAAGCGGTATCGGTGGCCGCGCAGGAATCACACAAGCCGCAGCGCGACATGCCGATCGGCATGATGCTGTCGCTGGTGATCTGCACGGTGCTGTACATCGCGATGGCTGCAGTCATGACCGGCCTGGTGCCTTACCAACTGCTGGGCACCGATGAGCCGGTGGTGACCGCCGTGGCCGCGCATCCGCAGCTGGGCTGGTTGCGGGTGGTGGTGGAAATCGGTGCGTTGATCGGCCTGTCGTCGGTGGTGCTGGTGATGATCATCGGCCAGCCGCGCATCTTCATGATCATGGGCCGCGACGGCCTGTTGCCGCCGGTGTTCACCAAGATCCACCCGAAGTACCGCACGCCGCATATCAACACCGTCATCACCGGCATCGGCATCGCCCTGCTGGCGGCGCTGTTCCCGCTGGACATCCTTGGTGAACTGACCTCGATGGGTACCTTGATCGCCTTCGCGGCCGTGTGTGCCGGCGTGCTGATCCTGCGCCGCACGCAGCCGGACCTGCCGCGTCCGTTCCGCATCCGCGGCGCGTGGCTGATCTGCAGCCTGGGCGTGCTGAGCTGCCTGGCGCTGTTGTCGGCGATGACGCTGCACAACTGGATGCTGATGGGCGTGTGGACGTTTGTCGGCTTCGTGATCTACTTCTTCTACGGGTTCAAACACAGCCGCCTGCGCGGGAAGTAAGGTTTTCTGCATTGCAGGGCCTGCGGCCCTGCACCCGCTGGGGCAACAGCAACAGCAACAGCGGGTCTGAAGGTTCGGCGGGGAGGGGTGAGATTGCGGGGGACGCTGCAAGTACGTCCCTGTAAGCTCGATCGCCGCATCCATGCGGCTCACGCCCCCGCAATCTCACCCCTCCCCACCCCCGACAGCGTCCTGGCGCGCCCAGTAGATCCACGCCATGCGTGGATATCAGCGGAGCTGAGATGTGTCGGCTATGGGATAGGGGTCACCTGCGGCTGAACCAGACGGTCTTCTGTATCCAACCAGTGCCGCTCGTGCAGCCCATGAAGTGCTCATGGTTCTGTTGGCGTTGATGTCTACGGTGTAGCGCTCGGTCTTCCACAGTTTCTTGCATTTGCCATCCACGTCGCACGTCTCGCCTTCCTTGCAGACGGTCTGCACCTCGATCTCGTCGGTGCGGTCGGCAATCTCCATATTCTCCGGCCACTTCTCATTCGCTTCGGCCCTGTTGCGCCAACACGACTCATCCAGCGAATCGGCATGGTCGCTGAAGCGTGCCCATTCGGTTGCGCATCTACCGGTCAACAAAGCCAGCAACACAGCCATTTACATTCGCATCACCATCGGCATCCGCGTGCGCCCTTCCCTGCGATGAAGCGGCGTCAATGCGACGTGTCTGGTTTCCGCTGCCACAGCCAGCGCTCCTGTTCCGACCAGCCCCAGTACCACATGCAACTGGTGTAGGCGCTGCGGCGGCTGCTCTCGTTGACATCCATCACATAGCTCTCGATTTCCGGCTGCTGCACGCGATTGTATTTTCCATCCACGTCGCACTTGCTCTTGTCATCTTCCCTGCACTTCTCCAGCTTCTCCACGTACACGGTTCGCGTTGCCACTTCGTTCTTCACCGGCCACTGCCCTCTCGACTCTGTAGAGCAGTAGTCGGTCGAGTAGCTGTAATCCGCTGCATTCGTACGTGGCACCCACTCGGTCACACAGCCACTGGTGGACACCACCACCAGGACCAGCGCCGCACCTGCAACTCGCCTGCACCACATCGCCTTCCTTTCCATGGCAGCCCCCTTTCATCAGTGCCGGTTCGATCGTGGCGGCGATGCATCAGGCTTGTCCACGACCGGAACCGCTTTCACCAATGAAGGCCAATCGCCTGTTCATTTGCCGGCAGATCTGCCTCGATCCAAACGTCCACGCCGCTTCATGAGCGAGCGCAGCGAAGCGACCCCCTTCTGCCTTTCTTTCTTCAATCCGTGGCTGGCCGCACGGAATCTGTCCGTGGCCGGTCGGGTGGACTTTGCAGGGGTGTCCGCGGCATGGATGCCGCGGCCAAGCCCCCAGGGATGGGTTCACGGCGTCCCCTGCACAGCCCACCCGACCGGCCAATCCATGGAATCTGCTTCTGGCACCCAGCCACGAGGGACTCAGCCGTTGGCCGAATCCAGTAAAATCGCCCCCATGAACGCCCCCACCTTCCCCTACGACACCGCGCGCCTGAGCGAACTGGCCCAGCTGCTGATCGACAACGTCCGCGAACTGGCCCAGGCCGGCTGGACCCCGGCCACCAGCAGCAACTTCTCCCACCGCCTGGATGACCGCCACGCCGCGATCACCGTCTCCGGCAAGGACAAGGGCCGCCTGATCGAAGACGACATCATGGTCGTGGACTTCGATGGCAAGGCCGTCGGCCGCCCGCTGCGCCCGTCTGCCGAAACCCTGCTGCATACCCAGCTGTATCGCCGCTTCCCGGAGATCGGCTGCGTGCTGCATACCCATTCGCCGGTGCAGACCATCGCCTCGCGCCTGTATGCACCGCAGGGCCATATCCGGGTGGAAGGCTACGAACTGCTGAAGGCCTTCGCGGGCAACAGCACCCACGAGATGGCCATCGACATCCCGGTGTTTGCCAACACCCAGGACATGGAGGTGCTGTCGGCCCAGGTCGACGCCCTGCTCGACACGCAGACCCTCTGGGGCTACCTGATCGACGGCCATGGCCTGTACGCCTGGGGCCGCGACATGGCCGAGGCACGGCGGCACATGGAAGCGTTCGAATTCCTGCTGCACTGCGAGCTGGAGCTGCGCAAGCTGCGCCGCTGAAGTTTCCGGCACGGCCAGATGCCGTTCTGGAATCAGGCCATCAATGCCACCCTGCTACCCTGTCCTTCCCCGAGACGTTCAAGCTGCCGCCATGAGCCGACTGCGCATCTACGACGATACCCATCCCGAATCGCCGCTGCTGGACACCCAGGACGGCGCGATCATCGCTGCCGAACTGCAGAAGATCGGCGTCACCTTTGAACGCTGGCAGGCCACCGCGCCGGTCGCCCCCGGCGCAAGCCAGGACGAAGTGTTCGCCGCCTACCGCGCCGACATCGACCGCCTGGTTGCCGAACGCGGCTTCAAGAGCGTGGACGTGGCCTCGATCGCCCCCGACAACCCGAACCGCGCCGAGCTGAGGAAGAAATTCCTCGACGAACACTTCCACAAGGAAGACGAAGTACGCTTCTTCGTCGCCGGCTCGGGCCTGTTCACCCTGCACGTGGGCGACAAGGTCTACGAGATCGAGTGCGTGAAGGACGACCTGATTGCCGTGCCCGACGGCACCACCCACTGGTTCGACATGGGCGATGAGCCCAGCTTCGTGGCGATCCGCTTCTTCACCGAGCCGGATGGCTGGGTCGGTCACTTCACCGGCACCGACATCGCGCAGAAATTCCCCCGTTACATTCCGACCCAGGCGTCCTGATCAATGCAGCCCCGCGTCATCCTGACCGACATCGAAGGCACCACCAGCAGCATCTCGTTCGTCAAGAACGTGCTGTTCCCGTACGCACGCCAGGCGCTGCCCGGCTTCGTCGCCGACCATGGCCAGCAACCGGAGGTGCGTCGCTGGCTGGATGCAGTCGCCACCGAGATCGGCGGCGCCTGCCAGGACAGCCTGGTGGCCGAGACGCTGCAGGGCTGGATCGACCAGGACCGCAAGCACACCGCACTGAAGGCCCTGCAGGGGCTGATCTGGGACGCGGGCTACCGTCGTGGTGACTACACCGCGCACTTCTACCCGGAGGTAGCGCCGGTGTTGAAGGGTTGGCACGCCTCGGGCCTGCCGCTGTATGTGTACTCCTCCGGCTCGGTGTCGGCGCAGAAGCTGTTCTTCGGCTTCAGCGACGCCGGTGACCTGAGTCCGCTGGTGTCGGGCTGGTTCGATACCGAAGTGGGCGGCAAGCGCGAGGCTGACAGCTACCGCCACATCGTGCAGGCCATCGGCGTCCCCGCTGGCGAGATCCTGTTCCTGTCCGACGTGGTCGAGGAACTGGACGCCGCCCGCGAAGCCGGGCTGCAGACACGCCTGATCGATCGCCTGGACGACTACCCGATGCCGCGCATCGGCGACGCCGCCAACGGCCATGATCGCGTCGAGAACTTCCAGCAGATCCAGCTGTAAGGCCATCCGCCTTGGTGGATGCCAACCTTGGTTGGCATGCTTCTGCTGTGCCAACCAAGGTTGGCACCTACCAAGGCGGGGAGACGGCGCTGCTCATCGATCGTTGAGGGTCTTCACCTTCAACGCCTCGCGCAGCGCAGCCAGATCCACCGGGCCACGCACGGCGATGTCGCGGGTTTCGCCCGGCAGCAGGTCCAGCAGGTTGTCTTCCACCTGCACGTCGAGCGCGCCGAAATCGATCCAGGCTGCGCGCACCAGCGCAGCGCTGTGCAACCGCAGGCGATAGTGGTCACCATCGATCGCCAGGGTTGATGTCAGCTGCTGGCGTGGCAGCACCTGGTCCTTGGCTTCGACGAAGCCGACCACCTGCCGCGCCGTCACCTTGCCATCCTGCAGCAGTTCGAACACCGCCACCGTCCGCGCCGGATCAGCGCCGGCCAGCAGCTCGGCATCCGCGTAGGTGCCGATATCCGTCACCCCGGCGGCGGCCAGGGTCACCGCCTGCTCGCGACGGCGCAGCACCTTGCCCTCCACGTCCATCACCCGCAGGCGCCAACGTGCATCCAGCGCGGCACCATCGTTGACCAGGCGCACGCGCGTACTGCCTTCATCGCGCAGTGCGGCCACCGTAACCGGCGCGAAGAAGCGCCGCGCGGCATAGTGCAGCGCCTTCCAGCGACCGAAGTAGTCCACGCTCGACCAAGATGCTCCCGGCCAGACATCGTTGAGCTGCCAGTACAGCGAGCCCATCGTGTAAGGCCGCGAAGCGCGATGGTGCAGCGCCGCCAGGGCGATGCCATCGGCCTGCATCACCTGGCTCAGGTAGACGAAGTCCTCGAAGTCCTTCGGCGTGCCGTAGCCCAGTTCGATGTAATGCAGCAGGCGTGTATTGCCCTCGCCGGCCATGAACTTCTGGTGCGCGCGGATCACCGGGCTGTCGATGCGCTGTTCGGCACGGGTGGCGATCTGGTCCACCGTCGCCACTGCAGGCCAGGCCTGCAGGCCGTACTCGGACATGAAGCGCGGGGTTTCGCGCAGATACGCCTGCACCGGCAATGCCGGATTGCCCCACACCTGCCAGTAATGCTTGTCGCCACGGGTGGAGTCGTTGGCCTTCTCGTCCAGGTCGTTGCTGGGCGAACTGGACCAGTACGGCACGCCCAACCCATCCTCGCTCACCACCTGGCGCAGGTCGTTGCCGAACAGGTCGACGTAGCCCTGCCAGACCTTCGCTGCGAACGCCGGATCAGCTGCCTTCAGGTCGCGGCCGTGGCCCCAGTCCTTCCACGCCGTTTCTTCCTCGTTGTTGCCACACCACAGCACGATGCTGGGATGGTGGCGCAACCGGCGCACGTTGTCGCGCGCCTCGGCCACCACGCTGGCGCGGAATGCCGGGTCGTAACCCGGTTGCATGCCACCGCCGAACATGAAGTCCTGCCAGACCAGCAGGCCCAGTTCGTCGGCGATGTCGAAGAACGCGTCGTCTTCGTAGTAGCCGCCACCCCAGTTGCGCAGCATGTTCATGTTGGCATCGCGCGCGGCGACCAGTACCTGGCGCAGGCGCGCAGCATCAACGCGCGCGGGGAAGGCGTCGAAGGGGATCACGTTCGCGCCCTTGGCGAAGATCGGCACCCCGTTGATGACGAAGGCGAAGCCCTGTCCTCCCTTCTCGTCCTGCTCGCGGCGCAGTTCGACGGTGCGCAGGCCGATGCGCTGTTCGCGTGCCAGCACCGGATCGGCACTGCCGTCCAGGCGCGCCTGCACGGTGTAGCGGTCCTGCGCACCATGGCCGACCGGCCACCAGCGCCGCGGCTTGGCCAGTTCAACCGGCACCTCCACGCTGTTCCGGCCGGGCTTCAGTTCGACCGTGCGCTGCACCCGTGCGACGCTGCGGCCGTCGGGATCCCGCACCTCGACGTCCACCGCAATCGGACCGGCGACCGCGTCCTGCTCCACCTGCAGCACTACGGCCAGCTTTGCCTTTTCTGCATCAAGCGCATCAGTGCGTACGGCCAGTTCGGTCAACCGATGCGCATCCCATGCCTGCAGGTCCACGCCCCGCCAGACGCCGGCAGTGACGTAGCGCGGGCCCCAGTCCCACCCGAAGTGGTATGCCGGCTTGCGCGCGAAGTTGCCGACCATTGCGTCCTTGGGTTCATCGCCGTAGGGCGAAGGATAGTTGCCGGCAATCCTGTGCGGCATCGCCTGCACGCCGGGCAGCAGCGTGCGGATCGGCGAACGGAACACGATCTGCAGTTCATTGCCCTTCGCACGCAGGCGACCTTCGACGCGGGCGCGCCAGGTGCGGTGGGCATTGTCGGCGCGCAGCAGCGGTTTGCCGTTGAGCGTCACCTCGGCATAGGTGTCCAGGCCGTCGAAGCGCAGCTCGGCATGGGCCTTTGCCAAGCTGGCAGCGTCCACATCGAAACGGGCGCGGTACTCCCAGTCGGCCAGACCGATCCACTGCAGCTCGGCTTCGGGCGCACCGACGTAGGGATCGCGGATCAGCTCATGCGCCAGCAGATCGGTGTGCACGCTGCCTGGCACCGTGGCCGCGCGCCACTGCTGCAGGCCAGGATGGGCCGCGCCCTGCGCGTCGCCGGGCAGCAGCCGGAACTCCCATTGCGCCTGCAGCGGTGCGGCGCCTGCGGGGAAGGCGCCAAGGGCGATCAACAACAGCAGCAGACGGACAGCGTTGGAAATGCGATGCACGTGATACTCCTGTTTTTCCGCCGGGCATGACCCGGCGCTACCAATGCCACACGCCACGGTAGCGCCGGACCACGTCCGGCGAGCGCGCAGCGCGGCAGAACTCAACGCACGACGTTCAGCACTTCGTAGCACGCACCCATGGTGTGGTAATCCACCTTGCCGGCCGGGCTCTTCTCATCGCTGTACTTGCGGTTGTCGGCGTCGAGGATGCGGAACCATGCGCCGTATCGATGGTCGACGAAGTGCTCCCACGAGTACGCCCAGATACGGTCGTACCACTGCCAATAGCGGTCATCGCCGGTGCGTGCGGCCATCAGCGCGGCGGTGGCCAGGGTCTCGGCCTGCACCCAGAAATACTTGTCGTCGTCGCAGACGAAACTGTCGCCGCCGATCGGCGCGCCGTCCATGCCCGGCTGCCGGCGGGACTCCGGGGCGAAGCCGTAGTACAGGCCGCCGCGCACCTCGTCCCAGCTGCGCTCCACGGCCACATCGAACAGATGCTGCGCGGTCGGCACCAGCCAGTCGGCCTGCACGTGTCGGTCCAGGATCAGCAGCAGCTTGGCCCACTCGGTCTGGTGCCCCGGCTGGAAGCCCCACGGCCGGAACAGGTGCTTGGGATCGTCCAGGTTGTAGTCCCAGTCGATGTTCCAGTTGACGTCGTAGTGTTCCCAGACCAGACCGCCGGCCTTTGCCGCCTGGCGGCGGGTCATGTTGTCGGCCAGCTGCAGCGCGCGCTCGACATAGCGCTGCTCGCCACTGGCCTCGAACGCGGCCAGCATCGCCTCGCACATGTGCATGTTGGCGTTCTGGCCGCGGTAGCCGGTGAAGTTCCACTGGCCGTCGGCCTCGTCCCTGTACAGGCCATGCTCGGCTTCCCAGAAGCGCGCCTGCAGCAGCTGCCAGGTTTCGTCCATCCACGTGCGGGCTTCTTCGATGCCTGCCTTCAACGCACAGCTGTAGGCGAGCAGCACGAAGGCCACGCCGTAGCAGTGGTTCATGTCGTCCTCGACCACGCCATCGCGCAGGGTCCAAGCGTAGCCGCCGGTGGCCGGGTTGCGGTGAACCTCCCGCAGGTAGCGCACGCCGTGCTCGACTGCATCGCGATACTCGGCATTGCCGAACTCGCGGTAAGCCATGGCGTAGTTGAAGACGAAGCGGGTGCTGCTCACCAGATGACGATGGCTGGCATCGTAGATGCTGCCGTCGTCACGGAAGTAGTGGAAGAAGCCACCCTTCGGATCGATGCAGCGCGGATGGTAGAACGCCATCGTATCGGCGATGTGGGCGCGCAGGAACGCGGGGGAACGGAAATCGGGCGAGGTGCTCATGCGGGGAGATCCTGTACCTGCAGCAGCTGCTGCACTTCATCGAACGAGGGCATCGCAGCGAACGCGCCCTTGCGGGTCACGGCCATTGCGCCAACAGCGGCGCCGAAGCGCAGCGTGGCGGTGATCGCCTGCGGGTCCTGGCAGAACGCGGCAAAGCCCGCACCTGCCCCACCCCGCTCCAGCAGGCCAACCAGCACGCCGCCGACGAAGGCATCACCGGCAGCGGTGGTGTCCACGGTGGCGACGCGGAAACTGCTGACCTTGCCCTGCGTTTCACGGGTATACCAATGCAGCGTGGCGGCGCCGTCGGTGATGATCACCCAGCGTGCCTGCGCGGCCAGCAGGCGACGCAGCACCAGCGCCTCGCCGTCATCCCCCAGCGGGGCGGCCAGATAATCCAGTTCCTCGCGCGACAGCTTGACCAGGTCGGCGCGTTCCAGCGCCTGCCACAGGCGCGGTGTCGGGTCGACATCGGCCGGCCACAGCGCCGGACGCAGGTTGAGATCCAGGCTGACCACCGCACCGGCCGCGCGCGCGCGGTCCATGCCGGCGAACGTCGCTTCGGCGATGTCCGCTTCGGTCAGGCTGTTGGAACAGACATGGAAGCACTGCGCGCCATCGAAGCAGCCCGCCTGGAAATCGCTGTCACGGAACAGCAGGTCGGCGGCAGGCGGACGGTAGAAGCTGAAGCTGCGTTCGCCGCCCGCGTCCAGTGCAACGAAGGCCAGTGCTGTTTTGGCCGCGTCGGTACGCACGATGTAGTCGGTGCCGACGCCGTGTTCGCTCAGGCTCTCCGCCAGGAAGTCGCCGAACATGTCGCGGCCGAGCATGCCGACGAACTGGGTCTTCGCGCCCAGCCGCGCGGCGGCCACCGCGACGTTGGCCGGTGCACCTCCGGCGTACTGCAGGAACGCGCGCGGGGTATCGGCCGAGGACGGCGGCTGCGCTAGTAGATCGATCAAAATTTCGCCGAAGCAGACGATGGAACCCATTTTCGACTCAGCCTCCCTGCGTGCCGGCAGCCGGCGCGCGGGCGCCGACCAGTCCGTAGAAAATGATGTAGCCGTAGCACAGCAGCGGCAGGATGAAGCTGGCCTGCACGCCGATGTGGTCAGCCAGGACGCCCTGCAGGTAGGGCACCACGGCGCCACCGACGATGGCCATGATCAGCAGGCTCGAACCCTTGCTGGTCAGCGGGCCCAGGCGCTCGATGCTGAGCGCGAAGATGGTCGGGAACATGATCGAATTGAACAGGCCGATCGCCACCACCGAGTACAGCGCGACATTGCCGGAAGTCATCATGGTCAGCGTCAGCAGGCCCACGTTGACCAGCGCGAAGATCGCCAGCAGGCGGCTCGGCGAGAAGCGCGCCAGCAGCGCCGAACCGGCGAAGCGACCGATCATCGCCATCGTCCAGTAGGCCGACACATAGTGGGTGGCTTCCTGCTCGCTGAAGCCGCCGATGGTGGGCATCGACAGATAGTTGACCAGGAAGCTGCCGATCGATACTTCGGCGCCGACGTAGAAGAAGATGCCGAGCACGCCCAGCAGCAGGTGGCGCTTGCGCAGCGCATCCAGATAGCTGTGCTGATGCCCGTGGTCAGCCTGCTCGGTGGTGTCGTTCAACGCCGGCAGGCGGAACAGGAACACGAACAGGGCCAGCAGCACCAGCGCCACGGCCAGGCCGACATAGGGGCCCTGCACCGCGTGTGCCTCGGCGGTACGGTAGGCGAGCTGCTCGGCGGCCGGCAGCGCGGCGATCTGCTCACCGCTCATGGCCGTGTTGGACAGGATCAGCATGCCGCCGAAGATCGGCGCGATGGCCGTACCCAGCGAGTTCAGCGCCTGCGCCAGGGTCAGGCGGCTGGAACTGGTCTGTTCCGGCCCAAGCAGCGCGACATACGGGTTGGCCGCCACCTGCAGCACGGTGATGCCGGTGGCCAGCACGAACAGTGCACCGAGGAAGGCGCCATAGACGCGCAGCTCAGCGGCCGGCCAGAAGCCCAACGCACCGATACCGGCGATCACCAGGCCGGCCACGATGCCCTTCTTGTAGCCCAGCGCTGCCACAAGCCGCCCGGCCGGCAACGACATCAGGAAGTAGGTGCCGAAGAAGGTGAACTGCACCAGCATTGCCTTGGCGTAGTTCAGCTCGAACACCGCCTTCAGATGCGGAATCAGGATGTCGTTGAGGCAGGTCAGGAAGCCCCACATGAAGAAGATGGTGGTGACCACGGCCAGCGCTTTGCCATTGGTGACGGCAGGCTGGTTGCCCGGGGAACCCGATGGGCGGGGCGTTGCGGAGATCGGCATGCGGTACGCGCCTCGATGCGCGAAAGGTCGTTGGTGCGTGGAAGGGTGCAATCAGTTCAGTAGCGAAGCATCAATTCAATTCGGACGTGCGGCGCTGCTTTCGCGGATGCGCAACTGTACCGGGGCGACCGTGCGCCGTGGTGGCGCATCCGGCTCCTCCAGCCGCTGCAGCAGCAGCGAGGCCGCCTGCCGCCCGCGTTCGCGCGGGTCGGCCGTCAGGGTGGTCAACGGCGGCACGGCAACCGACGCTTCGGAAATATCGTCGAAGCCGGTCACCGCGAAGTCACCGCCGGGACGGATGCCGCGCGAGTTCAGGCCCAGCATCAGGCCCAGCGCGACGGTGTCGTTGTAGCAGACCGCTGCGCTTGGCCGATGGCCGTCGACGAACAGTTCATCGGTACGCGCGGCCGCTTCCAGGCGGTTGGGTGCAGATTCGATCATCCAGCCGGGCGGCAATGCCAGCCCGGCTTCGGCCAGTGCCTGCTGGAAACCGGCACGACGCTGGTGGCAGGAACTCGATGCCGCGTGGCCACCGAAGAACGCGATCTGGCGATGGCCGCGCTCGATCAGGTGGCGGGTGGCCAGGTAGGCGCCATGCTGGTTGTCCAGGGTCAGGAAGTCCCAGTCGGCGCCTTCCAGTTCGCGGTTGAACAGCAGTACGTTGGCGTTGGCGCCCAGTACCTGCCGCAGCAGCGTGGCATCGCTGCCCTCGGCCGGCGACAGGATCAGGCCCGCAGGCGTGTGTTCCATCAGCGTGGACAGCACCGCCTGCTGCCGCTCGGGCGACTCGCCGGTACTGCCGAGCAGGGTAACGTAGCCGCGCCCGCCCAGTGCCTCGTCCACACCCGAAGCGAATTCGGCGAAGAACGGGTTGGACAGATCGTTGATGACCAGGGCGATGCTGGAAGACGTGCGCCGCCGCAGGTTCGCTGCAGCGCGGTTGTAGACGTAACGCTGGCGGCGCAGCTCAGCCTCGACCCGGGCGCGGGTATCGACGTTGACCAGCGGACTGCCACGCAGCACCAGCGACACGGTCGCGCGCGAAACGCCGATGGCACGGGCGATGTCGGTCACCGTCACCGCCTTGCCGGAACGCTTGCTGGAACTGTCGCTGTTGTCGTTCATCGTCTTCCCGCACTCCGATGGATGCTCAAGCCTAATGGATCGCGGCCCTGTCGTGCCGTGCCGTTCGCTGGGTTGCCTCGAACGGCACAGCCCGGCTCAGTGCAGCTGGCTGCCCGGTGCCGCGCACCAGGACACCGGCAGGTCCTTGACCGCCGTGCCCCAGCCCTCGGTCGGCGCCCGCCCGTCAAGCGCGAAGCGCAGCTTCGGGCCCTGCTGCAGCTGGCTCCAGCCCAGCCATACCGGGGCATGTGCCTGGCCGTCGACCTGGACACCCTGTACGTACTGCAGGCGGCGGCCATCGGCGCCAGGTGCCTCGATGCGCAGGGTGCGGCCATTGCCCAACTCGACCTCGACCTTGGCAAAGCGCGGCGTATGCAGCAGGAACTCGCCGCTGCCCGGCACCGCCGGGTACACGCCAATCGCACTGAACAGGTACCAGGCCGACATCGTGCCGAGGTCATCGTTGCCGGTCACGCCGTTGGGCGCATTGGTGAACAGCTGCTGCGCGGCGCGCACCACGGCGGCGGTCTTCCACGGCTGGCCGATCAGCGTGTACAGCCACGGCGAGTGCAGGTCCGGTTCGTTGTTCGGGTTGTAGCGGAACTGGTTGTAATAGCTGTACGGCCCGACCACCCACTCCTTGCGGGCGGCATTGAGGGGGTCGGCCTGCAGAGCGTCCATGGCGAAGAAGGCATCCAGGCGGCGGCCGGCCTGTTCGCGGCCGTCCATCGCTTCGACCAGGCCCGGCACGTCCTGCTGCGCCAGCCACTGGTACTGCCACGCGGTGCCTTCATGGAAACCGTGGTGCGAGCGTGGGCTGTAATGGCCATCGGCCGGTGTGTACCACTGGCCATCTTCGGTGCGCGGGCGCGGGAAGCCGGTGAAGCCGGTCTCGGCGTCGCGCACCTGCGGGTCCCACACCTTGCGCCAGTTGCGGCCGCGCTCACGCAGCGTCGCCGCGTCCTGCGCATGGCCGAGGCCATCGGCCATCTGCGAAAGCGCACAGTCGGCCAGCGCGTATTCCAAGGTGGCCGAACCGCCGTGATGCGGATCGACGTCCATGCCCTTGGACGGGAATGCGCGGTCGTAGACCACGTAGCCCTTGTCCAGATAGGTCGGGTTGCCGGAGCGACCGGCAGCACGCGAGTTCAGCGGCGGCGTACCGAACGCATTGCGGCGCAACGCATCCCATGCCTGCCCTTCGCGGCCCTTGAGTGCACCGAAGCGCCACAGGTCGACCATGAAGGGGGTGACCGGATCGCCGGTCATGATGTTGGTCTCGAAGTTGGCATAGCCCCAGCGCGGCAGCCAGCCGCCCTGCTCATCGATCGCCAGCAGGCTGCGGCCGATGTCGCGCGCCACATCCGGGCGCGTCAGTGCCAGCCACTGGTTCTGTGCACGGTAGGTGTCCCACAGCGAGAAGTACTCGTAGTAGGTCCAGCCATCGGCGCGATGAATGCCATCGTCGTAGCCGCGGTAACGGCCGTCGGCATCGCTGCCGGTGAGCGGCTGCAGCAGCGCGTGGTACAGCGCGCTGTAGAACACGGTGCGGTCATCGCCATTGCCGCCCTGCACGCGCACGCGTGCCAACTGCTCCCGCCACGATTGCTGCGACAGCGCGCGCATGCGTTCGAAGCCCAGCAGCGCCCCGCCCTGCATGCCCTCGGCGCGCAGGTTGGTGCGCGCACCTTCGGCATCCACATGCGAAATCGCGCTGACGGCCGTGACCGACTGGCCCTTGGCCAGGTCGAAGCTGAGCCACGCGCCATTCGGCTTCTGCTCGCCTTCCATGCTGTGGCGCGCGCCCGGCAGGCCGCCGCCCTCGCCCCAGGTACCATGCGCCTTGAACGGGCGGTTGAACTCAATGCGGAACCAGGTGGTGTACTGATGTCCACCGCAGAAGCTCTTGGTGACCAGCTTGCCTTCCACCACGCGGTCACCCACCACATCGACCACGCTGCCGATCACCGAGTGGCGCTCGTTGGCCTGACCGACATTCACCAGCACGTGGCCGTCGCCCTGGCGCTGGCTGAAGGTGTAACGCTCGGCAGCTGCGCGGGTGCGCGCGGTCGCTTCTGCGTCGATGCCGCCGTAGCTGGTCAGGCGCACCTTGTAGTAGCCGGCCTGGCCGATCTCACCGTCGTGGCTGTAGGCCGACGCATAGGTCTTGTGATTGAAGGCTTTCGCATCGGCGGTATCGAAGTCGCCGCCCGGGCCGATCGAACCGGTCACCGGCAGCACCGAGACCTGCCCACCCTGCTCCCAGCAACCGGCACCGGACAGGAAGGAGTGGCCGAAGCCGCGGATCTTGTCGTCGTCGTAGCGCCAGCCCGAATAGTGGCTGCCGATCGGGCTGACCTGGATCAGGCCGAACGGTGCCGAGGCACCGGGGAAGGTATTGCCGTCATCCTTGCTGCCGATGAAGGTATTGACCTCGCGCTCCAGCGCGGCCGGTGCGGCCTGCAGCCAGGGCGTCACCGCCAGTGCCAGCAGGCAGGCGATGCGGGCCAGGGGCCGATGGGACAATGCCGACAGGCGGCGGGCGGGACGACGGCGGGACAACCTGGTCACGGGCAGGACTCCTTGGCGGCAGGGCGGCAGCGAAGAACCGGCCGCACAGGCCGAGCCCTCGTTTCCATCGGTACAAATCCGCACCCCGGCGGATTTAGATCGATTCAAGTAGAGCATGGGAATTTCGCCCAATGCATTCTGCGGCGCAGC